>JASFKW010000124.1:0-11137 GCA_050118435.1 Gammaproteobacteria bacterium | reverse complement strand
GCCAGATAGGCGCGGTAGGCGGTTGAGCGCGTATCGATTGCCTTCGCGTCGCCCGGGCGGCGCCACTCGTGCATGAAGTCGGCAAAAAGATAGGGGACCCCCTGCCATACCCCCAGCATGGAGCTGAACACCGCCCCCCAGAAACCGATCAGAAAGCACCACCGCCCCAAATCGCCCACCGTCGCGCCCAGGCGGTCGGCGACCGCCAACACCATCCTGCCGCCCTGCATGAGCTCCGGTGCCACGGTTTCCGAGATGATTATGATCGAAACGGCGAACAGGCCGGTCAGAGCGTACGCGACCCAGAGGTCGTTCCTCACCCGGGAGAGCTGCCCGGGTCCCGTCCAGCCGCGCTCGCGGATCCAGTATCCGTAGCTGAGCAGGGTCACGCTGCCGCCGACGCCACCCATCACGCCCAGCAGGAACAGCAACGACCCTTGCGGCAGGCGAGGGAGCAATATTCCGGAGACCACGGCAGACCAGTCCGGTCGCAGCGCAATCGCACAGTACAGCACCACGACAAACATCATGGCGATGAAGCATTTCATCAGGATTTCGAGCAGGCGGTAGCGCCCGAATATGACCAGCGCCGCGGCGACGATGGACTGAAGCGCTCCGGCCGCCTCGACGCTGACGGCGGGCAGCAGGGCGTGCAGCGCCAGTCCCGTCGCCGCCATCAGCGCTCCGGCGACGATGAAGCTCCAGAACACCAGGTAGAGAAAGAAATAGGCCGACCAGAAGCGGGGCAGCCGTCTGACCCAGCCCTCCAGCAGGGTGGTGCCGGTGGCCAGCTGCCAGCGCGCCAGACCCTCATTGAGGGTGAACTTGAGCAGGGCGCCGAGCACGGCCGCCCAGAGCACGGCGCTGCCGTACCTTGCGCCGGCCACGGACGCCGCGATCAGATCGCCGGCACCGAGACCGGTCGCCGCGATCACTATGCCCGGTCCCAGGTCGCGCAGTCGCAGCACCGCAGCTCTCCCAGACAAAGCGGACCTTGTAATCGAGCTTCTTGCCGTTGTCAAAGCCGGCTGAATCTCCTATGGTGCTCTCGGACTGTCTTGGATCGGAAGGAGAGAGGTGATGCGCAGGACAACTGTGATGGGCTTCATGCTGACAATCCCGCTGTTTTCGTCGGCCGCAGAGGCCCCCCCTCCACGGGTGGAGGAGAGCCGCGCGGTGGTCCGGGACTTCATGGAGCAGTTGAAGGGGGCCCTGCAACAGGCGATGCAGGAGGGCGGGCCGGTGAAGGCGATCGCCGTGTGCAACGAAAAGGCGCCGCAGATCGCGGAGCGTATGTCTGCGAGCAGCGGCTGGGATGTCGGGCGCACCAGCCTCAAGGTGCGTAACCCTTCCAACGCTCCCGACGCCTGGGAGCGAGCGGTGCTCGAAAGCTTCGAGACCCGTAAAGCCGAGGGTGAGCCCGCCGCCGGGCTGGAACACTACGAGGTCGTCGAACAGGATGACCAAAAAACGTTCCGCTACATGAAGGCCATTCCGACGGGAGACCTGTGCCTGGTCTGTCACGGCGAGAATCTCGGCGAGCCGGTCAAAGCCAGGCTCGATGCGCTCTACCCGCAGGACCAGGCGCGCGGGTTCAAGAAGGGCGACATCCGCGGGGCGTTCACCATCGTGCAGCCCCTGGACAAGCAGGCGCCGTGAGCGTCCAGTCGGCGGACGTGCATTGAAGACCGGGTCGCTGAGCGGGCCATCATGAACACAGCCCTGTGGGCGGCCTGACACAACCGCCGCCGGGCCCCAGGGATCGTCAGTGTTGTTCGGCGACCTGCCGGGCAGGGGAAAGGGCGGCTGGCGCCCGGTCGAACTGCTGAATCCAGCCTAGAATGCTTTCCCAGGGACCTCGGTCCCGCCTGCCGGCGGCACCGGCGAGCTCGCAAACGCCTATGCCCTGCGCCGCGGCGTGCAGGTAATTGTGGGTATCCCGAACCCGTGCAATCACCGGTATATCCAGGTTGCGCAGAAAGCGCTCGAGGTTTCTCAGCGATCGGGTGCGGGCCCGGGTCCGGTTGGCGACGATGCCGATCTGTTTCCTGAGCGCCCGCGCCTTGCCCCGCAGCAGCAGCTCGCGGATGAAATTCGCGGTGGAGTGGATGTCGATGGCTGAGGGCAGCACTGGGATCAGGATGATGTCCGACTCACTCACTCGATCGAGCAGCAGGGTGCCGCTCTGTCCGGCGGGCGTATCCTTGATGACGTAGCGCGTGTGCTCCGAAACCCGCGGCTGCCAGGCGCGCGCGTGGCCGTGCCGAGCCGGCTCGAAGGCGGCGACGCCACGGATCCGGGACGCGTTTCCGGGGCGCGCCCTGAGCCAGCGGCTGCTGGAGCCCTGGGTGTCATAATCGAACAGCACGGTGGGATAGTCCTGCGAGGCGCAGTAACTGGCCAGGTTGGTGGCGACCGTGGTTTTACCCGAGCCGCCTTTGGCATTCATCACGACGACGTGCAGCACGCTGATCAACTCGACGGGCCCGCAGAGGACCCACGCTCGGCAAACTGTGGCGGTTATCGGCGTGCCGGAAAAATAATTCAGGAAATGAATGAGCTGATTCAGGGCGTCGTCCGCCCGCGGCGGGCCGGTCTGAGGACCGGCGGATAACGGATACCGGTGCTGCAGCCCGGCTGCCGTCTCAGAAATTCCAGATGGTCTGATTCGGTGCCACCGGCGCCCCGACCTGCTGAATATCGTGGATACGCTTCAGATCGATGCTCATACGCCCGTTGCGGGTGTGCCGGTACATGTCCTTGAAGCGCGCACTCCAGACGATCTCATTCCACTTGTAGGAGGAGCGGGCGTGCACGGTCTGCGAATAGTTGTCGTCGATGGCGTTGATCAGCACCAGGAACTCGGCATCCTGTCTGGCGAGATCCTCGGGGGTCACACCGTAAAGCGGGCTGTCCTCGGTAATGGGATGCGCGATGGTCCAGTCGAGGGGGAAAAAGGCGGCCTTGCTGCGCTCCAGGCGCAGCTGGTGGAAATGACGCGTTCGCACGCCGTCGTTGGTTTCCGTCATGCACAGCAGGATGCGCACCTCGACTTCGATCAGCTCGTTCGGTGAGCCGTTGGCGATGCGGAACTCGAAGCAGGTGGTGCCGTGGTAGGGGCCGATCACCGCGCAATTGCTGAACAGGATCCGCGCCCGGGGTCTGGCGAAACGCGCGAACATGAGCGCGGCGGCGACGGCGAACCCCGACAACCCGAGGAATGCCTCCAGAACCACCAGCAGGTTGGCGTCCAGACCCTGCGGCGAGATGTGGCCGAAGCCCACGGTGGTAAGCGTTTGCACGCTGAAGAAGAAACACTGTAGCAGGCGCTCGCCGGTGCCCAGCCCCTGCAGACCGCTCAGGGCCTCGGCGCCGCAGAGAAAGTAGAGGCCGGCGAAAAGCAGGTTGGTGAGCAGATACAGGCCGATGAAGGTGAGGTTGAACTGCCACCAGGGCATGTTCAGCAGCGCCTGGTAGAGGTTCAGGGACTTGAACAGCGGCAGGCCGCCGCGGGAAACGTTGAAGGTGCCGTCCCGGTTGAGCAGCCGCAGCGCGCTCTCGCGCATGACCTTGTTGCCGAAGCCCAGGTCTCTGATAATCTCCAAATTTCTGTCAGCACGCCGCTGCGACATGGCTATGACCGACCCTGTCAGCTGATGAATCGGAAAGGGCGGCTGGCCGGCCGCCCCCCGGTGCGTTCTCCTGTGCCGGAAAGCCCCGCGTCGTTTGCCGCAAACCCTGAGCTTCCGCAGGAAAAGTCTAGTGAAAGCCGAAAAAAAGTAAAAAAACCGTCGGGGAGAGCAGGCGCTGGATGCCACCCCCGGTTGGTGTTCGCGCTCTCAGCCGCGCTCGTGCCCCTGTGCGGCGTAACCGTTGAATTCATCCCGCACCAGCTCGCAGATGCGTCTGCGGATCTCGTCGACCACCGCTTCGGGGCTGTCGGCGCCCAGAGCCGCCACCTCGTCGATGATGCACGCGGCCAGATAGATGCCCTGCCTGCGCGCCTCGCTGTAGGTGGCGTCCGCGTGCGGGTCCGGGTCACCGCCTCTGAGGCCGCAAGCGTGGCGGCTCAAGCCCAGGGGGCAGTCCGGCTCGGCTGCCGCCCTGTTCTGCACCCTGTGCGGATCAGTCGGGTCTTTCACGCTTCACCTCCGGTTGCCTCGTGCAAGGTTTGTCGATGGTTCCTGGGGGCGACGGGCGAGCGGTCACGTCCAGAATCCCGTGCCGGCGTCGGCTGGAGCCCGGGGATGGGGACACCGGGCTCGGCCGCCAGCGCTGTCCAAGCCGGTACAAGATTTATGCCACGGACAGCGGAGGACGGCAGAAGGCCTATACTTCAGGGGAGCCGCCGCGCTGTGCCCCGGGGCTGACCCTGTTGGGGACTCCGGTTTATTCGGCAAAGACCAACATTGCAGATGTGGAAGTGGTGGTCCGCCGAACAATCCGGCGGCGGAATCGGAGATGGAGCGTGGAAATGCCGACGGCGGCCTCTGGATGGAAAGGGAGCTTGCCCGATTTTTGGCGCAGGTTGCCGGTGCGTGATGCCGTGAATCCGGCGGTCACCCCCGGATTCCGGCGCGACACCGCAGATTCCGCCAGACCCGATGTTTCCGCGCAATGCCGCCGGCAAACTACGGACCTCGAGGAGGACAGCCGTGTGTGTCCAACCGACCGAGCGCGTTGAGTCGGGGCCGGCCGGAGGAAGCGGCCGATGAGCTTTCGCGGGCTGATCGGGGCGGCGTGTCTCGTCCTGTTTCAGCTCAACATCCTCGCAGTGCCGACGGGCTATGCACAGAAGCGGGCGGTCCCCGCACCCATCAACCGGCCCTTCGTGGACCCGGACTTCGATGCCTGGAGGCGCCGGTTCGAGCGGCCCGGGCGTGAGATCTACGATCGGCGTCACCACATCGTCGTGGCGACGGGCGTCCAGCCGGGCATGACCGTGGCGGACATCGGCGCGGGGACCGGGCTGTTCACCCGGCTGTTTTCCACCGCGGTCGGGGAGTCCGGCCGGGTCTATGCCGTCGACATTTCGCCCGCGTTCGTCGACAACATCCTGCGCATCAGCCGGGAGTTGGGTCAGCGCAATGTGGAAGGCATTGTCAATTCGCCAACGGACGTGATGCTGTCGCCCGACTCCGTGGACCTCGCCTTTATCTGTGATACCTACCATCACTTCGAGCACGCCGAGGCGACGATGAAATCCATTCTTCGGGCCCTGAAACCCGACGGCAGCGTCGTGGTCATCGATTTCCGGAAGATCCCGGGTCTCAGCTCACCCTGGGTGATGAGCCACGTGCGCGCCGGTGAGGCCAGGGTGGTGCGTGAGATCGAAGCCGCCGGCTTCCGGCTGGTGGAGGACCGGGATTTCCTCAGGAGCAACTATTTCCTGCGCTTTTCCGTCGCGCCGGACTGAGATGCTCAGTCCTCCACCGCGCTGTAGTAGGGCTTCCAGAGGCGGATCGAGACCGGGACGGCGACGTTGAGCGCGAAGGCCGTGAACATCAGGGTGTAGAACGCCGCCCGGGTGATGATGGCGTGTTCCACGTAGGCGATGTCCATGACCACGAAGGCGAGCTCCGCGCGCCCGAGCATGCCGAGTCCGATCAGGACGCTTTCGCGCGGCTCGAAGTTACCGAGGTAACGTGCCGCCAGTCCGGCCGAGGTCACCTGCGCCACCGCAAGACCGGCGATGAGAATCAGGCTGGGGTAAACGACCGACAGAAAGACTTCCGTGTCCAGCACCAGCTTGCTGCCGAGCTCCACGAAGAAGACGGGGCCGATCCAGGAGAAGGCCACGTTGTCGACGATGCGCTTGGTGTCGAGATAGCTGTTGACCCGGGGATGATCCTGTAAATGAAAGTATTCCTCCTTGAGGACCAGGCCGGCCATGTAGGCGCCGACGGCCGGGTGGAAACCAAAGGCGTAGGCCGCGATGCCGACGACCACCGCCAGTAGCAGGACCACCAGCGTCGTCTGCTCGCCGCGGCTGAACTCCATCAGGTGCTTGACGCCGTAGCTTCTGACCACGGGAATGCGGCTGCAGAAACCCTGGGTAATGTTGTGCGGAAAGATCCAGATGCCCATCGCCGTCACCACGGCGAAGAACGCCATGGCTTTGAGGACAATCAGAGCGATGTCGCCGATGCTGGTGGGCCCGACGCCGGTCGCGATGGGCACCAGGATCGCAACCAGCACCATGGAGCTGACGCCGTCGATCACGGCCGAGGCCATGATGCCCCTGGCCGCGCGAGAGGTGTGCAGGTTCTCGCTGCGCAGTGAGACCATGGTCAGCGATACCGCCGTGGCGGTCATCGCCAGGCCGCACATCAGGGCCATGTTCCGGTCCTGCCAGAACGACAGGGTAAGATAGTAAGCGGTGAGAAAGGGGGCCACGGCCCCGAACAGCGCAATGCCCCAGGCCTTCTTGACCGTCTTCACGAACTGGGCGCTGCTCTCCTCAAAACCCAGGGCGAACATGATCAGGATAATGCCGAGCTCGGAGAAGCCCCGGATGAACTCCGAGCTTTCCTGTGGCAGCCAGCCGAGATTGACCAGCAGCGCACCGAAGGCCAGAAACCACAATACCGGCGTGAGCTGGGTCCGGTCCGCCAGGCACTGGCCGAGCAGCACACCACACCAGATCAACGCCAGATAGAACAGATCGCCCATTATTGAGACTTCCCGCGTCCTTCGCCGCGGCTCCACGGCACAGGGCCGCCCGTGGGGCAGGACTGTCCGGAGTCTAATGACAGATTAGACCGCAGCGGTGCGAACCTCTAGGGCCTGTTAACACTTACCCGATCGCCGCGTTGCTGCCCCAAATACGCTGTTCGATGTTTGGCTAAACTGTTCCGAGACATGCTCGACAGCGCGGCCGAGTCCGCAATCAGAACAGGGCATCCCGCTTCATCAGACACGGGCGTTTCTGTGAACGATTCGCATTCCCGACAGCCGCTGCTCGTCTACGACGGCGACTGCGGCTTCTGCGCCTACTGGGTGCGCTACTGGCAGCGCCTGACGGGCGAGCGCGTGCGCTATGCGCCGTACCAGGCGGTGGCCGCGGAGCATCCCGAGGTGCCGGTCGAGGCGTTCGAGCGCGCCATCGCGCTCTTCGGGCCGGATGGGGAGCGCTCCAGCGGGGCCGAGGCAGCCTTTCGGGTCTTGGCGACGGTGCCGGGAAAGGGGACGAGCCTGTGGCTGTACCGGCATCTTCCCGGATTCGCCTGGCTGGCGGAGACCACCTATGCCCTGATCGCCCGCCACCGCAGTGCGGCGTACCGGTGGGCGCGGCTGCTGTGGGGCCGCGAGCGCTTTCCGCCGAGCTATCGGCTCATCGGCTGGCTGTTTTTGCGCCTGCTCGGCCTGTTCTACCTGGCGGGCTTCGTATCGATCGCGACTCAGATTACCGGCCTGGTCGGCAGCGACGGCATTCTGCCCCTGGGCGATTACCTCTCATCTGTACCGGCATCGGGCGTCCAAGGCTTCTGGCAGCTTCCGACCCTGTTCTGGCTCAACAGCTCGGATACGGCGCTTATCACCGCTTCGCTGATCGGCGCCGCGGCCGCGCTGCTGGTGCTGCTCGATCTGCTGACGCGGCCCATGCTGGTGGTGGCGTTTGTGCTGTACCTGGCCCTGTGGACCGCCATGCCGGTGTTCGGCGGCATCCAGTCGGACGCCCTGATGCTCGAGGTGGGCTTTCTCGGCATATTCCTCACCGGCGGATCGAGGATTGTGGTGTGGCTCTACCGCTGGCTGCTGTTTCGCTTCATGCTGGTGTCCGGCCTGGTCAAGCTCATCAGCCGCGATCCCAGCTGGGCCAATTTCAGCGCGCTGGAGTTCCACTACGAGACCCAGCCACTGCCGACACCCCTGGCCTGGTACGCGCACCAGCTGCCGGAGTGGTTTCAGCAGCTCTCGGTGTTCACCATGCTCGGCATCGAGCTGATCCTGCCCTGTCTGGTGTTCCTGCCACGCCGGCCGCGCTTCGTGGCGGCCTGGGGCTTCATCGTGCTCCAGGTCGCCATCGCGCTGACCGGCAACTACCATTTCCTCAACCTGCTGGCGCTGTGCATCTGTCTGTTCCTGTTCGACGACCGGGCTGTCGAAGGTGCCTTTCCGGCGGTGCTGCAGCGGCGCGCGGCGCGGCGCATCACCGGCGCCGGCCGGGCCGCCACGCTGAGCGCCGCCATCCTGGCCATCGTCGTGGTCCCGTCAAATCTCATCCAGGCCTGGGAGCGCTTCGGACCCGGCCACCCGCCGGCGCCGCTGGCGTCTGTCGCGGGCGCGGTGTCGCGCTTCGGGGTGTCGAACCTGTACGGCTTTTTCAGCGTCATGACCACCGACCGACGCGAGATCATCCTGCAGGGCTCCCGGGACGGCGAGCGCTGGCGTGACTACGAGCTCCGCTACAAGCCCGGCGACCCGCAGCACTGCCCACGCTGGAGCATTCCGCACCAGCCGCGGCTGGACTGGCAGATGTGGTTCGCGGCCCTCGGATCGCCCTACCGGAGTCCCTGGCTGGGCGATCTGCTCTACCGCCTGCTCGAAGGCTCGGAGCCGGTGCTCGATCTGTTTGCCGAAAATCCCTTTCCGGCGCAGCCACCGGCCTATGTGCGCGGCATGCTGTACCGCTATCGCTTCAGCACGCCGGAGGAGCGGGCCGCCACCGGCGCCTGCTGGGCTCGCGAGTCCCTGGGCTCCTACACCCCCGTGCTCAGCCTGGACTGAGCGGAGCCACGGCGAGAGGGGAGCGCGACGGCTCCCATCGCCCCGGCGGTCATCAGGGCCGGGCCTCGAGAATGAGATTGAACGGCGTCTGGGCCGCGACCCGGCTGTGGCGGAAGCCGCCTTCGGCGAGGACCGCGCGCAGGCGCTTCTCGCCGGCCTGGGTGCCCAGCGCCAGGCCCACTTCCTGGCTGAGCGAGGTGGGCGTGCACACCGCGGTCGAGAAGGCATAGTAGGCCCGCGACACCGGATTTAGGTTGTCCGCCAGTGTGTTGCCCGCAAAGGGCTCCACCAGCATCCAGGTGCCGTCGGCGGTCAGCGAGTCGCGCACGTGCGCGGCCGCGCCGACCGGGTCTCCCATGTCGTGGAGACAATCGAAGAAGGTCACCAGGTCGTAGCGACCGGGGTAGTCCTT
The DNA here is from genome assembly GCA_050118435.1 of Gammaproteobacteria bacterium. Taxonomy (GTDB): domain Bacteria; phylum Pseudomonadota; class Gammaproteobacteria; order DSM-19610; family DSM-19610; genus Thiogranum. The sequence continues at coordinate 1,995 of JASFKW010000124.1, read as the reverse complement.
GGCCAGCGCCACCTCGAAACGGACATTGTCGAGACCGGCCTTCCGGGCCTCCTCACACGCGTGCTCGATGGAGTGCGGGTGAAAATCGAAGCCCGTGAACTGCGATCGCGGAAAGGCTTCTGCCATGATGAGCGTCGACGAGCCGTAACCGCAGCCTACGTCGGCGACGTGCGCACCCTGCTCGAGCCTGGCGGTCACCCCGTCGAGCGACGGCAGCCATTCCTGCACCAGGCTCGCCTTGTAGGACGGGCGGAAGAATTTCGCCACGCCGCAGAACAGGCAGCCGTCCTGCGCGCCCCACCCGATGCCCTCGCCGCTGCGGAAGCATTCGGTCAGGGTGTCGACGCCCCTGTAGATGGCGTTGATGGAGTAATAGCCGCCGGTCAGCAGCACCGGGCTGTTCTCATCGGCGAACACGGCGATCTGCTCGGGCGAGAGGCTGAAGCGGTCTTCGGCCGGATCGTAGTCGACGTAGCCCGAAGCCGCCTGGTTCGCCAGCCACTCGCGCACATAACGCTCGGCGGTGCCGGTGCGTCGGGCCAGCTCGGTGCTGCTCGCCGGACCCTGTTGCGCCAGCGCCCGGTACAGGCCCAGCCGGTCACCCACCACAATGAGGGCGCCGGTCGCCGCCGCGCCGAGCTCCGAAACCATGGTGCCCACCAGGGCGTCGAGCCTTGTTTCATCGAGGGTCTGTGTCTGTGCGGTCATGTCGCTCACCTCCCGTCTTCGTTGATGGTGAGGCGAGTATGACGCCAGCCGCAGGGTGCTTTTGAGCGGCAAAAAGACCAAAATATGGGCATATCTGCCAGGGGCCGAGCCGCCATGATCCACGTCAGCCTGCTCGCTACGCCGGAGGCCGGCTCTTCGCTGCTCGGCGCGATGGAGCTGCTCTCGACCGTCGGTGTGGCCTGGAACAGCATGATCGAGCGGCGGCAGCCCCGGCCTTTGTTCCGGCCGCAGATCGTCAGCGAGTCGGGCGAGCCCATGGCCTGCTTCAGCCGCTGGACGGTGAGTCCGGATGCCTCGATCGCCGCCGTCGCCCGCACCGACGTCATCTTCATCCCATCCCTGTGGCTGGAGCCGGGTGAGACCTTCGCCGGAAAACATGGGGCCGTGCGCGACTGGATCGTCCAGCGGTATCGGGACGGCGCGCTGGTGTGCGCCGCCTGCACCGGCGCCATCCTGCTCGCCGACACCGGCCTGCTGGACGGTGAGATGGCCACCACCCACTGGGCCTACGTGGACACCATGCGCCGACATTATCCGGCCATCGCGCTGCAGCCCGACAAGATTCTGGTCGAGGCCGGGGAGGACCGGCGCCTCATCACCTCCGGCAGCCACGCCACCTGGTACGACCTGCTGCTCTATGTCATCAGCCGCACCGCGGGACGCGAGGCGGCCCTGCAGACCGCCAAGTTCTTCCTGCTGCAGTGGCACAGCGACGGCCAGTCGCCCTACATGAGCTTCAGAGAGCCGCTCGAGCACGGCGATGCCATCGTGCGCCAGGCCCAGGAATGGCTGCGCCGGAATTACTCGCAGCCCAACCCGGTTAGCGAGCTGGAGGCGCAGTCAGGGTTGTCGGCCCGCAGCTTCAAGCGACGCTTCAAGCAGGCGACCGGGCTGGCGCCGCTCGCGTACATTCAGCAGCTTCGCATCGATCGCGCCAAGGGCCTGCTGGAGAAAAGCGAGCTGCCCGTCGATGCGGTCAGCTGGAAGATCGGCTACGAAGACGCGGCTTTTTTCAACCGGCTGTTCAAGCGCATCACCGGCCTGACGCCCGGTGTCTACCGGCGCAAGTTCCGCCTCCCCTTCGATACAGGGCGGTGAGGGAAAGCATTGGCTGCTATGCCGCCATGGTTGTCTTCGCCGGAGATACTGTCTAACGTATCGCGTCCGGTGCCACGCGCCAACGCGCCGCTCAAAAGCCTACAAGCCACATGAAGCAAGTGATCATAACCGCCAGGTCAGGACGTGCCGTTGTTTTCTGCCCGGCGC
>JASFKW010000123.1:0-11209 GCA_050118435.1 Gammaproteobacteria bacterium | reverse complement strand
GCCTGGCGGCGACCCTGGCTCACTGGTGGCTGGACCAGGCGGGCTGGTTGAACATGGGGATGGGTAGCGCTAGCCGCTGGTTCAGCGGCATTCTGTTAATCGCGGCGGGGCTCTACCAGCTCACCCCACTCAAGCATGCGTGCCTGCGTCATTGCCGCGGGCCGGTCGAGTTCGTGACGCGCCACTGGCGGCCGGGCTACACCGGCGCCTTGCGCATGGGCCTGGTTCACGGTGCCTATTGTGTCGGCTGCTGCTGGGTCGTGATGGGGCTGCTTTTCTATGGCGGTGTCATGAATCTCTACTGGATAGTCGGCCTGGCGGTACTGGTCCTGCTGGAGAAGCTGCTGCCAGCCGGCCCGCACTTCGGCAACATCAGCGGCGCAGGCTTCCTTGTCTGGGGTCTCTGGATTCTGGTTTATGTGGCCTGATCGGCGGCTGCCGAACTTGCCGGCCGTCGTTTCATTGCACTGGATAGACTTGTCAGCGTATCGCGATTGGTTACACCAACTTTTCCAGCCACTAGGAAAGCCTGTTTTTCAGAAATGGGATCAGCTCTGTCCGGACGGTCGTCGCCACGCCAACTCCCCGCGCCCCTGCGTGGCGCCGACACCGGGAGGGCAGCTTCGTACTTGGCAACAAGTACCCGGTGCGCGATTCTCAGAGCGATACTCTAACAGTCGTCATCAGCAGCCACGATGCCATCGGGTCGCTCGCGCCGGATGTTGATGAACATCATGTGCTCGAGCCGGTCAAATTCCTCGTCGAGGGCGTGCTCAACAATGTCCGATTCGAGGCCATCATAGATCATCACGCGTCCTTCGGCCTCGGCTCGAAGCTGAGCGTCTGAGGGTTCGAAAAGAGCGTTGACCTGAAACTTGTCGTCTGTGCTGTCATCTGCGCTGCCGGCCATCGCGATAGAAGCCAGAGCGGTGCTGCAAAGCAGAGGGAGCAGCCTTGATCGTCCGATAATCATGGGTTCCATCTCCTGCGACGCTACCATGCGGCGCTGCCATGTAACATTTCATGAATAGGCCTCTGACCCAGTCCCTGCCATCGGGGCTTACCCGAAGAGGGCTTCAGGGGGATGCGCGGGTTGGCCGGGTGCGAAGCACTGGGCACGAGGTACTGAGTGCTGAGGGCAGCGAGAAGTGCGGACGGCTTGAGAGTGCCGTATCGGCACACTGGGATCCCGCCAGATGTGCACAGGGCGACAGTTCTGTTTAAAACCTCCTCCTGTGGTCGACAGCCTCTATAACCAACAGCTTATGCCATTGAGCGGATGGCTGAGGCCAACTGCTGGCTTTGCGGGTGAGGTGCAAAACAGAGAAGATGAAGAATCACTGTTCAATGACCGGGGCGATCATCGAGGATCCAGCCGATGGCATTTGGGACGATGGTGAATGGATGAGCTGGGACTGGATCAACCAGCAAATATATGAGCAGGAGATAATAGAGCGATACCCTGAAGCGGACCCCGAGTTGGTCCAGATCTTCGCGGAATTAATGGAAGTCGCCTCCGAATACAAGCGCGTCTCTGGTCGTTACCTACCGGTCTTCGGAGAGCTGGGGGAGCTATTCGCCGAGATCACGTTCAGGATAAAGCGGCATAAGCCTAGAACCCAGGGCTCCGATGGCCGACTCGGCAACGAGTTCGTCGAAATCAAGACCATCACGCCCGAAAAGAAGGCGAAGAAGGTCTTGGGCAAGCGGAAGGGCAACTTCAGCAAGCTGCTGGTTGTAAAAATCAGCGAAGCGTTCGAATTCGAAGCCCGAATGCTCGACAGAAAGATGATCAGAAAGGGCACGGGAAGATTTGCGGTTGTGGCGTGGTCGTCCATGAAACCCGTGCACCAAGACGGCACCTAATAGGTTCTTCGGCCTTAGCGCTTGGCACGGGGCACGAGGTACTTCGTGCTCGGGCGCAGCCTGTACCACCGTCGCCGGCGACCTGGAGGTTCCCCCACCCCGGATGGTGGCCCAAGCACGCAGTGCTGAGCACTCGGCATCGGAGCGAAGCACTTAGCGCGGAGTGCGTTGAACTCGGAGCTCAGGGGGCTTCCGACTGGGTGCTGGGGACGCAGGCCCCCGCGCACAGAGGGGCGGTCTGGTCACACTGGGAATCCCGCGCCTGTGCCTGGCGAATTGTTATTCAGGCCGCAACTGGGAGTTGCAACAGGCCACCCCAATGCTTTTCCCACGCGTAACCTTGCGGCCGGGCAGGCTGCGCGACACGGTCACCGCCGATTTCCGCGGGGGGTGCTGCCACCCAGTGACGCATGCGTGCGCGAGCGGTTGTAGTAATCTTTGAAAGTCCCCAACTTCCGCTCCAGATCAACGGCATTCCAGAATAATGTGGGGTCAAGAAACTCGCGGCGAATGGTCCCGATGAGTCGCTCAATGAAAGGGTGCGAGCGGGGTGTATAGGGAATGCTTTTGTTCTCGTCGACACCCCGAATGCGAAGTTGATCTGTTGTGCGATCCTTGGGCATCCGAACCGCGGATTACGTCGTTTTAATTCGACGATGGCTTCGATCAGTGCCTGCAACGGACCTTTTGGACCGGGTTTTCCAGTTTTGCTTGAGGTGTACAGCAATCGATACCCGCGTATCTTGAGCACGTCGTGAAAGTGCAGAAGCGTCGACGGTCTTATAATCACTGCAGCCCGCTGAATGCGGTTTGAGTTGAGAAATTGCGACCAGAAACCGAGCAGCACCCGGTCAATCGGTGTCAGATTGGGGGCACGTCGCCGAGACCGATTCATGGTCAGGAGTTGCTGTTTCGTAAGAAGGCTGTCTGCGACGACGGTCCTGGCCCCGGCCGGTCCCAGGAGTCTGGCGAGTGTTCTCAATAGATGGGCGGGTAATACCAGGAGGTCCTTCATGTCAGGGTAGAGTAGGGAAGGTCGCCTCCGGTAACAGGATTGGCTAAGTGTTGCTATTCAGGCGATAATTTGTAATTCGCCAGGGACGGAATTGTGCGATGCGATGATGAGGCGTTTCATTGGCCGGAGATGCGTATGCGGTGAATGGATGAAGACCTGAGATGGCTTATGTCACCTTCCCCCGCCGCGGGGGAAGGTGTCGGGTCCGGTTTACCGTTGGGGTCCTCGATCAGCACGCGCTCATCAGTCTTGCGCCTGCGATTCTTCCAGGTAGCGGAAGAAGTCCGAATCGGCACTCAGCATGATGGTGCTGTTGGGGCCTAGCGCCCGGTAGCTTTCCAGCGTGCGGAAGAACGAGTAGAACTCGGGATCGGCGCCGAAGGCCTCGCCGTAGATCCGGGTGGCTTCAGCGTCGGCGTTGCCCCGGATTTCCTCGGCTTCGCGAGCCGCCTCGGAGCGAATGCGGCGAAGGTCGCGTTCCATGTTGCCGAGGATTTCCTGGCTACGGCCCATGCCCTCGGAGCGGAATCGCTCGGCGATCGACTGTCGCTCGGCGATCATGCGGCTTTCGACCTGCTTGCGCACCGAGTCGATGTAGTTGACCCGCTTGATGCGCACGTCGTCGAGCTCGATGCCCAGACGCGGCATGGAATCCTGGGCACGAGCGAGAATTTCCTGCTCCAGCAGTTCGCGGCCCAGCTTGGGCTGCATCTCCAGGTTCACGTCGTCGCGTTCGGCCAGTGCGGGGTCGTCGAGCTCATCGACGTCCACCGCCCAGTCCTTGGAGCGCACGATTTCCTCGAGCTCGGTCGACGAAACCATGTCACGCACCACCGAGTCGACGATATCGTCGAGCCGGGTGCGCGCTCCGGCCTCGTCGCGCACGCTGGTCAAAAACAGCAGTGGATCGGCGATACGCCAGCGCGCCGTGGTATCTACCAGGATGAACTCGCGGCCAAGCGTCGGAATCTGCGTGACGTCGCCGTCCCAGACCAGCAGGCGCTTGTCGAAATAGCGGACCTGCTGCCACGGCAGCTTGACCTTCAACCCGGGCTCGCTGATCACGTCGCCGATAGGCTCGCCGAACTGGACGATGATGGCCTGCTCGGCCTCATCAACTGTGTAGAACACGAAGTTTGCGGCCGCGATCAGCACGACCGCGAGGATTGCAATGAGTATCGGTTTCATTCGTCACCTCCAGCGTTGCGGGCGCGGCGATTGATATCGAGCAGCGGCAGGGGGCTCATCTGGCCGTCCTGGACGACCAGAACCTGGCCGATATCGGGCAGCACCTCGTTGATGGTTTCCAGGTACAGCCTGGAGCGTGTCACCTCAGGGGCCTGCAGGTACTCGGCAAGCACTGCGGAGAAACGCGTGCTCTCGCCCAGCGCCCGGTTCACGCGCTCGGTGGCGTAGCCCTCGGCTTCGGCGACCGTGCGCAGGGCCGCGCCCTCCGCATTCGGAATTTCCTGGTTGACGCGCTTCTGCGCCTCGTTGATCATCCGCTCGCGCTCCTGGCGGGCCTCGTTGACCTCGTTGAACGCGGGCTGCACCGCCGGCGGCGGCACGACGTCCTGCATCTCCACGGTGTTGATCCGGATGCCGGCGTTGTAGCCGTCCATTATGGTCTGGATTTCGCCGCGCGCCTTCTGCTGGATTTCGACGCGCCCGACCGTCAGCACCTCGGAGCCGAGCATGTTGCCGACGATGCGGCGCATCACGGATTCGGAGATGTCGCGCAGCGTGCGGGTCGGCTCGCGCATTTCATACAGGAAGCTGATCGGGTCGTCGATGCGGTACTGCACCACCCATTCGACGTCGATCATGTTCAGGTCGCCAGTAAGCATCAATGACTCGTCTTCGAACTGCTGGCTGCTGTAGGCGGTGCGGCCGCTGGCGTTTGTGCCCTGGGTGCGGAAACCGAATTCCTGCTTGAGCACCCGCTCGGTGGCCACATGCTGCACCTGGTCGATGCCGAAGGGAATCTTGAAGTGCAGGCCCGGGTCGGTGATGCCGACGACCTCGCCGAAACGCTTGACCACGGCCCGCTGTTCGGGCTGGACAGTGTAGAACGCGCTGAACGCGCCCCAGATCAGCAGCCCCAGTATGGCAATGCCGATGATGCCCTTGCGCGAATGCGCGCCGCCGCCGCCGAACTTGTTGAAAAGCTCGGTCAGGTCCGGCGGCCCCTGCCGGCCGCGGCCGTTTGAACCTACGGATTGAATCATCTTGCTGGCTCCCTTGAAGTTGAGCCAGCCAGCTTAACAGTTTTCACCGGGCCCGGTCGAACAGCGACACGGCTTCACCTTTAAACTCCGACGAGTGTTCCCTGCGTTTTGACATGACACACCTCCGCGCTCATAAGGAGCTCTAATGGATGCGTCCGTGAAGCCGGGGTAAAGCCCTGTCCCTGGCGAATTGTTAATCAGGCCGCAGCCGGGAGTTGAAACAGGCCGCCACAATGCCTTTCCCATGCTTGACTTTGCAGCCGCGCAGGTTGCGCGACAGGGTCACCGTCGATGTCACCGGGACGTACACCGGAACCGATGATGAGGCGGGTAAATTGGTCCATGACCACAAGCACCCGGTGGCTCTTGAGCAGAATGGACTCGCAACGAAACAAATCGACGCTCCAGAGGCTGTCCTTGGTGTGGCCGAGGAAGGTCAGCCATGACGGTTCGCCGCCACTGGGACCTGGCCATTAATGGGCGTCGAGGATACGCCTGACCACATCTTTGTCGATGTTGATTCCGAATGCTTTGTTGATCTGCTGTGCGCTCCGCGAACATCCGAACCGTGGGTTATGTTGCTTCAATTCGACGATAGCTTGGATGAGCTCCTTCCACGGGCCCTCGGGCACCGGCTTTCTCTTGCTGTTGGAGGGATACAGCAGACGGTACTTTCGCTTCTTGAGCAGGTCGTGAAATGCCAAGAGCGTTGACGGTCGAAGAATCACGGCCGCCCGCTGAATGTGGTGCGGACGGAGAAACAGCGACCAAAATCCGAGCAGGAGCCTATCGAGCGGCGAAAGGTTGGGCGCGCGTCGCCGGGATCGATTGAGAACGAGGAGCTGCTGTTTCATGAGAAGGCTGTCCGCGATGACAGCCCTCGCACCTCCAGGTCCCAGGAGTTTGGCGATCGTGGTCAATAGATGTACTAGGAGTGCCAGCAGTTCCTTCATGGTAGAGAAGAGTAGGGAAGGAGGCGTTCAGGGACAAGCTTGTCTAATGGATTGTTTTCAGATAACAATTAGGAGCTCGCCAGGCACACCGGATGCCACGCTAGAGTTCAACCTTAGCCTCAGAAGGGCGGCCAATGGGCAATTTGGACGTGAAAATGTGGATCCAACATTGCCTTTCGTTCCGGTGAGTCTGGTACGCACGAGCAAAAACACTGCGTCGGCGGGAGCAGGATCCTATGACACATGAGAACAACAACAGAGAGCACATTTACTCGACCAAAGCGAGGAGGCACGTGTTCGATTCCCTTTGGCACGGCCCCGAGAACGTCGAGGCAGGGTACTATACGTTTGGTGAATACTATCGTTGGAACTACTTAAAGCATCTTCCCAAAGATAAAGACATAGAAGTGCTCGTCGTCAGCTGTGGTCCTGGGTATTACGTAAGGATGCTCAACAAGAACGGCTATCGGAATGTTCTTGGGATCGATGCAGATCCCGAAAAGGTAAAGCACGCGACCAGGCATGGCCTGAACTGCATAGTCGCCCGAGCGTTTTCTTTTCTGAATGCTCACCAAAACTGCTACGACCTAATTGTATTGGAACAGGACATTAATCACCTTTCCAAGGACGAAATGTGGGAGTGCCTTGAGCTTTGCCGACAGGCGCTACGGCCAGGTGGTATGCTCACCTTATATGGGCTCAATGCTGCCAACCCGATCACCGGTTCCGCGTCAAATGCTGACGACTTCGATCATCACCAGAGGCTGACCGAATTCAGTATGCGCCAAGCGCTTGAATGGACAGGCTACGAAGGTATTCGCATCTTGCCCCTAAATATCTACGTCTTCTGGAAGAACCCACTCAACTATCTGGGTCTGGCGGTGACTTCCCTATTCACGCTATTTTTCCGCCTCTGTTTTTCTGTGTACGGGAAAAGGAACAGGATATTTACCAAAAAAATCGGCGCAATCGCTCAAAAGTCGAGGAGCCCAGAATAACCAGACGCGGGTAGTTTTAGCTGTCCGCGGTGTTTTACGGTCACGCCGTGACACGGGTGGACTTGTCAGGGCGAGCATGAGGCGGAAAATCAGTCATGAAAGTGAAAACAAATACTCCCTTGTTTGTCTGCTACATCAGCGGCATGGACGTTCGGCGACTCACGAACACCGTCACGCCCTATATTGCAGATCTGATCGACAGCTGTCCGCACAGCTATTTTACCAATTTGCCAAGTAATGAGCTCTTTCCGACTCTCGTAACGGGTGTCAATCCCGCGGTGCATGGGGTGTGGGGCGTACAGTATGCGAGGAACGATACGGATTCCATGGTTGGCCGCGTTGTGGACGCAATGCCCGATGCATTAACGACAACATTCCAATGTTTTCGTCACTACGTCGATAGCTCATTCGATCTCGCAGCCATTCCGCCACGCCGACGCCGACACTTTAAGTTGACTCGGACAAAGTATAAACGGCGTAGCAAACAGCCTGAGGCGCTGTTCAATATTGGTGGGGTTCCTACGGTGCTGGGTCTTGCGGGAAGAGACCGGGCGCACTATAGCTTCAGCAGCAGTCCAGACCCGGTGAAAAAGGTACTTCCCGAGCTTTGTGCAAACGGGTCGCTGATTGAGATACTTGAACTGTATTCTCTTGACCGTCATCAGCAGTGGAATCTGGATAGGCCAAGAGAAGCTGATCAATTTTACACCGTTATTGATGACTTTGTTCGGGACCTTCATAAGAAGTGCAGGCACAACGATATTGCCTTGATGCTTGTGTCAGACCATGGGCATGAACCAATCAAGCGTTCAATCGATGTATGCTCAAGGCTGCAGGAAATGGGACTGACTGACAGTGATATTACTTATTTCATCGAGGTTTCCAGCGCGCGGTTTTGGCCCCACACGGACAGGGCGCGCAATAAGCTCACTGAGTGGCTATCCGCGATCGACGCAGGCAAACTGCTCAAGTACGATCAAATGTCTGCCTATAATGTCCCCCTGACTGATGATCGTTATGGTGAACTATTCTTCTATCTCGACCCGGGATATATCTTTTTTCCGCATGACTTCCATCATCCGCTGGCGAGGCTATTCCTGGGATTAACCGATTCGATGCAAAGAAGCCGGTTGAGGGATCCGCGTCATAAGGGCAATCATGGTCATTTGCCGGGGTTCGAGGCAGAAAGGTCTATGATGCTGTTAGCGGATCCTGACTTTGAAGTGGAATCATCGCAATCTGAAATCTTCGATGTGGCACCCTCCATGCTGTCCATAATCGGCATTGATCAGCCAGCGTCAATGTGCGGTCGCAGTATCTTTCGGCGTCGGGGATAATTGATGAGAGTTGCACTCCTTGGCTGCGGCCATATCTCGGAACAGCACGTGCGTACGCTGAAAAACATTCGCGCTGCCGAAATTGTCGGCGTATGCGACCTGGATCGTGGCCATGCCAGGTCACTGGCAGAACGCCACCAGATACCGGGGATTTATGATGATGTCCACGACCTGTTGACCGGGTGTCATCCGGACGTCGTCCACATTCTCACCCCGCCACAGACTCATCGGCCACTGGTAATTCAAGTCCTTGAGGCTGGCGGCAATGTCCTTGTGGAAAAGCCGTTTGCGGAAAATATGCTGGAGGCCGTTGAAATTGCCCGAGCCGAAAAGCAGCACTCCACCTCTGTGAGCGTCTGTCATAATTTTCTATATGTACCGGCAATGCAGAAGGCATTGAGTATGATCAAGGAGGGGGCGCTCGGCCGAGTTGTTTCTGCCGAGGCTTATTGGCGTGTTTCATCGCTGGAAACCGGCAACCGCCCTGATGCACATGGATGGATCGATACGCTTCCTGGCGGGATGTTCCATGAAGTTGGCCCACATGTGGTTTATCTGCTGCGGGCTGTCCTGGGTGACCTGGAGGTTGTGTCGGCCAGTTACGCAGGAGAGGGCGCTGTAAAAGATGAGCTGAGGGTGCAGTTCAGATCCGGTGATCGGCTGGGTGCGCTTGCAGTTTCGGGAATTGAAACGCCGATACAGAAATACATTCGTATCTTCGGCACCCGGATGAGCCTGCATGTGGATCTGGGTACCAATGTGCTTGTGCGGCTAAGATCATGGGGAAAAAGCATACCCGCCCGTGCAGTGCTTAATTTCGATCATGCCGCACAGCTGGCAGCTAGAACGACCGGTAATGTTGTACGCGCTCTTGTTGGCAGTGTGCCTCACAGCCATCCCCGGTTTATTCGAGCTTACTACCACAATTTGAGCAACGGCAAGCCCCCGCCGGTCAGTTGCGAAGACGGAGTTGCTGTTACACAGGTGCTGGACCAGATATGGGCAACAACTGGAAGAACAGGCGATGCATCATAGAAAAGCCGCTTGATATGTCGACATTAGACCATCGTACTGCCCGCTCAGTCGTTCGCGGCGGCGCGCGAAAACTGCTGCGTATAACGGTTGCTGCTGTTCTGCTTTACTATATTTTTTCATATATAGGCGTTCAGACTGTCATTACTGCAATTGAGGAAGCCAATGCATCTGCAGTATGGCTCGCGTTTCTTGTCGCGATCATCGTGCAGTTGATTGCTTCATACCGTCTCAAACGACTGGCAGACTTTCAGGGTCTTAACCTTCCGACGCCGCGTGTTTTCGAAGTTAACCTGGCTACTCGTTTCTATGGGTTGTTCTTGCCCGGCGGTAATATTACAGGACTGCTGATCCGGATATTCAAATTCACCAGGGAGAGGTCGCAAATCGCCAGCGTTGTCGTGTCTCTGTTTGCAGATAGAATCATAGCGACACTGTCACTCTGTATTCTCGGGCTGGTATTTTGGTCGCTGGCTCAGCCGCAACCCGGCGAATTGTGGCTGCTGGTGTTCGCTCTGGCGACAATAGCCTGTTTAGTCCCGACCTACGTTCTTTTTGTCCAATCCGTCTTACCGAGGTTCGGCCGATTAGCGCAACTCTTACAAAGACTTAGACCGAGTCTCTGGGAGAAGTTGTCGCACGCATTCCAACGGTCCCGCCAGACGGGTGGCAAAATGCTGGTCAGTTCATTCGCGCTCGCTGTGGTGGCTCACCTGGTGGGCGTAGTCGGTTATTGGCTGATCGCCCAATCTCTGGATATGGCCCTGTCGCTACCGGTTGCGGGCTGGATTCGGTCAGCCATGATACTTGTGACATTGCTTCCGGTCACTATTGCAGGACTTGGGATAAGAGAGGTCGCGGCCCTAGTGTTACTTCAGCATTATGGGGTCGGATCCGACGTTGCAGTCGCTTTTTCGATGCTGGTATTTGGAGCGACTGTCGTCGGAATTGCCATCCTCGGCGGACTAATAGAAGCCTGGCACTTCGTATACTCAAGGCGCCAGTGACGAATAGGTGTTAGCTGCAGCGCGCCCGGTTTGTAATATCCTAGCAATTTACCGGGCTTATAAGCGGAATTTCCCACATTGACGTGCAATTGCACCGATTATGTTGTCGTTTTCGGCTCAGCTAAAAACAGTAAGCGAAGGACGTGACACCTTCTGTGCGAACTTGCCCGTACACACCAGCGCCGGGGCGTGGCGACTTGTTTGCCTCGAACAGCAAGTTACCGGTAAGCGCCTAAGAATCGACGTCTATTCCGCCGCACGCGCGCTGGGTGTCAGCGGTGGATCCCGGCCTTTCAGTATCGCGTGGCAGGTGGCCCGCATTTGGTGACCACGCCGTGCGGTACATCGCATGGCCCGAGTCCGGCTACGCCCCTTGGTACAGACTGTTTCTGCCAGCCGAACCCCGTGCATAACTGTGTTCTGCAGCGCCAAACAAAGCCACCGTGCAGACGTTGCGTGACGGACGGCAGAGCTTGTCGCAGATAGAAAAAAACCAATTTAGACAATGCAGTATAGGTTCTTGGCGCAACTGGGCCAGACTTGGCACAGCGACTGCAATAATCGGATCGTGGACCTGAAACAAGCCCGACAACCTCGAAACTGACGTTGGGCTTTGTGAGCTCAGCCCGACCGACTGACGACTGAAACTGAACCTTGGGAGAATCTGACCATGATGATCAAAGACCTGGAGATGAAGAAGGAACTGGCGAGCGAAGAGCTTTCCGAAGTGCGCGGCGGCGCCAACATTATCAAGCAGGGCGGCCAGTATGCCC
>JASFKW010000122.1:0-11281 GCA_050118435.1 Gammaproteobacteria bacterium | reverse complement strand
GGCATGTCGCAGCTCAAGGAGGCACTCGCCGCCATGGAGCCGGCAGAACGCCGGGCCCGCCTGGAGCAGATTCCGACCCGCATTCAGCGTCTGCTCGAACGGCTGCAGGGTCTCGACCTGCCGGTGATCGAGTGGTTCGATCGGGTGGGCGCGAGCTATCCGCAGTTGTGCTCCGCGCTGGATCGACGCAGGGCTGAGCTTCTCACCGAGCTTGCAGCCTAGATAAACGGATTAGGTGGTGTCCTAAAGGATGTCCTCCGGTAACGAAGCAAGCTCAAAACGGTTGACCGCGTATTATGGGATTGCCACGCTGCGCTCCCCATGACGAGTGCTCGATCTTTCGTCAAAGCTGCTCGAAATAGGCCTTCTCTGCCTCGGTGAGCTCCGGCAGCAGGTCGTTGCTGGCCCGCTTCGGCAGCTTCGCGGCGGGCTGGCGGGGCACCGTCGGCGGCGCGACGGCCTCGGCGGGGAGGGGGTCGAGACGAGAAAGCCACAGGCCGGTCTGCTCGTCTACCTCGAACAGGCGGAACTCGAACAGGCTCAAGCCCGGGCAGGCGTGCAGCGTGACCGATGCCCCGGGTGGATATGTCCCGCTCACCACAACCAGCTTCGGGGGAAGCTGTCTGTGCTGCAGCGGCGGGTACATCTGGTTGACCCACGTCAGGGCTTTCGACAGCTGCTCCACGGCGCGCAGGCCGTTGAGCAGCGCGGACGCGCTGTCTTCGGGCTCGAAGCTGACCAGCACCGGGTGCAGCCCCGCGTCGGCGAGGAGGATGGGCCCTGCATCCAGACCCAGTTTCGATTCGAGCAGGCTGCTCCCCTTGCCGACGAGGTGGTCCGCGGCGTCGATGAGCAGGGCGCGCAGCTGTTCGCGATCGGGGGGCGGTCCGGTCCGGATGTTCAGATTCATGTCAGGTTCTTCACCGTGTTGAGCGTGGAGAGGGTGTAAAACTGCCGGTGCAACAGACGTTCGCCGATGCGGGCCAGGAAGCTGTGGGCAACGCGGCTCTCGGAGGTCTTTGCCGATGTGACCACCTGGGGCAGAAACCCCAGGTTGAGGAGAGGCACGTCCAGGTAGCGCAAAGCGCCCACCGCCAGTTTGCGAAAATACTCCCAGGCGGCGTGTTGGTCCCGGGGGCCGACGATCACGATTCCGATGTGCGGGGTTCCCTGCGCACACAGCAGCTTGATGCGCCGATAGGCGGTACGGGTGGCTTGCAGACTTGCGGGCACCAGCATGACCACATGATCGAGGCCGCGCTCGCGCAGCGACGCGGGGGAGGTCAGCGGCAGCAGACAGTATCCATCGGCCTCAGTCCAATGCCCCAATGCCGGGTCGTCCTGGCGTATACCCTGGTCGGGAGCCGGCGTTATGCATCGATGTCCTCGCTCGGTGAGGCATCGGGCAAGACCGGCGGTAATCCAGTCCTGCTCCTGCGCATCCAGCAAAAAAGAAATCGCCCTGCAGGGACCATCATCCTTGGCCGTGCTGCGCGAGTCAGCTAAGAACCGGGCGCTGATCTCTGCAAGGCGATTGGAGGAGACCGGGTTGCGCTGCCACGCGGGTCTGGGCTGGCCGGCTATCATCGCGGCACCGGCACCTGGAGCAGCGAGTTGATGGTGCCGAATTCGTTGGGTATTTCGGCGGGGTTGGTCGGGTCGTGCTGCCACTTTCCGTCGATGATCAGGCGATATTCGTAGATTCCCGGTGCGGCTGTGAACACCTTCTGCCAGTAGCCGTTGACCGATCGCGTCTCGATGTCCTGGTCGGGGATCCAGTTGTTGAAGTCTCCCGCCAGCTGCAGTCGCCGGCATTCGATGTCCTTGAAGCTCAGAACGACCATCTGTCGCTTGACGCTGGCCTTGGCGTGATTCATCGCGGTCTCCTCGTCTGCTCTCTTGTCGGTGGCTTCGACGCTTGTTGTCTTACGCTGCTACGCCGGTTGGCTTGCCGGTTTGATACGCTGTGTTTGATGCTCTGTGTCCTGGATGGTCAGGCGCGTTTCTCCTGTTGTCCGTGCTCCTGGGCAAAAAGCTCGGCCTGCTGCGGCACCTCCCGGTACATCCGCTCCACCTCGCGCGCCAGCTCTGCGATGGAAAAGACCCACTGCTGACCGGTCAGGGCGTCGAAAGCCTGATCGCCGTGAAAAACCAGCACGACGTCGCCGGTGACGATCAGGGAGAGCTCTGTCAGCGGGCGATCGGTCGCCGGGAGGAAACGGGTGAGCGAATCCAGGCATCTGCGCACCCGCTGCAGCGAGATCCCGGCGTCGATCAGCCGTTTGGCGGTGCGCAGTGCGATGAGGTCGGCGAAAGAGTAGCGGGCGTGGCCGCCGCGGGTGCGCTGCTGTGGAGCCACCAGACCGGTGCGGCGCCAGTAGGCCAGCTGGCGTGCGGTGAGACCGCTGATCGCTGCCGCCTGCTGGCGGCTGTAGGAATTCTGTTTCACGCTCACCCCTCGCCCGGGCGTCTCGTGACTGGCAGCAGTTTCGCAGGCTTCTCCGGAAAGTCAAGAGAAAAGAGACAACAAATCCGCTTTTTGTCTCTTTTCAGCCCGCCACAGCTCCGAGATCGAAGCCACAAACGACCGAGTGAGAGGCCATCCTTGTCGCCGAGTAGCAATGTGCGACCGCTGACCGGGAGAAAGGCGGGTTGGGAGAGCGCTCCAGGTCCGGCGTGACGGAGATCAGGGCGCAGGGCTGTATCCGATCGGGCGGGCGGGGTGTGGGCGGCCCCGGGCCGCCCACACTGGGCTACTTGGACGAGGGTGTCTCGAGGCCGGACTGGCTGGCAAACCAGGCCGCCACGTCCTCCATGTCCTGCTCGGACAGGCCTGCTGCGAATCCGCTCATGATGGGGTTGGTGCGTGCACCGCTCTTGTAAGCGGACAGTGAGTGCACCATGTAATCAGCGTACTGTCCCGCCAGGCGCGGATACTGGGGATCGCTGCTGTTGCCGTCGAGGCCGTGACACGCCTGGCACTTCTCACTGGCGATCGCCTGGCCTGCGCTCGGATCGCCCGCCGCCTGAACCGCCGCGTGCATGCCGACGGCGAGTGCGAAAACTACCACAGTGGTTCTGCTTTTCATGAAACGCTTCTCCTCGATGAGCCGGGCGTCAGTCGCCGTTGCCGCCGTTCTGAGCAAAGAAGGCAGCGATGTCCTGCATGTCCTGCTCGCTCAGCGTCTGGGCCTGGGCCTGCATAGTTCCGTGCGAACGCTGACCGTTCTTGTACGCCTGCAAAGCCGCCACGAGGTATTGCACGTGCTGTCCCCCGAGCTTGGGCACCTTGTAGGTGGGGTACACATTGTTATAGCCGACGATGCCATGACAACCCATGCAGGTGAAGGCCTTGATTTTGCCTGCGGCCGGATCGCCTGCAGCCTTGGCGCCCGCCGGCAGTGCCGCTGCCAGAGCCAGCAGCACCAGGCTGGTTCGATAACTTATTTTCATAATCCTCGCTCTCGTGGTTTGCGGTGAATCGACGTCACCCTCTGAGGGCATACGGCGTCGTCCGAACCCGTGCTTGGGGTGTCTCGTTGTGATCGGACGCGGGGATTATAAACAAAGCTCACCAGCTTATGTAACTGTAACCCTGTTCCTGCAGCTGCATCAGGTCGTCGGCGCCAACGTCCACGACTTCGGCGAAATCCAGCATATCCGACTCGGTCCAGTCGAGCGCGGCCATGGTGTTGCCGCAGGCGTGGAACGACACGCCGTACATTGCCAGGCTGGCGACGCGTTCGCGGACTTCGTCGGACACCGGTCTCAGTGGTTCCTTGGCCAGAATGTGAATGCCCGGACCGATCGCGGTGACCACCACGTGGATATTGTCACTGTACTTGCGCAGCATCTCGCCCACCGAAAACAGGACCGAATCCATGTAGGCAGGGTCGGCCTTGTTGAACTGGTACACGACCTTGTGGTCGGGCTCGCCGAGCAGCTCACGGTCGATCATTTCGGTCTGTCCGCTGCTCGCCAGCATGGACAGAGCGGCGAAGCCCGCAAGCCATCCCAGCAGGCGAAGGGGCGCAGTTCTGGTTTTCATAAGCGTCTCTCTGGTTGGGACCTAAGAAAAATGTCTAACTGGGCTCTGATCGGAATCTCTTCGTCATTGCGTATATGGAAACCCGTGCCCTGAAGGATACCCTCCGGTACGAAGCAATCCGTGTCACGAGGACGCCTCAGCGTCCGGGGTGATCTGATCTCTTAGAGATCCCTCACGGTTCGCTCCGCGCGCCCGCGGCGGATTGCTGCCCACCACGGCCTTCGGGCTCGCAGCAAAAAGCTAAATCGGTCGCAATGACCCTTGATCAGCGTCTTTTGCAAGTTTAGACCCCTCTGGGTCAACCGCGGTCGGCAGACGGTCGATGTGGGACCCGGTGTACAATAGCGGATATGGGTGATCGGCCCGCTTCAACATGACCCGAGCTGCTGACGCATCAGGCTGCCGGCAACTGGACGACTTGCAAGCCCCCATCGACGCCTGCCGGATTCGGGACGTTCCTTCACTGCAGGGCCAGCTCCGGGCGCTGCAGCGGCGCTGCCGGGATGCGCGGCCCGACGGCCGCCGGCTGGCACGCCTTCTCGCGGATATCGAACAGTCGCGGGCCTGGGTCGAGCAGCGTCGGCGGGCGGCGCCCGTGCCGCGCTATCCGCTCGCCCTGCCGGTGGTCGAGAAGCGCCAGGCGATCCTGGAGGCCATCGACGCCAACCAGGCCGTTATCCTGTGCGGGGAGACCGGGTCCGGCAAGACCACCCAGCTGCCGAAGATCTGTCTGGAGCTGGGGCGGGGCACGCGGGGGAAAATCGGCCACACCCAGCCCCGGCGCATCGCCGCGCGAAGCCTGGCGGCGCGCATCGCCGAGGAGCTGGGCAGCCCGCTGGGAGAGGAGGTCGGTTACAAGGTCCGGTTTCAGGATCGCGTGCAGGAGCGCAGCTATGTCAAGGTGATGACCGATGGCATCCTGCTTGCCGAGATTCAGGCGGATCCGGAGCTGCGTCAGTACGACACGCTGATCATTGACGAGGCGCACGAGCGCAGCCTCAACATTGATTTCCTGCTGGGCTGCCTGCATCGCCTGTTGCCGCGGCGTCCCGACCTCAAGCTCATCATCACCTCGGCGACCATCAATCCCGAGCGATTCTCCGCGCACTTCGGGGGCGCGCCGATCATCGAGGTTTCGGGTCGCACCTACCCCGTAGAGACCCGCTACCGCCCCCTGCAGGGCGATGACGAGGACCAGAAGGACCGCAGCCGCGGGCAGGCGATACTCGACGCGGTCGACGAGCTTTCCGCCGAGGGCCCCGGTGACCTGCTGGTGTTCCTTCCGGGCGAGCGCGCCATCCGCGAGACTGCGGAGCTGCTGCGCAAGCACCACCCCCAGGGGACCGAAATCCTGCCGTTGTACGCACGCCTGTCGGCGTCCCAGCAGGCGCGGGTCTTCAGGCCGCACGCGGGCAGGCGTGTGGTTCTGGCGACCAATGTCGCCGAGACCTCTCTCACCGTTCCAGGCATCCGCTACGTGGTCGACACTGGCCTTGCCCGGCTGAGCCGCTATTGCTACCGCACCAAGGTGCAGCGGCTGCCGATCGAGCCGGTGTCGCAAGCCTCGGCCAGTCAGCGCGCCGGACGCTGTGGACGGCTCGCCGCCGGCGTGTGTATCCGGCTGTATGGAGAGGACGATTTCGAGGGCCGCAGCGAATTCACGCAACCGGAAATCCAACGCACCAATCTGGCCTCCGTGATCCTGCAGATGGCGGCGCTGCGCCTGGGTAGGGTCGAAGCCTTTCCCTTCGTCGATCCTCCCGACGCGCGCTTGGTCCGGGACGGATACAAGCTACTGCACGAGCTGGGTGCGGTCGACGATCGCCAGGAGCTGACTCCACTGGGGCGAGAGATCGCCCGTCTGCCGATCGATCCGCGGCTGGCCCGCATGGTGCTGGCGGCGCGCGAGCAGGGCTGTCTCACTGAGGTGCTCATTATCGTGGCCGCGCTCGAGGTCGTCGACCCGCGCGAGCGGCCGCTGGACCAGGCCCAGGCGGCCGACGAGAAGCACGCATTATTCAGGGACGAACGCTCGGATTTTCTTGCCTACGTGCGTCTGTGGAACCTGTTCCAAGAGCAGGCGCGTCATCTGTCGCAGAACAAGCTGCGCAAATGGTGCCGGGAGCATTTCCTGTCTTATCCGCGCATGCGGGAGTGGATGGATCTGCACAGGCAGCTGCAGACCCAGGTCAGGGAAATGGGCACGTCCTTCAATCAGGGCGAAGCGGATTATCGGGCGATCCATAGCGCGCTGTTGACCGGGCTCCTGGGTAACCTCGCATTTCAGGCCGAGCCCGGGGTGTACCTCGGGGCGCGCAACCTCAGGTTTGCTCTGTTTCCGGGCTCGGGGCTGGTAAAGAGCAAGCCCAAGTGGCTCATGGCCGCCGAGCTGGTGGAAACCGGCAAGCGTTATCTGCGCATCGCGGCGGCCATTCAGCCCGGCTGGGTGGAGCCGCTGGCCGGCCACCTGGTGCGGCGCCACTATCTCGAGCCTCACTGGGAAAAAAAGCGCGCCCAGGTCGTGGCTTTCGAGCGGGTGACCCTGTATGGGTTGCCGCTGGTCGCCCGGCGCAAGGTGAACTTCGGGCCGCTGGAGCCCGGCGTCGCGCGCGAGCTGTTCATTCGCCACGCGCTGGTTAGGGGGGAATTCCGCACGCGCGCCGAGTTCGCCACGCACAACCGCGCCCTGCTGGCCGAGCTCGGGCAGCTGGAAGCCCGCGCGCGGCGTCGCGACCTGCTGGTTGACGACCAGGAGCTCTACCGCTTCTTTGACGCGCGCGTGCCGGCCGAGGTCTTTGACGGGCCGGGTTTCGAACGCTGGTGGAAGCAGATCCGAAAGGCGCAGCCGCGCCTGCTGCATCTGGAGCGCGACAGGGTCACCCGGCACGACGCGGAAGGGATCACGGCGCAGCGGTATCCAAACAGTCTGAGCATTCGCGGGATTCGTTTGCCGCTCCGCTATCGCTTCGCGCCCGGCGACGCCGATGACGGTCTATGCGTGAGACTGCCTCTGGCGGCACTCAACCAGCTTCGGCCCGGCGATTTCGCGCGGCTGGTGCCGGGGCTGTTGCGCGAAAAGCTCACGCTCCTGATCAAGTCCTTGCCGAAACAGTGGCGGCGTCACTTTGTGCCGGCACCGGACTATGCGGATGCCTGTATGGCAGCGGTGCAGCAGAGCGGAAACGATCTGATCGATGCGCTGAGCGCACAGTTGCAGCGCATGACGGGAATCGCGGTACCGCCGGAAGCCTGGCGTCCCGAGCTGCTGCCATCGCACCTGTCGGCGTTCTTCGAAGTCTGCGACCAGAGCGGCAAGCCGCTGGGCTCGGGCCGGGACCTGCTCGAGCTGCAACAGCGTCTGGGGGACCGTGCGCAGCAGCGCTTCACCGGCATCGCCGACGCCCGCTACCAGCGCAGGAAAGTCGAAGACTGGGACTTCGATCGTCTCCCCGAGCTCGTGGAGCTGGAACAGGACGGCGTGAGACTGCGCGGTTACCCGGCGCTCGCGACCCGCGGGCAGGGCGTCGAGCTGCGGCTTTGCGACGACCCGGAGCAGGCGGTCCGTTCACACCGCGAGGGATTGCTGGCGCTGTTCCGCAGCAAGGCCGGGCGCGTCGTGAAGGAGATAAGGCGCGTGGTCCCGGAGTTGCAGAAGCAGAAGCTGTGGTTCAGCCCAATTGCGGCCGGTGAGGCTCTGGAAGCCGATCTCGAGCGGGCGGTGCTGCAGGCTGTGTTTCTCGAGGAAGGCGACGATATCCGAGATGCACAGAGCTTTCAGCGGCGGCTGGACGCAGGACGGCCTCGACTGGTGCCGATGGCCGCCGAAATCGGACGCTGGAGCTTCGAAGCCCTGCAGGCCTCCCAGGATCTGAAACGGCTGCTGAAGGCAGGGCATTCACCCGAGATGATCGCGGCCGTCGGGGAAGTACGCGAGCAACTCGACAACCTCGTGTATCCGGGCTTCCTGGCGGCTACGCCGCTCGAGCGCCTGCCGCATCTGGCGCGCTATATCCGTGCTGCGCTGCTGCGTCTGCAGAAGCTGCCGGGGAATGTGGAACGGGACCGCAGGAACGCCGCGATCGTGCGGCGCCACGAGCACCGCTACCGGCAGGCGATTGCCGGGCAGGAAGGACCGAAGCTCGATGAAATCCGGTGGATGATCGAGGAGCTGCGCGTCTCCCTCTTTGCCCAGGAGCTGGGAACCGTCGGCAAGATTTCGCCGGAGAGGCTGGAGCGCGCCTGGGAGCGGCTCGGCTGATTCTCACGTGCCGCGCGACGCGCACCTAGGGCCCAGTACGCCTGCAATATCACATTCCAGGCGTACTAGCCTTCAAAACGCTGGAAAATCAGCGTCGCGTTGGTGCCGCCGAATCCGAAGCTGTTCGACATCACGGTGTGCAGACCGGCATTGTCCCTGCGCTCGCGCTGAATCGGGAAACCCTCGGCCGCCGGGTCCAACTCCTGTATGTTGGCCGACGCGCAGATGAAGTCGTTTTCCAGCATCAACAGCGAATAGATCGCCTCGTGCACACCCGCGGCGCCCAGCGAGTGTCCGGTCAGCGACTTGGTCGAGCTCACCGGCGGGATGTCGTCGCCGAACACCTCGCGTACCGCTTCGAGCTCCCTAACGTCCCCCACTGGCGTGCTGGTGCCGTGTGCATTGATGTAGTCAATCGGTGTGCCCACGCCGGCCATGGCCTGCTGCATGCAGCGCACCGCGCCCTCGCCCGAGGGCTGCACCATGTCGTAGCCGTCGGAGGTTGCGCCATAGCCGACCACCTCGGCGTAAATCTTCGCGCCGCGGGCCAGCGCCTGCTCCAGCTCCTCCAGGACCAGCATGCCGCCACCACCGGCGATGACGAATCCGTCCCGGCTCACATCGTACGCGCGCGAAGCCGTGGCGGGGGAGTCGTTGTACTTGGAAGACAGCGCACCCATGGCGTCGAAAAGCAGGGTCAGACTCCAGTGCAGCTCTTCTCCACCACCGGCAAAGACCCGGTCCTGCTTGCCGTGCTGGATAAGCTCGCAGGCATTTCCGATGCAGTGCGCGCTGGTGGAGCAGGCCGAGCTGATGGAGTAGTTCACGCCCTTGATCTTGTAGGCCGTGGACAGACAGGCCGAGTTGGTGCTGCCCATGGTGCGCGGCACCATGAAAGGTCCGACTTTCCGGGCGCCCTTCTGGCGCATCAGGTCGACGGCCAGCGTGATGTTCTGGGTCGAGGTGCCACCGGAGCCCGCGATGAGGCCGGTTCGAGGATTGGAGACATCCGCCTCGGTCAGGCCGGCATCCCGTATGGCCTCCTGCATGGCGACGTAATTGTAAGCCGCGCTGTCTCCCATGAATCGGCGCAGCTTGCGGTCGATATGGCTGTCGAGATCGATGTCCACGGTACCGTGGATATGGCTGCGAAAACCGAGCTCCTTGTACTCGGGGCAGAACTCGATGCCCGGTTTTCCCTCGCGCAGGGATTCCAGGACCTGTGCCTTACTGATCCCGATACTGGAAGTGATGCCCATTCCGGTGACTACGACGCGCCGCATGCTTTAGATTCCTAGAAGCTTTCGGTAGAAGTGAACAGTCCCACCCTTAGATTCCTGGCCTCGTAGATGTCCTTGCCATCCACCAGCATTGTCCCGTCAGCGATGCCCATGACGAGCTTTCGCTGGATGATTCGCCTGATGTCGATGCGATAGGTTACGAGTCTGTTTTCCGGTGTCACCTGACCCGTGTATTTTACCTCGCCTGCGCCGAGGGCGCGGCCCCGTCCTGCTCCGCCGAGCCAGCCGAGATAGAAGCCGATGAGCTGCCACATCGCATCGAGACCGAGGCAACCGGGCATGACGGGGTCCGCCTCGAAATGGCACTCGAAGAACCAGAGATCGGGTTTGACGTCCAGCTCGGCGATAATCTCGCCCTTGCCGTGCGCCCCGCCTTCCTTGCCGATATGCACAATCCGGTCGAACATGAGCATGGGCGGCAGCGGCAGGCGCGCATTGCCCGGTCCGAACAGCTCACCGTGGCCGCACTGGAGGAGCTCCCCGTAGGAGTACCGGTTCTGGGTATGCTGGGTCAAGGTCGTCGCCGTGGCCATCGAGTTTTGAGTGGATTACTGTTCGCCAAAGGCGCGTATTCTAGCGGGTTGGCCGGCGTTTTTCATGGGTCAGCGACAGGAAAATGCGCCTTCTCCTGATCTGGATCAAGCGAGCCGCGCTCCGACCCGACAATCTTTCCCGAAGACCCCGGGGCCCCGGCCTGATGTCGGCTCCGGGAGCCTGTCCGGGTCATCTGCCGGTAGCTGCGCGAGTCGGCAGACGAAGGCGGTTTTCTGATCGTCTGAGGAGCTGGCTCTGTTTGACGGACAGGATCTCAAAGGTCGGACCGCCTTGCCGCCACCACAGCGACGATGGGATTACCCGAACCGGCTTCCAGGTCTCTTCCAGTATCACATTGAAAGCGTGCTAGTCCCGGAAATTGACGAATTGCAGCGGCAGGTCGATCGGAGCTGCCTTCAGCCGCGCAATCGCCTCCTGCAGGTCGTCGCGTTTCTTGCCGGTGACGCGGACCTTGTCGCCTTGAACGCTCGCCTGCACCTTGAGTTTCGACTGCTTGAGCAGCTTGACGATTTCCCTGGCCACGTCCTGCGGAATGCCCTGCTGCACGCGTAGGGTCTGGCGCGCCTGGCTGAGGGTCGCTTCCAGCCTGCCTTCTTCGAGCGAGCCGAGGTCGATGCCGCGTTTGGCGAGCTTCAGATGCAGAATGTCCTTGACCTGATTGAGCTGGAATTCGCTGTCCGCCTCGACGGTGAGCTGCTCGTCTGATCGAATGACCCTCGCGCTGGATCCCTTGAAATCGTAGCGGTTGCCGACTTCCCGATTGGTCTGGTCGACCGCGTTGGTGACCTCCTGCAGGTTGACTTCCGAAACAGTATCGAAGGACGGCATGTCCTGAAGCACTCCCTGAGACGTGTGTGTTTGCCGGACCGGGTGAGATCCGATTTCCGGTCATGGTACTTCAGAATCGAGCGGGCTATCCAGAAGGGGCAAGACTCCGGGCGCGGCGCCTGTCACCACTGAGCCTACACGACCGGGCCATCAGCGTCGTGTGCGCGAGTACGCTTGCAATATGATATTGGAAGAGTACTAACTGCGGACATATGCATGGGCTGCGATTCGGAAGCTTCATATATATAGGTGTGTCCCCGTGCCCCCGGTCGCCTCTGGAGCGCCCCACAG
>JASFKW010000121.1:0-11327 GCA_050118435.1 Gammaproteobacteria bacterium | reverse complement strand
AATAGCGTGAGCCGGCGAAGTTCTCGAGGTAGCGGCGGCTCTGCGGGCTGCGGTCGCGGTCCAGCACGGCATAGGCCAGGTTTTCCACATCGAAGGAGATGCCGTAGCCGAAAACGATCATCAGGACCAGCGGGCCGAGCAGCGCGAAGGCGAGCCGGATGGGGTCGCGCATCAGCTCCATGCTCTCGCGCCGCGCGTAGCCCAGCAGGCGCATGGCGCTGAAACGGCCGGAGCGCACCGAGGCCCCGGCGCTCGGGGGGCGGGCGGGGGGCGCGCCGGCCGCCACGCCCTCCTCCGGTCCGGCTTCGGCCTGCTCGAGGTAGGCGATGAAGGCTGCATCCAGGCTGTCGGTGTGTTGCGCCCGCTTGAGCGCGGCCGGCGTGTCGCTCGCCAGCACGCGCCCGGCGTGCATGAACGAGATCCGGTCGCAGCGCTCCGCTTCGTTCATGAAGTGTGTCGAGATGAAGATGGTGACGCCCTGGTTGCGCGACAAATCGACCAGCAGCTCCCAGAATCGGTCACGGGCCACCGGATCGACGCCGGAGGTCGGCTCGTCGAGTATCAGCATCTCCGGCTCGTGCACCACGGCCACCGCGAGCGAAAGCCGCTGGCGGATGCCGAGCGGCAGATCGGAGGCGAGCACGTCTGCGTAGGCCTGCAGTTCGAAGCGTTCCAGCAGCGCTTCGACCCGGCCCCGCCGCCTGGCCTCGGACAGCTGAAACAGTCGGGCGTGCAGATCCAGATTGTGCCTCAGGGTCAGCTCGCCGTAGAGGGAAAAGGACTGTGACATGTAGCCGACCCGCTTGCGGGTCTCGAGATCGCCGGCCTCGACGCGGTGACCGAAAAGCTCGGCGCTGCCTTCGCTGGCCGGCAGCAGGCCGGTGAGCATTTTCATGGTGGTGGTCTTGCCAGACCCGTTGGAGCCCAGGAAGCCGAAAATCTCTCCGCGTTCGATCTCGAAGCTGACGTGATCCACGGCGGTGAAAACACCGAATCGGCGGGTCAGATCCTGCGCCCGGATGGCCGTGCCCTCGCCTCCTTCGCGCGGGCGCGGCGGCACCACCAGCGCCTCGTGATCACGCCGCTTCTGCTCGGGCAACAGGTGAATGAAGGCGGTGTCGAGATCTTGGCTGCCGCCGCGTTCCTTGAGCTGCTGCGGACTGCCGGTGGCGAGCACCCGCCCCTCGTCCATGGCGACCAGCCAGTCGAACTGCTCCGCCTCCTCCATGTAAGCCGTAGCGATGATGACGCTCATGCCCTCGCGCCGTGCCCGCATGCGTGCAATCAGTTTCCAGAACTGACGGCGCGACAGTGGATCGACGCCGGTGGTGGGCTCATCGAGTATCAGCAGGTCGGGATCATGGATCAGGGCGCAGCACAGCCCCAGCTTCTGCTTCATGCCGCCGGAGAGCTTGCCGGCCGGTCGCCCGGCGAAGGGTGCCAGGCCGGTGCTCTCCAGAAGCTCCCCGATGCGCCATTCCCGCTCCGCCCGAGGCTGACCGAACAGGCGCGCAAAGAAATCGATGTTCTCGTACACCGAAAGCGTCATGTAGAGATTGCGGCCGAGCCCCTGGGGCATGTAGGCGATGCGGGGACAGACCCGGGTACGGTGGTGCGGGTTGCGCATGTCGCCATCGAGCACCCGCACGGCGCCCTCCTGAATCTTTCGCACACCGGCGAGGATCCCGAGCAGGGTGGACTTGCCCACGCCGTCGGGCCCGATGAGGCCCAGCATGGCGCCGGCGGGGAGCGCCAGACCAATGTCATCGAGCGCCCGCGTCGCGCCGTAGTAATGGCTCAGCCCGCGGATACGGGCCAAGCCGCCGGCGTCCCCCTTCATTCCGGCACACGCACCCGCAGGAACTCGGGCCATGGGCGGGCGGGGTCGAGACGCACGTAGGCCACACCGGGCACGCCGGTCTTGACCTTTTCGATGTGCCGGCGCAACAACGCCGGATCGATCCTGGCCTTGATGCGGAACATCAGTTTTTCACGCTCGCTGCGGGTCTCGACCTCCTTGGGCGTGAACTGGGCCTCGGGCGCGACGAAAGACACCGAGGCGGGAATCACCAGGTGGGGGGCGGCGTCGAAGATGATCCGCGCCTCCGCCCCGAGGCTGACGCGACCGGCCTCATCCGTGGGCAGGAACAGCGTCATGTACACGTCGGTCAGATCCAGCAGGGTGAGGACCCGCCCCCCCGCCGGAAGCACTTCACCGGGTTCGGCCAGACGGTAGAGCACGCGACCGCCGAGAGGCGCTTTGAGGATGCTGTCCTCGATATCCGCCTGGATGCGCTCGACCTCGGCGACGGCCGCCTCGATCGAGGCGTCGACGTTGGCGAGCTGCGCCTCGGCGGCCGCGCAGGCCGCCCGCGCGGTCTCGAGCGCCGTGACATCGTGATCGATCTGCTCCTGAGAAATGGACCCGGGGTCCCTGCGGCGCATGGCCCGTGAGCGCGCCAGCTGCTTCTCGGCGAGCGCACACTCGCTCTTGCGCTGGCGCACAATGGCAAGCGCGTAGTCGCGTTCCCGCTGCGCCTGCTCCACCTTGGCCTGCGCCGCCCTGAGCTGTGCCTTCAGCGTCCGGGTATCCATGCGGGCCACGACCTGCCCCACATCGACCATATCGCCTTCGTCCACCAGCACCGCCTCCAGCCGGCCGGCGAGCTTGGTGGCGACGTTGACTTCGATGGCTTCGATGCGCCCGTTGCCGGAGGCGAAACCCGCCGGCAGCTCGTCAACGCTCAAATGCCGCCACAGGAAAAAACCGCCTGCGGCGGCTGCCAGGAGAACGACAGCGGGGAGCCAGCGGCTGAGCTTGCGGATGCCGGCCACGAACGTGCTGCTCGGCGGCGCGGCCCGGCTCAGGGTTTCACGGCTTCGATGGTGGCTGAAAGGACATAGTCCTCCACGCCGCGGCCCGGTGCCCAGTCCCTGATGAACTCGCGGGATTCGTCCTTCGGCTGGATATGGATGTCCGCGAAACCGGTCTCCGCAAGCCAGGTCTCGAGCACCGACATCAGGGAGGCGCCCGCCACGCAGGCCGAATGCAGGTAGGGGTCGTCGCGCAACGAAGCGGGCAGCTCGGCACTGGCCACCACGTCGGAGATCGCCAGCCGCCCGCCCCGCCTGAGCACCCGCCAGGCTTCACGGAACACCCGCGGCTTGTCCGGCGAGAGATTGATGACGCAGTTGGAGATGATCACGTCCACACTGGCGTCGGCGACCGGCAGGCTTTCGATTTCACCCAGCCGGAATTCGACGTTGTCGAACCGACCACGCTCGGCGTTACGTCGAGCCTTGCTGAGCATCGCCGGGGTCATGTCGACGCCGATGACCCGACCCTTTTCACCGACCTCGCGTGCCGCGAGGAAGGCATCGAAGCCGCCCCCGCTGCCCAGATCCAGCACCGTCTCACCGGGTCTCAGGCCGGCGATGGCACGGGGATTGCCGCAGCCCAACCCCATGTCCGCGCCTTCGGGCACGCTGGCGAGGTCCTCCTGGGAGTAACCGAGGCGGCTGGAAATCAGGCCGTTGATCTGCACCTCCTCTGACACCCCGCAGCAGGAGCTCGCCTCACCACAACAGCTGCCGTTGTCGCTGGCCTTCGCGACGCCGGCGTAGCTCTCCCTCACGCTCTGGCGGATGGCATCGGACTTGGTCGGTTTCATCAGGGTCGCTCCCTCAAGCTGTTGTCTTTGGTGTCTGCAACCCCGGACGCGAAACGGCGCTGTGCGCGCCAGCGCTCCAGATCCGCCAGGGTATCGATGTCCCACAGGACGCCGAGCTCAGCGTAGCGCAGGCGCAGCGCCTGTGCACGCGCCCGGGTGGCCTGCAGCACGCCGTCGGTCCCCCAGGGGATGGCTTCGAACAGCGCGGGACAGCGGCACCGCACGCCGATCAGCACATAGCCGCCGTCTTCGGCGGGACCGATCACCAGGTCGGTCCCGCTTTGCAGCTGTCGGCAGGCCGCGTCCAGATAGTCTGCGGTCATCACCGGACAGTCGGTGCCGATGAGCAGTGCGAATGCACTGCCGCGCAGCGCCTGTTCCAGCGCGCCGTGCATGCGCTCGCCCAGATCCGCACCCCGCTGGGCTCGGGTGGGCACCGGGCGCTCCTCCAGCAGTGACAGGATCGAGGGATGCCTGGTGTCCGGTGTGACATGCAGCTCCACCGGAGCCAGCTCCGCCTGCAGCGCCAGGTCGAGGGCGCAGACTGTCAGCTCCCGGTGCAATCCTGCCGCCGCCTCGGCGCCCAGGTGTGGCGCCAGGCGCGTCTTCACCCGGCCGGGCTCGGGCGCGCGCGCGAAAATCAGCAGCCGACCCTCGGGGTAGCGGTAATTAAGTCCTGTCAACACTCACCCACTTACACGATCGCCGCGACGGCGGCCATAGCAGGCCCTATTCATGGTAGCGGAGCGCCAGGCGCTCGGCCGGCACGCCGAGGAAATACGCCGAGCGCAAATACCACATCAAAGCAATGGTACGCAGAATACCCCGCGATTCCCAGCGGCGGCTGGAGGTCAGGACCGGCTGGCGCAGGCAGACGGGTCGCCGTCGCCGACGCAGGCGTTTGCTCAGCTCGATATCCTCCATCAGCGGAAGGTCCGGGAAGCCGCCCACCGCTTCGAAAAGCCGCCGGGTCACAAAAATGCCCTGGTCGCCGGTGGCGATGCCTGTCAGGCGCGAGCGCAGATTCATCAGGCCTTCGACCAGGCGCAACAGCGGCTGGCGCCCCGACAGACGCACATCGAAGCGGCCCCAGCTCTCCCGCGTTCCGCAGGCGGCGAGAATGATCCGGTCCGCGTCGGGCGCCGCACGGGTGTCGGCGTGCAGGAACCACAGGATGTCACCGCGGGCGGCGGCCGCGCCGGCATTCATCTGCTGCGCCCGTCCCGCCGGTGCGCTCAGACATCGGTCGACCCGTGGCGCCGCCCGATCCAGGGTGTCGTCCCTGCTGCCGCCGTCCACCACGATGAGCTCGTGCCCGCGCGCCCGCAGATCCTGCAGGGACTCCAGCGTATCGCCGATGTGCGCGGCTTCCTCGAGGGTTGGAATGACGACAGAAAGCCGCATCCGCGTCTAGAACCTGTCGGCGCTCACCGGATCGCCGCGAAAGGCCGGCGCGGCCGGGCAGGCATCCGCGCGGCCCGGCGGGCTGCATTCGAAGGGCATCCGGCTGTGGATGGGCAGCTGCAGTACTCGCGCATGTCTCGAGACCCGGGTTACTCAGTCAGCGCGCCGGCACAGCTGCTCCCCTGCCCCGCCGTGCATCCATAGCAGTGATCGGCGACGGCGATGGACCGGGCGTTGAGCTCGCGCGGTTGCAGCTCTCGGATATGGATCCGCTGGGAGCGCGTGCCCAGCGGCAGACCGAGCATCTGGTTGAAGTCGCAGTCGTAGACGAAGCCCTGCCAGTCCACGCTGACGAGGGATCGGCACATAACCGTCTGCAGATTGGCGTCCTGGTGTGCCGAGCGCAGCAGCTTCATGTAATCCTGAAACTGCCCCCTCGAGATCAGCGTGCTGCCGAAGCGCTGGATAGGCATGTTCGCCAGCACATAGAGGCGGTTGAACACCACGCCCGCCCGCTCGCCCAGCTCGCGCCTGTAGTCGGCTTCGAGCGACGGCTGTGCGGGCGGCAGCACCGGACCGATGGGGTTATACATCAGGTTCAGCTGCAGACCGCTGTCGGGTACGCCGTAACCCAGCGCGTTCAGCTTTCGCAACGCCTGCAGGCTGGATTCATAGACACCTTCGCCGCGCTGCGTCCTGACGTTCTCCTCCAGGTAGCACGGCAGCGAAGCGACGATCTCGACCCGCTGCCGGGCAAGGAATTCGGCGAGGTCTTCCAGACCCGGCTCGTTCAGCACCGTGAGGTTGCTGCGGTCGATGACGTGCAGGTCCAGCTCGCGCGCCGCGGCCACCAGAAAACGAAAGTTCGCGTTGAGCTCGGGTGCGCCCCCCGTGATATCCAGGCGCGTCGCTTCAGAATGGCGCAGGAAGGCCAGGACCTGCTCGGCGGTGGCGCGACTCATTTCCTCCCGGCGGCTCGGACCGGCGTTGACGTGGCAGTGCAGACAGGCCTGGTTGCAGCGGTAGCCCAGGTTGACCTGCAGGGTCTCCAGCCGGCCGCGGTGCAGCGGTGGGAAATCGGTGTTCAGCAGTAACGGCAAGGTCGCGTGCATCTGGTGTTTTCCATCAATGTACCGGCGTCACCGACATCTGCCGTCGGCGGTAAACCCGGCGCACCCTTGGGGGCTGTCGGCCGGCGCACAGTTCCGGCGCGCGGACCTTCTGCTCCACCGGGTCAAAGCCACGTCCCGGGTT
The DNA here is from genome assembly GCA_050118435.1 of Gammaproteobacteria bacterium. GTDB lineage: Bacteria > Pseudomonadota > Gammaproteobacteria > DSM-19610 > DSM-19610 > Thiogranum. The sequence goes on along the minus strand of JASFKW010000121.1, from coordinate 4,998 downwards.
CGCCGGCAGCACAGCGACCCGGCGGCCGGAGCTTGTCCGAACGCAGCCACTGGAACCCATTTTAGCGCGCAGCGCCCGGCCTGTGGTGACCCTTTGTGCGCGAGCGACGATTCAGCAGGCTGATAGTGGGCAGGAAAGCTGGCCTACAACAGTGGGCCGCAACCGCCGGGGACATGCTCTTCTACGGTCGTCGGCCGTACCGCTTCGGCCGAAGGTGCTGGGCTGCCTCGATCAGCTCAGGTGCGGGGCACCCGCCTGCGTCCCCTTGAGCAGCCGTAACCGAGCAGGGCCAGCAGCAACAGCGGCAATGCGGCGTCCCGGCGAGCTGCCCTGCCCAGCGCGCACCCCCCGTCACCCCCGGTCGACGTGAACGCCGTCGGCGACGTGGGCGTGGCGAGGGCGAGCGGATCCCGAATGAAACCCTCGGTGAGACGCTCGAGATCGGTCTGCGGATCCCCGTCAGCAAGCGTAACATCGATTCTTGAGGAATCCGCGCGTAACCACACGATAGTTGGCAGCTCGGTCAACAGACCAGCATTGTCCTGCTTGTACAGTGACAGATCCGTCGGCAGATCGACCGAAAAGTCCATCTGCACGGTCACAGCACCACCGGGAGGCGAGGTCGTGACGTAGCTGATAGCGCCGAAGGGAAAGTCGAAACCCGTGGGGCCATCCGTGACGGGCGCCGCGCTCACCTGCGAGAGAGACTGGTTCGGCGCCGTGATAGTGACCCGGTCACCGCTGGCCAGGAGCAGGCCGCTGGCGACCGACGCATCGAAGGCAGTGTTCCCCGGTTCAAGTGCGTTGATCACGCCGTCGACGTCGCTGTCCAGCGGGTCCTCCACATCCGGCCCGACTTCGTCGACATCGGTGAAGGTGTCGTTGTCGGTATCGCCGTCCGGATCGTCTGGGTCCAGACCCAGCCGAATGGCATCGGCATCCGAGATGCCATCGCCGTTGCTGTCCACAGTCCCGCCAGGCCCAGGATTTTCCAGATTCAGGGCGCCGGTATCCTCGAGGTAGATATCGTCAAGGTAGAGGCGTCCGGCTACGGGACTGGGTCCGCCACCGGTCTTGATGAAGAAATTGACCAGGTCCGCGCTGCCCGCGAGACGGAATCCGAATACGGTGTTTGCAGCGTCATTGTCCAGCAGGTCATCGCTGTCTGCCGGGGCGCCAAGGTCCGTGTTCAGCCACACCTGATAGGTGTCAGCGCTGTTGTCGATCATGACCCAGAGGTTGTACCAGGTGTCTGGCGTGAGGGTATCGAGCACATCATACACGTTACCAATGGAGCCGTTGGCCACGCGGAGATCATTGTTGGGATCGCTCGCGGTCGCCGCAGCCATACCCAGCTCCGGACCGAAGTCATTGTATTCCGTGGGATCCGCCCGGGGGCTCAGACCGAACGAATAGACATCGTGTTCCTCAAAGCGCAAACGCAGGAACAGCAGGCGCGATGCGCCCTCGGAAACCCTGAGCGCCCGGTAGAGGGCTCCTGATTCGGTGTCCACCTCCAGCGCCTGATTTGCGCCACCAGCCGGATCGGCAACGACCTGGCCGCTATTGTCAGCATCAGACCAGTTGTTCTGGCCATGAATGCCTCCCGGCCTCAGCATGTCGAAGTTTTCCACCAGCACAAAGGCCGCCTGGGCGCCGACGACAAGGAAGCCGGCGAACAAGCCGCTGAGCATAGAGAAAATTTTGACACGACGGCTCCTCGGGCGGCTGACGGCGGGTGCAAAAGCTGGCAACAAAGCCGAGGTGACGTCGGATGAGTGGGTTTTCATCGTTGTTCTCCTGCATCTCACAAAGGCATCCCAGCAGTCAGTTATGCAGTCCCTAACAACAATTATGGCACTGTATTGCAGGCATAGGCCTTCCACATTGATACCTGTCAGTTACTCCAGCAGTGGTGGGAAGGACTTGCCAGGAGTCTGTCCGACTAATCTGCGGTTAGCGGAGCGGGTTTGGAAGTGAGCACAGTGTTTCGATTGTTCAAGGAGAAAGAACAGCAGGCTATATTTGACGAAAAGGATCCAAAAATGGACCGCTCTTGCCGCGACTGCAGTAGCGACAGGATTACCCGGGCAGGATCCTAAGGAACCAATCGGTTGATCCAGCGCACCAATCGGCGCGTCCCGGGACTGAACAGCCTTCCGCCGTAGTAGGTATTCACGGCCCGGCGGTGCACCTGGGCCAGGGTCGGATAGGCGTGAATGGTGGCGGAGATGTCGCCAATGGTGGCGCCCGTCTGCATCGCCAGCGCAATCTCGTGGATGAGCTCCCCGGCGTGGGCGCCGAGGATGGTGGCGCCGAGGATTTTTTTCCGGTGCGTCACCAGTTTCACGAAGCCGTGCGGTTCCACCTCGGCGAGCGCCCGGTCGACGTCCCTGAAAGGAAAGCGCAGCACGACGGGCTCGATGCCCTGCTCGGCCGCCTGTGCGGCGGTAAGCCCGACGCGCGCGAGCTCGGGGTCGGTGTAGGTCACCCAGGGCACCACGCGGTAATCCGCCTTCTTCGGGAACCGGAACACCGCATTGCTGATCACCACGCCGGCCTGGTATTCCGCCATGTGCGTAAAGGGATAGGGACCGCACACGTCACCGCAGGCGAAGATATGCTTCTGCGAGGTGCGCATGCGGCTGTCGACGCCGATGCCGCGGCGGTCATACTCGACGCCTGCGGCCTCCAGGTTCAAGCCCTCGACCGCCGGCTGGCGGCCCACCGCGACCAGAAGCTGGTCGGCCTCCAGGCGTACATCGCCGCTGCATTCCAACACCCGTTTGGCCCCTTCCATCGTTACCCGCTCTGCCGCGGTCCCGGTGTGGATGCGAATCCCCTCGGCCGAAAGCAGGTCACCCAGCGCCTGCGCGACTTCGGGGTCTTCCTGCGGCAGAAGCTGCGGCAGCCGCTCGACGACGCTGACCTCGCTGCCAAGCCGTGCGAACGCCTGCGCCATTTCCACGCCGACCGGGCCCCCGCCGAGCACCACCAGCCGTGCCGGCAGCTCGCGCAGAGAGAACAGGGTTTCATTGGTGAGGAAGCCGGATTCCTGCAACCCTTCGACAGGAGGTACCAGAGGCCGCGAGCCGGTGGCGATGACGATGCGCCGGCCGCGGATGATGTCGTCATTGACGCGAACCCGGTGCGCGTCGACGAATTCCGCGGCGCCGAACAGAACCTCGCATCCGTAGCTCCGGAAGCGCTCCGGGTCGTCGTGCTCCTGGATCCGGTCGATGACAGACTGCACGTGATCGCTCACGCGCCCGAGGTCGACCCGCGGTTCACAGGCGTCGAGACCGAACTCCGCCCCGCGACGCATCAGCGCTGCGACCCGGGCGGCGTGGATCAGGGTCTTGCTCGGCACGCAGCCGCTGTGCAGGCAGTCACCACCGAGTCTGTCACTCTTCTCGATCAGCGTGACCTGGAGGCCCAGCTGCGACGCCACGCTGGCGACGACCAGCCCGCCCGGTCCACCACCGATAATGACCAGCTTGCGCCTGGTCTTCATCGCTCAGCACTCCTTCCGATAGGGCGTTTACCCGGCAGGCGCACCATCATTGTTGGCGACCGACACCGAAAGGCGCGATCTTCCACTGTTGCCCCTTTTGAGCGACTCTAACAGAGAAGGTTCAGAGCTGCGGGTGAGCCGTGAAGCGACCGCCGATCAACCGGGCCGGGCTGCTCAAAAAAGTTGCGCTGACGCCAATATAAGCATAAATTCGGGCGTTGTATGCATAAAATGCTAAGAAAACTGTTATCGTACTGGCTTGCCATCGCACTCGGGTTTGCCCCCTTGCAGGCGTTGGCCACCGTCACGGCGCCGCACGATAACCCGCCCTGCGACATGCACTCGCAGGCCGCATCGCAAGCGCTTGCCACTGTGGCTGTCCAGTCACACGCGCATCATTCGGACCACCATCGGACACAACAGGCTGCGGGCCACGACTGCCCGCAGTGTCAACACGACAACTGCAATGGCAACGACTGCTCACCGGATGGCTGCACCGCTTTCCATCTTCAGCCGGGCCTCATTGTTTCAGCCCTGCCGGCCGCGCTGCGCGGCTTGGACAGTAACCTCAGCCCGCCCTGCACTGCCAGGGTTTCTCGAACCGAACCCCCGCCGCTCCGTCCCCCGCTCTGAGACGCCTGCCGGGGCGGTCCCGCCCCGCGTTCGACCACGGCCGATGTATCGGCGTGGTCAATCCGTGTCGTTTTGGCCGCGGTGAGCCGCGGCCGTGTTAGGGAGTCAGAATATGTTCGTTTCACCACTTGGCCGGCTGGGGCGTCCTTGTGTCGGTGGCCTGTTGTGTTGCTCGCTGCTGCTGATCCCGGCTGCAGCAGGTGCGGAGCTCACGCTGGATACCGCCGAGGAACTGGCGCTCAAGGCAGACCCGGCCGTCGTCGGCGCGCGTGCCCGGGGGTTGGCGCTGCAGGAACAGGCGGTCGCCGATGGCCAGCTGCCGGACCCGAAACTGGGGATCGGTGTGTACAACCTGCCGCTCGACGATTTCAGCCTGAACCGCGAACCGACCACCCAGTTTCGTACCGGGCTACATCAGGCTTTTCCCCCGGGGGACACCCTACGCTACCAGCGCAAACGCACGGAATGGCTCGGTGAGGCGGAGCTGGCCCAGGCCGAATTGACCCAGCGCGAAATCCGACGCGACGTGCGCAAAACCTTTCTCGAGCTCTACTACCAGCAGGAGGCGGCTGCCGTCATCGAGCAGAGTCGTGACCTGTTCCAGCCGCTGGTCGAAATCACACGTGCGCATTTCGCCACGGGCCGGGTCAGCCAGCAGGACGTGTTGCAGGCCCAGCTGGAACTTTCCCGTCTGGACGAGCGTGGGACCCGGATCGCAGGCGAAATTGCCGAGCAGCGCGCCGAGCTCGCCCGCTGGCTGGGCGACGCGGCCTGGCAGCCTGTCCAGAGGGCGTTTCCTGCGCTGCCTGCCCTGCCCCCCCTGGCGGAGATCAAAGCAACTCTGCAGCATC
>JASFKW010000120.1:0-11630 GCA_050118435.1 Gammaproteobacteria bacterium | reverse complement strand
GGCTGCGCACCCGGATCAGCGCCCCGCGGCCGCGCAGCGAAGTGCGGATGATCTCCCGGCGCGTCATGTCCGGCAGCAGGCGGTCTGCGCTCTCGGCCACCCGGTCCAGAAAACGGGCATCGGGGCTAAGCAGGATGGCCTGAGCATCCTCGTCGTGCTCGGCCTGGGAGAACAGGTCCATCGCGATCCAGTCCGGATCGGTATAGCCGTCACAGATCACCAGAATCTCCGATGGACCGGCGATCATGTCGATGCCGACCTGGCCGAATACCATGCCTTTGGCCGTCGCCACGTAGATGTTGCCCGGCCCAACGATCTTGTCCACTCGCGGCACCGTCTCGGTGCCGTAGGCCAGCGCCGCGACAGCCTGCGCACCGCCGATGGCAAACACCCGGTCCACGCCGGCGACCGCAGCCGCAGCCAAGACCAGATCGTTAACGACACCTTCAGGGGTCGGCACTACCATCACCAGCGCGCCCACGCCGGCGACCTTGGCCGGTATGGCGTTCATCAGCACCGACGAGGGATAGGCCGCCTTGCCGCCCGGCACGTACAGGCCCGCGCGGTCCAGCGGTGTGACCTGCTGTCCGAGCACCGTGCCGTCGTCCTCGGTGTAGGACCAGGACTGCAGCTTCTGGTGCTCGGCGTAGGCGCGGATGCGCGTGGCGGCCTGCTCCAGCGCCTCGCGCTGGGCGAGCTCGATCGACTGCAGCGCCGCGGACAATCGGGGCTGGGCGATTTCCAGCTCGGCCGCGCCGCGGGCGCGCAGGCGGTCGAAGCGGTTGGTGTACTCGAGCAGCGCGGCGTCCCCGCGCGCGCGCACGGCCGCGATGACCTCGCGCACCGTCTGCTCGACGCGCTGGTCGGCCTCCGCCTCCCAGGAAAGCAAGGATTCGAGCCGGGTGTCGAAATCAATGTCGGTGGTGTCGAGGCGCTGAATCTCCGGCATCTCAGGCAGCCCGCTCCTGCTCACGCACCGCATCGGCGATCTGGTCGATGAAAGCCTGGACCCGCGCGTGCTTGCGTTTCATGGAGGCCTTGTTCACCACCAGCCGGGAGCTGATATCGGCGATCGTCTCCAGCGGTCTGAGGCCGTTGGCCTCGAGGGTATTGCCAGTGTCGACGACATCCACAATCAGATCGGCGAGCCCGACCAGCGGCGCCAGCTCCATCGAGCCGTAGAGCTTGATCACCTCGACCTGCTGGCCTTTCTCGGCGAAATAGCGTCGCGTGCTGTTGACGTATTTGGTGGCGATGCGCAATGGCTGTCCCTGTTCCGGATACGACTCGCGTCCGGCCACCATCAGGCGGCAGCGGGCAATGTGCAGGTCGAGCGGCTCATAGAGGCCCTCGCCGCCATGCTCCATCAGAACATCCTTGCCGGCCACTCCGACATCGGCGGCACCGTACTGCACATAGGTCGGCACATCGGAAGCCCGAATGATCACAAGCCTGATGTCGTCCCGACTGGTCTCCAGGATCAGCTTGCGGCTGGTCTCCGGATCGTCCAGCGGCTCGATACCGGCGTGCGCCAGCAGCGGCAGCGTTTCCCGGAAGATACGTCCTTTGGAAAGAGCGAGCGTGAGTCGTTCGGACATGATCTCTGCCTTTGGGACGGGGGACTGTAGCCAACCGCCCGCCGTCAGCCTGTCTGCTGCTCCCACTGCCCGGGCGTGAAGGTTCGCAGGGCCAGCGCGTGTACGGCACCCTGCATCAGCCCGCCGAGCGATGCGTATACCATCTGGTGCTGCTGCACCCGCGACTTGCCCTCGAAGGCGGCGCTGATCACCGTCGCCTCGAAGTGGTCCCCGTCACCGGAGACCGCCACCTGAGCGGAGGGAATTCCGGCTTCAATGACCCTCTTCAGTTCTTCTGCCTGCATGCCTGCACCCTGTCGCTGATTCGAGCCTGAATCATACTATAAAAGGTAGCGCTTCATCCTCCGACCCCGGCTACCGACTCCAAGCACGAGGGCGAAAAAACCACTCCGGCGCAAGGCGGGCCTGCACGTTTTTCGCGCCAGGGGATCCGTGACCGGGTGGCCGGCACGCGCCAAGCCGGTGGTCGCCTCCGGAGGAGGACACTCAGAGTGCGGGGTCTTCGGGACGCCACGCGCTCGCTCAAAGCAGGCTCAGTCGCGCTCCAGCGGCAGCACCTCGTCGAGCGCGCTCACTCGGGCGATAGCCAGCATCTGAGCCGGGATATTGAAAAACCGGATCGTTGCTCCGGTTTGACGGGCGCGCCGCAGGCATTCCACCAGCAGCGCCAGACCGGCACTGTCGGAGCGCGCCACGTGACTGAGGTCGACCTCGAGCTGTTCGCGCGCCGGCAGCCACGCCGACGCTTCGCGCCACAGCCGCGCAACGGACGCAGAATTGAGGTCGCCGTGGATTTCCAGACGACCGTTCCTGCCTTGCTCGACGCGTGCCTGCGACATGAACGGCCGGCTCAGTGATCGCCACCGGCCGGAGCGCCCTCGGCCGCCTTGTTGAATAGAAACTTGCTCACCAGCTTTTCCATGACCAACGCCGACTGGGTCAGCTCGATTTCCGAGCCCTCGGCCAACAGGTCGGGTGAGCCGCCGGGCTCGAGCCCGATGTACTGCTCGCCCAGAAGACCCGCCGTATAAATGCTGGCCGAGGTATCGTCCGGAAATTCGTCGTAGCGGCTGTCGAACTCCATGGTCACCACCGCCTCATAGCGCGTCATGTCGTAGTCGATCGCGGACACGCGCCCCACGCGCACACCGCCCACGGTGACCGGAGAGCGCACCTTGAGGCTGCCGATATTTTCGAAGTGCGCCGTCACGGTGTAGCTGTCACCCTGTGTGAAAGTGCTGAGGTTGCTCACCCGCATGGCCAGCACGAACAGGGCCGCGACGCCCGCGGCGATGAACATGCCGACCAGTAATTCCGTGGTTTTTGTCTGTCTCACCTTCAGTTGTCTCCGAACATCAGGGCAGTTAACACAAAATCCAGACCCAGAACCGCCAGTGCCGAATGCACCACGGTTCGCGTCGTGGCGCGGCTGACGCCCTCCGAGGTCGGCGTCGCATCGTAGCCTTCGAAAACCGCTATCCAGGAAACGACGAAGCCGAACACCAGGCTCTTGATGACACCGTTGAGCACGTCGTCGTAGGCGTCCACCTTGTCCTGCATCTGCGACCAGAAGGCGCCGTCGTCCACGCCGAGCAGCCCGACCCCCACGAAGAAGCCCCCGTAGATGGCGACCGCGCTGAAAATGGCCGCCAGCAGCGGCATGGCGATGAGTCCGGCCAGAAAACGCGGTGCGATCACGCGGTGGATGGGATCGACCGCCATCATCTCCATGCCAGAAATCTGCTCGGTCGCTTTCATCAGCCCGATCTCCGCGCTCAGGGCCGAACCCGCGCGGCCCGCAAACAGCAGGGCGGTGACCACCGGCCCCAGCTCGCGCACCACCGACAGCGAGACCACGACGCCCAGAGACTCCTCGGCGCCGAAATCAACCAGCGTGTTGTAACCCTGTAAAGCCAGCACCATGCCGACGAACAGTCCCGACACGGTAATGATCAGGAAAGACAGCACCCCGACCGACAGCAGCTGAGCGACCAACAGCCCCGGGCGCGCCAACACCGAAGGGACGCCCGCCAGCGTCTTGGACAGGAAAAGATTGCCGCGCCCCAGCTTCTCGAAGAACTTGAAGCCGCCGCGGCCGAGCTGACGCATCCATTCAAGCATGGGCTTTGTCTGCCACGGCGGCATCGGTTCGCAGCAGATCCTCGACGTAGGGCGGCGCCGGGTAGTGGAACGGCACCGGTCCGTCCGGCAGCCCCTGCATGAACTGTCTGACCCAGTCCGAATCGGTATCGCGCAGCTCCTCGGGCCTGCCCTCGCCCATCACTTTGCCCCCGGAAATGACATAGATGTAATCCGAGATCGCCGCGGCCTCCTGAACATCGTGCGAGACGATCACACTGGTGAGGCTGAGCGCATCGTTCAGCAGACGAATCAGCTGGACGAGTGCGCCCATCGAGATCGGATCCTGGCCGGTAAAGGGCTCATCGTACATGATCATCATGGGGTCCAGCGCGATGGCACGGGCCAGCGCGACGCGCCTGGACATGCCGCCGGACAGCTCGCTGGGCATCAGGTCGCGCGCACCGCGCAGGCCCACGGCCTGCAGCTTCATCAGGACCAGATCACGGATCATGCTTTCCGGCAGCGCGGTGTGCTCGCGCAGCGGAAACGCCACGTTCTCGAACACGCTGAGATCGGTCAGCAGCGCACCGGACTGGAACAGCATTCCGATACGCTGGCGCAGCTCGTAGAGCTCGGCGCGGCGCAGCTGCGAAACCTCCAGCCCGTCCACCTGAACGCTGCCCGCCAGGGGCTGCAGCTGCCCGCCGATGAGGCGCAGCAGCGTGGTCTTGCCGGTACCGCTCGGTCCCATGATGGTGGTGACCTTGCCCCGCGGGATGTCCATGTCCACGTCGTCGAAGATCACGCGCTCGCCACGGGCAAAGCTCAGGCCTCGAATCCTTACGAGGACCTCGGATTGCTTGTGAGCGTCTGTCTCAGCCATGCTGTCCGTCAGCCGTTTCCCGGGCACGAATCCGGGCCATTATACGGATCGCGGCGCTTTGGGGTACCGCTGCGCCGCCGCTTCGCGCTCACCGTCCCTCGGTTTTCTCCGCACCACAGCGTGCGCAGCGGTAGCAGGTCACCAGTCGACCCCGCTTGACATCAAACGGCCGGTCGATCACCACCCACTTGTGGAAGCCGCGCCGGCACAGGGTATTGCCGCGTTGCTTGTGGGCCGGCTTCGGCTTTTTGAAAGGAATCACATTGCTCATCAGACGCCGCTCCCGTCACGGCCTGTCATTCTGTCCCGATTGAGGTTAAACCGCTACTATACGCCCCCTATGTGGTTCGAGCTGTCCGCCATTGCCGCCGGTTTCGCACTCCTGGTCTGGGGCGCTGACCGCTTTGTCATGGGCGCGGCCGGCACGGCACGCAACCTCGGCGTCGCGCCCCTGATCATCGGCCTGACGATCGTCGGTTTCGGCACCTCGGCACCCGAGATGCTGGTATCGGCCATGGCTGCCTGGCAGGGCAATACCGGCCTCGCCGTGGGCAACGCGATCGGATCCAACATTGCCAACATCGCCCTGATCCTGGGCCTTACCGCGGTGGTGGTGCCGCTCACCGTCCATTCAGGGGCCATCCGCCGCGAATTCCCTGTGCTGATCGCAACCACGCTGATCGGCTACCTGCTGCTGAGCGACGCGGTCCTGGGATTCGGCGACGGCCTCATGCTCGTGTTCGGCCTGGTGGTGCTGCTCAGCTGGACGGTGTACATGGCATTGACGTCCCGCCTGCCCGATCCGATGGCGGCCGAGTACGAAGCCGAGATCCCGACCGATCTGTCCCTGGGCAGCTCACTGTTGTGGCTGCTGGTCGGTCTCCTGGTGCTGCTGCTCAGCTCGCGGATGCTGGTGTGGGGAGCGGTGGGGGTCGCCCAGTACCTGGGCGTCAGCGACCTGGTCATCGGTCTGACCATCGTGGCGCTCGGAACCAGTCTGCCGGAGCTGGCCACCTCGCTCGCGGGCGCCATGAAAAACGAGCACGACATCGTCATCGGCAACGTGATCGGCTCCAACATGTTCAACCTGCTGGGGGTTCTCGGCATTGCCGCGGTCATCCGACCGGGGCCAATCGAGGAGGTGGTTCTGACGCGCGATTTCCCGGTCATGGGCGGCCTCACGGTGGCGCTGCTGGTCATGGCCTACGGATTCCGCACCTTCGGGCGCATCAGCCGGCTCGAAGGGGTGCTCCTGCTGGCCACCTATATCGTCTACCAGACCCTGTTATACTTCACCGCCCGAGCCTGAAGCTTACCCGGGACATTCATGAACGATGCCGTGCTGAAAAAACTCGCTCTGACGGTTCTGGACATCGAATCGGCGGCCATCGAGGCGCTCAAGGCGCGTATCGACGACGATTTCGTGGGGGCCTGCCATCTGATGCTGGGCTGTGAGGGGCGGGTGGTGGTGCTCGGCATGGGCAAATCAGGGCACATCGGCGGCAAGATCGCCGCCACGCTGGCCAGCACCGGCACACCGGCGTTTTTCGTCCATCCCGGAGAGGCCAGCCACGGCGATCTGGGCATGATCACGGCCAAAGACGTGGTGCTGGCGCTTTCCAATTCGGGTGAAACGGATGAGATCCTCACCATCCTGCCCCTCATCAAGCGCCTCCACGTACCGCTGATCTCCCTCACCGGAAATCCGGGCTCCAGGCTCGCAAAGTCAGCGACCGTGAACATAAACGTCGGCGTACGAAAGGAGGCCTGCCCCTTCGATCTGGCGCCCACCGCCAGCACCACCGCGGCGTTGGCGATGGGCGACGCTTTGGCGATCTCCCTGCTCGAGGTCCGCGGCTTCACCGCCGACGACTTTGCCCGCTCACACCCCGGCGGCAAGCTGGGACGCCGTCTGCTGCTGCTGGTCGACGACCTGCTGCACACCGGAGACCGTGTGCCCAAGGTGCTCTCGGGGACCCTCATTTGCGACGCTCTGCTCGAAATGACCCAGAAGGGCCTCGGCGCGACCGCGATTGTCGACGACAACGATATCGTTCAGGGGATATTCACGGATGGAGACCTGCGCCGGGCACTCGATCATGACATCGATCTGCACAAGACACCCATCGACGAAGCAATGACGCGCAAGCCGACCCTGATTGCCACTGGACTGCTGGCGGCGGAAGCGTTGCAGCTCATGGAAGCCGGCAAGTTCAACGCCCTGCTGGTCGTCGACGCCGAGCGGAGGCTGATCGGCGCCCTCAACATGCACGACCTGCTGCGCGCCGGCGTCGTTTAGGCCCTGCCGACACCATGAAAGACATTCTGGAAAGAGCATCGCAAATCAAGCTACTGATCTTCGACGTCGACGGCGTGCTGACCGACGGCAGCCTGTTTGTGGGGGACGACGGCCAGGAATACAAGGCCTTTCACTCCCAGGACGGTCACGGCATCAAGATGCTGCAGAGGCACGGCGTACGCTGCGCCGTCATTACCGGACGTACCTCCCGGGTGGTCGAGCACCGCATGGTCAATCTCGGTATCGAGCTGGTCTATCAGGGGCAGCAGAACAAGCTGGAAGGTTTTGCCGACCTGATGGAGCGGGTGCGCCTCTCACCACAGCAGGTGGCCTACGTGGGTGACGACGTCGTCGATCTTCCGGTGATGCGCAAGGTCGGGCTGGCCATCGCGGTGCAGGATGCGCACCCGTGGGTGCTCAAGCACGCCCACTGGCAGACCCCCCGGGGCGGTGGACGCGGGGCCGCGCGCGATGTCTGCGAGCTTCTGCTCGAGGCCCAGGGCGTGCTCGGGCAGGAACTGGAAAGCTACCTGTGAGCCCGGCCCGCTGGGCTCTCGCCTTCGCCGCCGCCACGGCGGCCGGCGGCCTGGGGCTGGTGTTGCGCGCGGCGGACAGCGGAAACGACGCGCGACCCGCGGCGGGCCTCCCCGACCTGTACGTCGAGAGTCTGTACTGGGAGTCGCACGGTCCCGGCGGCCGCACCGTCCGCCGCCTGCGGGCACAGCGTCTGGAGCAATGGCCGGATGAGGACACGGCCCGGCTGATCGAGCCGCGCCTGGAGATCCGCGGTGATCGGGACCGCCGCTGGCTGGCTCGGGCCGAACGGGGACGGCTGTCGGCCGACGGCCGGTCGCTGCGGCTGGAACAGGAGGTGTCACTGCGCCCGCACCCGGACAGCGGCGGCCTGCGTGTGACTGCCGAACGGTTGCACATCACCGCTGACGGCGACTTTGTGGAAACCGATGCGCCGGTTGTTTTAGAGTCGGGGAACTGGCATTTTAGCGCCGGCGGGCTGCGCGTGGACCTGAGCCGGCGACGCGTCGAGCTACTCGACCGGGTAGAGGGTATTCATGATTAAACCGCCTCACGTCGTGCTTCTGACGGCCGCACTGCTTCTGCCGGCCGATGGGCGGGCGCTGTCCAGCGACCGGGACCAGCCGATGACCATCGAGGCGGACCGCGTCGAGCTGGACGACGCCAAGGGCATCAGCACCTATCACGGAAATGTCAAGGTGACTCAGGGCACCCTGGAGCTGACCGGTGATCTGATGACGGTGTATACGCAGGGAAATGAAGTGCAGAAAGTGATCATGCTCGGCAACCCCGCCACCTACCGGCAGCGACCGGACGGGAAGGACGAGGACGTGCGCGCCAAATCCCGACGCATGGAGTACTACACCGATCCGGAGCACATTATTCTGCTCAAGGCCGCCGAGGTCTGGCAGTCGGGCGACGTGCTGCGCAGCGAGCGCATCGAGTACGACGTGGCCAAGGATCACGTCAACGCCGGCACCAGCCAGCCGGACGAACGGGTCCGCATCACCATTCAGCCGCGCGGCAGGAAAGGCAGCAAAGAAACCTCGCCTCCATGAGCCGGCTGGAAGCGCGTGACCTGGGTAAGACGTACTCGGGCCGCAAAGTCGTTGAATCCGTCTCCCTGCACGTGGACAGTGGTGAGGTCGTCGGTCTGCTGGGACCCAACGGCGCGGGTAAGACGACCTGTTTCTACATGATCGTGGGGCTGATCCCGAGCGACGGAGGCTCGGTCTGGCTGGACGACCGGGAGCTGACCCGTTTTCCAATGCACGTGCGCGCCCGCTACGGCGTCGGCTACCTGCCCCAGGAGGCCTCGGTGTTTCGCAAGCTGAGCGTCGCCGACAACCTGCTCGCGGTGCTCGAGCTGCGCAAGGGTTTAAGCCGCCGCGACCGGGCCGATAAACTTGAAGGTCTGCTGCAGGAGCTGCATATCGGTCACCTGCGCAACCAGAAGGGTATGAGCCTCTCGGGCGGCGAGCGCCGCCGTGTGGAAATTGCCCGGGCTCTTGCCATGGAGCCACGCTTCATTCTGCTCGACGAGCCGTTTGCAGGCGTGGACCCGATTTCTGTCATTGACATACAGCGTATCGTGGAGCACCTCATGGAACGCGACATCGGCGTCCTGATCACCGACCACAATGTGCGCGAGACACTCGGCATCTGTAACCGCGCCTATATTATAGGGAACGGCAAGACACTGGCCGAGGGCGCACCGGAGGCGATCCTCGCCAATGAGAAGGTCAGGCAGGTTTACCTGGGCGAGCAGTTCCGGATGTAGCCGACACAGAAAGCGGAAACAAAGAATTTCATTGGCATAATAAATGCACTAAACTGCCGCCCTTAGGGACCCGCACCACACGGCAAACGTGCTCGAGCTGACGGAGACAGTGGTTACCATCCGAACATGAAGCAGTCCATCCAACTTCGGCTTGGCCAGCACCTGACCATGACCCCGCAGCTGCAGCAGGCGATACGGCTGCTGCAGCTCTCTACGCTCGAGCTGCAGCTCGAAGTCCAGGGCGTTCTGGATTCAAACCTGATGCTGGAAGTGGACGAAGGCGAGCCCCCCGGCGCCGCCGAGCCGACGGCGGAGGCGCGTGAGCATTCGGGCAGCGATGCCCCCGAGGGGGGTGAAGACGAGCTCGCCTCCCGCACCGATACCATCCCGGACGACCTGCCGGTCGATACCAACTGGGAGGACACCTATGACATGGGGTCCACCAGCTACAGCGCACCTGCGGATAACGACAATCGCGACTTCTTCGAAACGCACACCGGCGAAGGACAGAGCCTGCACGAGCACCTGCTGTGGCAGCTCGATCTGACGCCCTTCACGGACATCGATCACGTGATCGCTGAAGCCATCGTCGATGCCATCAACGATGACGGCTACCTGAGCGCTCCGCTCGCCGAGCTGCATGAAAGCCTGGGGCTCGATCCCGAGCTGGAAATCGGCATTGAGGAGATCGAGGCGGTGCTCCACCGCATCCAGCACTTCGACCCCGTGGGCGTAGGCGCGCGGGATCCGGCTGAGTGCCTGCTCATCCAGCTGCGCCAGATGGACAGCGGCACGCAATGGCGTCAGCAGGCCATCGAGCTCGTGCAGCAGCACGTCAATCTGCTGGCAAATCGCGACTATAATCAGATCATGCGGCGCATGAAGCTGGGTGAAGCCGAGCTTCAGGAAATCCTGAAACTTATCCAGTCGCTCAATCCACGGCCCGGCTCGCAGATCACCAACAGCAAGCCGCAGTATGTTGTGCCCGACGTATTTGTCTTCAAAAACAAAGACAAATGGCAGGTCGAACTGAATATAGAGGCGACACCCAAGCTGCGGATCAACAGTCACTACGCCAGTCTGGTACGGCGCGCGGACAACAGCGAGGACAACGCCTATCTGCGCAATCACCTGCAGGAGGCGCGCTGGTTCCTCAAAAGCCTCCAGAGCCGCCACGAGACCCTTCTGAAGGTCGCCCGATGCATCGTCGACCGCCAGCGAAATTTCTTCGAATACGGCGACGAAGCCATGAAACCCCTGGTGCTGCGCGATATCGCGGAGGCCGTGGAAATGCACGAGTCGACGATCTCGCGGGTAACCACGCAGAAATATATGCATACACCGCGCGGCATATTTGAGTTCAAATACTTTTTTTCCAGCCATGTGGGCACCGACGACGGGGGGGAATGTTCCGCAACCGCGATCCGCGCGATAATCAAGAAGTTGGTGGCGGCAGAAAAACCGACCAAGCCTCTGAGCGACAGTAAGATCGCGAGCCTGCTGGCCGATCAGGGCATCAAGGTGGCACGAAGAACCATCGCCAAATACCGTGAGGCGATGGCGATACCTCCTTCCAACGAACGCAAACGCCTCGCTTGAGGCCATGGACGAGGAGTATTATCCATGCAGATCAACGTTACCGGGCATCACGTCGACATCACCGAGCCGCTGCGCAATTATGTCAACGACAAATTCGGGCGCCTGGAGCGCCATTTCGACAATGTCACCGACGTCCACGTGGTGCTGAGCGTGGAAAAACTGCGGCACACCGCCGAGGCGACCATGCACCTCAGCGGCGGGAAGCTGTTCGCCGACAATACCCAGGACGATATGTACGCGGCGATCGACGGGTTGACCGACAAGCTGGATCGCCAGATCAAGAAGCACAAGGAAAAAATGACTGACCACCACCGCAGCGAAGGGTCGATAAAGAAGGCCTTTTAAACTCACCGGTAGCCAGGCGGCTTTCACAGCGAGCCGCCCGGCGCGTCAGACAAGCGACCATGCGGATCCCCGACCTCCTCAGTCCCGAGCGCATCGCCTCCCAGCAGGAGTGCAGCAGCAAGAAACGCAGCCTGGAGCTGCTGAGCAGGCTCCTGGCCGACGCCTTGCCGGAATTCACCGAGGGAGAGATTTTCGACAGCCTGATCGGGCGTGAGCGGCTCGGCAGCACCGGTCTGGGCAACGGTGTGGCCTTGCCCCACGGCCGCGTGAACGGCCTCAGGGAGCCCATGGCCGCCCTGGTGGTGCTGAGCAACGCTGTCGATTTTGATGCTATCGACAGCAAACCCGTAGATCTGCTCTTCGCCCTGCTGGTGCCGCAGGAGTCGACCGACGAGCACCTGCAGATCCTGGCCCGACTGGCCGAAATGTTCAGCGACAAGAAATTCTGCGCCGACCTGCGCGACTGCAAGAACAGCGAGCAGTGCTTTGAGCTCATCGACAACTGGCATT
>JASFKW010000119.1:0-11730 GCA_050118435.1 Gammaproteobacteria bacterium | reverse complement strand
CCCGAGGTATCGTAGACCGTGATCGGCGGGTTGGGCTCGACGCCGGAGCCGGTCCGGGTGTCCGACTGCTCGATCTCGCGCATGCCGACCCGCAGATCGGGCCGTGAGCCCTGCACGTAGATCTTGCGTGAGCCGGGGTACGGCCGTGTCACGGCTTCGGACAGGCGGGCGGTCTTCTCGACGAATTCTTCGGGGATGGCGCTCATGGTCCTTTCCCTCACTGTGCGTTTGAATCAAAGGGGCGGGGAAAGGCTGACGCAGATTTCAGCTTCCCTGCGCTGGCATTAACCGGATCAGGTTCAAAGGGTGTTTCTCAGCCCCTCTGCGAGGAGCACCCCTAGCTGCAGGAGGACAAAGTAGCTAAAGCGTGGGTCTATTGCAAGCACGCCTGCCTCCCAGTACCCTTTGAACGGACCAGCAGCGGAATAACCTCAATGAGCGCAATGAATATCGAGCAGGCCCGTTTCAACATGATCGAGCAGCAGATCCGTCCCTGGGACGTGCTCGATGACCAGGTCCTGCATGTCATCTCCGATACGCCGCGTGAGCAGTTTGTACCCGAACGCTATGGCGCGCTCGCGTTCTCCGATATCAGTGTTCCGCTGGATCACGGCGAGGTGATGATGCCCCCCAAGCTGGAGGGCAAGCTGCTGCAGAGCCTGAGCCTGACGCCCACCGACAGCGTGCTCGAGATCGGCACCGGCAGCGGCTACCTCTGCGCCTGCCTGGCCCGACTTGCGGGCCGCGTCCACTCGGTCGATATCCACGAGGACTTCGTGGAGCAGGCGGCCGGGAAACTGGAAAGCCAGGGTATCGGCAACGTGACTCTGGAAGCCGTCGATGCCGCCGGCGGTTGGAGCAACGGCGGCTTCGACGCCATCGCCGTGACCGGCTCGCTCCCGGTGCTGCACGAAGGCTTTCACACCGCGCTCAAGCCCGGCGGCCGCCTGTTCGTCATCGTCGGAAGACCACCGATCATGCAGGCGCTGCTCATCACCCGCGTCGGCGAACAGGAGTGGAATCAGGAGAGCCTGTTCGAAACCTCGGTGCCTGCGCTGCGCAACGCGCCGCAGCCCGAGGCGTTCACCTTCTGAGGCATGCGCGAATTCACCGCAAAGGAGCTGCACAGTTATCTGGAGTCGGCAGCGGAAAAGCCGCTGCTGCTCGATGTGCGTGAGCCCTGGGAGTTCCAGACCGCCCACATCGACGGAGCCACCCTGGTGCCGATGCGAAGCATTGCGGCGAAGGTGAACGACCTCGATCCGCAGCAGGAAATCGTGGTCATCTGCCACCACGGCATACGCAGCCGCATGGTCGGCCTGTTTCTGGAAAACCACGGCTTCAGCAACATCATCAACCTGAGCGGAGGCGTCGACGCCTGGGCTCGCGACATCGACCAGGGAATGGCCACGTACTGAACCATGCTGCTCCACCGCCTCTGCCTGCTGGGATTGCTGCTTGCGTCCACCGCCGCTCATGCAGCGGACCTGATCACCGTCTACCGGGAAGCCGTGCGCACCAACCCGCAGCTGGCGGCCGCGGCGGCCGCCCTGGAAGCGGTCCGTGAGGCCCGGCCCCAGGCCAGGGCCGGTCTGCTGCCCAGCATCGGCGCGAGTGGCGCGATCGACAAGACCCGCCAGAAGGAGCTGAACGACCCCAAGGATGTAGAGGACGTTACCAACAAGGTGGCCAGTCTGGACCTGATACAGCCGCTGTTCCGCTATGACCGCTGGATTCAGCTCGAGCAGGCCGACAGCGAAATCGCCCGCGCCGAGGCCCAGTACGCGGCCGCCCAGCAGGAGCTGATGGTCCAGGTGGCCGAGCGCTATTTCAATGTGCTGGATGCGCAGGACAACCTGGAGTTTGCCCAGGCGGAAAAGAGTGCCATCGGACGACAGCTGGAGCAGGCAACGCAGCGCTTCGAGGTGGGCCTGATCGCCATCACCGACGTCAAGGCGGCGCAGGCGCGCTACGACCTGTCGGTCAGCCAGGAGATCCGCGCCCTCAGCCAGCTGGTCGAGGCCAAGGACGCGCTGCGTGAAATCGCGGGCGAGTACTATGAAGAAATAGCGCCGCTCGAGCCCGATCTTAAGCTGGTACGTCCCGACCCGGATTCGCCCGAAGTCTGGATCGAACAGGCCAGGCAACAGAATCTCAGCGTGCTGGCGGCCCAGGCCGCAGCCGAGTCCGCGCGACAGGAGATCCGGATCCAGCGCGCCGGGCATTACCCCACGCTCGATGCGAACGCCAGCACCAGCTATTTCGACCGCGACTTCGGTGGCGTCGTCCCACAGGAGCGCCACGACGCGACCATCGGCCTGCAGCTCAACATTCCCCTCTACGAGGGCGGCGCCGTCAATTCACGCACCCGCGAGGCGCGCAGCCGCTTCGAGGAGGCGCAGCAGCGGCTGCAGGAGCAGGTGCGCGCCGCCGAGCTCCAGACCCGCAACGCCTATCGCGGTATCCGCACCGACATCGCCCAGGTCAAGGCGCTGGGGGAATCCCTCAGCTCGACGGAGGTCGCCGTTGAGGCCGAGGAAGCCGGGTTCGAGGTGGGCACCCGCACTATCGTCGATGTGCTGAACGCGCAGCGCGAATACTTCCTGGCCCGGCTCAACTACGCCCGTGCCCGCTATCAGTACGTGCTCGACCAGCTGCGCCTCGAGCGGGCCGCCGGCAGCCTCAGCGGCGAAAACCTGCTGGAGGTCAACGAGTCGCTGGTACAACCCCAACCAACGCGATGAGCAGCGCCGCCGCACTCTGCCGTTGCCAGGATTCGGTGCTGGTGATGGTCGACATCCAGGAGCGTCTGGCCAGGGCGATGCCGGCCGAGGATCTGGAAGCCTTCCTGCACAGCGGCTCGATTCTGCTGCGCGCCGCGGCCGAGCTCGATGTGCCCGTCCTGGCCACCGAGCAGTACCCCGAAGGGCTGGGCGAAACCCTGCCGCAGCTAAGGCAGCACTACCCCGAGGCGGCGGGCTGCATGACCAAGACGGGATTTTCCTGCTGTGCGGCGGAGGGTTTCACCGCGACGCTGAAGACACTCGGGCGCAGCCAGGTCATCCTGGCCGGAGTGGAATCCCACGTTTGTGTGCTGCAGACGGCGCTGGAGCTCAAGGCGCTTGGCTTCACGGCGTTCGTCGTCGCCGACGCGGTCTGCGCGCGCAGCCGGTCGCGCACCGACAACGCCCTGTCCCGGCTGCGCCAGTCGGGCGTCATCGTGACGCATTCCGAATCCGTGCTGTTCGAATGGCTGGGTGACGCGCGACACCCGCGTTTCAAAGCCGTCTCGCAACTGCTGAAGGGGGCGGGGAGCTGACCCATGAATGAAACGTCGAGACCGGGGACCCCGGATTTCAGCGACCCTCTGGGCGCGCTGCACGCCTGTCACCAGGACATGCTGGCGCAGTGCCAGGCGCTGGAGCAGCTGGTGACTCACCTCCAGGACCAGGGCTTCGATGCCGAGGCCCGCACCGCCACTGCAAGAGCGGTGCAGTTTTTCACCACCACGGCCGTGCACCATCATCAGGACGAGGAAGTCGATCTCTTTCCCGTTCTCAATCGCCAGTCGCTCAAGCTGGCCGACGTCGTCCACCGGCTGCGCAAGGACCACGAGCAGCTCCGCGCCCTGTGGGACCGGCTGCTGACGGACCTCAAGCGGGGTCCGGCGCTGGTCGAGGACAGCGCATTTGCGGAGCGCGTCCGGGCATTCTGCAATGCCTACCGCGAGCATATCGCACGTGAGGAAAAGGAGCTCTTCTCCCTCGCCCAGCACATCCTCAGTCACAGACAGCTCGAGGACATCGGCCGCGCCATGGCACGGCGGCGCGGCATCCGGCGGTAAGGCGGAACCTTCGGTTGCCGGGCAGAACGGGCTCGGATCAGCGACGGCGTTGAGGGCGTAAAAAAGCGTCAGCCGCCACACGCTGCCGGGAACCGCTGTGAATGCATCCCTGTACGCTCGACGGCCGCGTCCCTGCGGCCGACGGTCCCGCCAGCGTGTGACTGCTGACTGCCCAACCTTGGCAAGGCATCACGATCGTGACTGCGGAGGAAACATGGCAAATCAGCAAATGGCTGAGTCTATGGGCGCAAAGTCGTAGACAACCGTAAGCAGCGCTGAGCACGCCGTAGCGCAAATGAATCATTAGTCAACTTCGCTGCGCTCAGCACCAACCTACCTGTCTCCGTCGTCTTGAAGACGAAGTCACCCACCCTCTGCCCGGTCCACCAAGACCCGTAAATTGGGCTGAGCCAGGCGAAGCCCAACAGGCCCACTGTCAATCCGACAACACGGTTTCCAGGCATCGAACGATGTTTTCCGCCGCACCGCGGTGCCGTTCGATAACCCTCTGTCCTGCTGCGGCGCAGCTGCGTCGCCGTTCTGGATTTCCGAGCCAGTCGATCAGCCTGGCTGCGAGATCGGCTTCGTTGCCAACCTCCTGCACCGCCCCATGGTGCATCAACTCTTCATAAACAGCCTGAAAGTTTCCAACGTGCGGGCCACTGAGCACCGGCGTCCCGGCGAGAAGCGCTTCGATGGGATTGTGACCGCCCCTGGCGACCAGGCTGCCGCCCACGAAAGCCGCATCGGCTGCCCCGTAGAGCGCCGCCAACTCGCCCAGCGTGTCGACGATCAACACCTGTACGCCGTCCTGTACCGGTTGCATGTCGCTGTAGAGGCGGCAGGCCAGCCGAGCCCGTTCGCACAGCCTCGCCAGCTCCCCCCCGCGCTCCGGGTGGCGCGGCGCCAGCAGCAGCAGGGCGTCTTCGAATCGCTGCAGTATGCGAGTGTGCGCCGCAAGCACCTGCATCTCCTCGCCGGAATGGGTGCTGCCGGCAGCCCAGATCGAACGCTGCGCCGCCAGTCTGGCGCGTATCGCCGATACGCGCGCGCTGAAACCGGCGGGCAGCGACGCATCGAACTTGAGGTTTCCGGCGACGATCACCCGCTGCGGCCGCGCGCCCAGATCGATAAAACGCCTTGCATCCTGTCGGCTCTGCGCGCAGATCCAGCGGACACAGCGGAGCGTGGAACGCATCAGGCCGCCGAATCGGCGGTAGCCGCGCTCCGACCGGGCCGAAAGCCGTGCGTTTGCCAGGAGCAATGGGATGCCCCGCGCCTCCAGCGCGCGATAAAGGTTGGGCCAGATTTCGGTTTCCATCACCAGGAATGCAATTGGCGACAAACGCCCGACAAAGCGATTCACCGCACCGGGCAGATCGTAGGGCAGATAAACGCAGCGCAGCCCGGGCCCGAAAAGCCCGCCGGCCGTTTCGCGACCCGTCGGCGTGGTGGTGGTGATCACCAGGGGTGTCTGCGGCCAGCGCCGCCGAAGGGCCTCGACCAGCGGCTGAGCGGCACGCACCTCCCCGACCGATACGGCGTGAATGCACAACGCGCCCGTTGGCGCCTCGCTCCGGCCGAGGCGCTCGGCCCAGTGGCGACGGTATCCGGGGATACGCACACCCCGCCCCCACAGCCGCAGCAGCACCCAGGGCAGCGACAGGTAGAGCATCAGGGAATAGAGAACGCGCAAACCCTTACCCGTGAAGCATGGAAGTGAGCCGAGGTGACCCCGGCGAAAAGCATGCGAGCAGACCCCGTTACGTTACTAAAGGCCGCATTGACAAAGCATCATGTCTCTCAACGAGACGCCGTGGATACATCCTTGTAGGCTTGACGGCCGCATCCCTGCGCCCGACACGCGTCGACAGACATGAGGCTTTATCAAGGTACAGTTTAGTAACTCAATGCGTCCCTCCCTGGCGACGACGGCCCCAACCGGCCCATACCGGCGGAAGGGTGCACACTCGAGGGGCCGCATCAGTGACAAAGGGATCATCGCCGCCGAATTATTCCGGCCGGGCCGCAATCATAGCATTGGCCCCGTTGTTACAATTGTCCAAAGTCGGGATGGATTCCCGAAAACGATGATAACGGAGCCTCATGTGCCTGGGTGGGACACCGTGGACACCTCCCTGCAGGCTCGACGGAAAGCGCCTGCGGCCGACGCCCGCTGACAGACTGAGGCCTTATTCGAGGAGACCCTGATTCATTCGTCATTCAGCACAGCCTCCGGCAAGGCGGTCCGACATCCGATTCGCTTCGGTTTGAGACATGGGCTCTGACGATAGCCGATTCTGGTGGCTGCGCTTCCTGGCACCCCGTTTCTGGCCGACCTGGCTGATGTTCGGCGCACTCCGGGTTGTGATCCAACTGCCTTTTGCGTGGCAAATGGCGGTCGGAAGCCTGATCGGAGCGCTCGCACTGCGACTGGCCGTCACCCGCCGCCACGTTGCGGGTGTCAACCTCAGGCTCTGTTTCCCGCAATCGTCCGCGGCCGAGCGGGAACGACTGCTGAAGGCGCACTTCGACGCGCTCGGAAAAGGCGTCATCGAAACCGCGCTGTGCTGGTGGGGCCGCTCCTCCCGGCTCCGGAAGAAGGTCTGTCTGGTAGGTCTCGAGCACCTGCAGCAGGCGCGCGCACAGGGCCGCGGCGTGATTCTGCTGAGCGCTCACTTCACCGCCCTGGAGCTCGGCGGCCGCCTGCTCGCGCTGCACAGTCCTTTCCACGTGCTCTATCGCAAACACAGGAACCCTTTGTTCGAAACCGTCATGCAGCGCGCACGCCAGCGACGCTTCGAAAAGGCGATACCCCGTGACGATACCCGGGCCTTGATAGCCAGCCTCAAGGCCGGCATGCCCGTGTGGTACGCACCGGACCAGAATCACGCCGGACCGCAATCCCGGTTCGTCCCCTTCTTCGGCCTGCAAGCCTCCACCCTGACGGCGACATCGCGTCTGGCACGCCTGAGCGGCGCCTCGGTGGTGCCGTTTTTCCAGGCGCGTCTACCCGGCGACGCGGGCTACCTGCTTGTGCTTTGCCCCGCCCTGGACCAGTTTCCGACCGACGACATCGAGCAGGACACCAGCCGCATCAATCGCCTGATCGAGGACGTCATCCGCGAGATACCCGAGCAGTACCTGTGGGTGCACAGAAGGTTCAAGAGCCGACCCGAAGGCGAAGCGTACCCTTATGGTTAGTGGTCTGCGGCGGCCCGTTGGGCTTCGCATGCTCAGCCCAACCAACGAGATGGCGGTACGCACGGCACTTCGCGGGCTCAGCCCAACCTACGGGATGGCGATACGCGCTTCACTTCGCGGGCTCAGCCCAACGGCCGCTTCTTGCTCGAAGAACAGCGCTGTTCAGCCAAGAACCAGCCGCTCGCGCAACTGCTCGGCGAGCCACTGGGTTGGCGATGCCTCCAGCGGCCGACACGGCTGCGCCAGCAGGTGCTCAGGGTGACTCGACAGCTCCGCCAGATCATGCCGGCAGACCAGGCGCTGTGCAGCGAAGCGCTCCATCGCCTGCGCGTAGCGCGGCTCCGGCGTGGATGACACCGGTCGGAGGCTGTACACCGGACGCCGGGAATGCATCGCCTCGGTCAGCATGGTCATGCTGTCCTCGGTGACAAAGACCCGCTCGGCCGCGCCGAGCCAGGCCTCGGCATGGTACTCGCCCCCCTCCCCGTACCAGCAGGCGGCCGCCAGCAGGCTCCTGTCGACGCGGTCCTTCAGCAGGCTCTCGGCGTACCTGCCGGTGCGGCGCGAGCTCACCAGCAGCCAGCGTACCCCGTGCCGGTGCGCCAGCGCCTTCATGAGAAGCGCCAGCTGCAGCCAGTCGTCCCGCGCATAGCGGTAGCCGGCGCCCCCGCCTCCCAGCAGCAGGGTCCAGTAGCGGTCATCGGGTCCGCCCAGCTCGGCGCGCAGCGCGGTGCCCGCCTGATCCGCGCGGCCGGCGTCGATGGGACTCGGCGGCAGCGGCAGCACCAGATTGCCGGGCGCGCCAGCGACCGGCTCGAGGGTCAGCACCCCTGAGAAATGCCGGGCCGACAGCCCCCGCAACGAGCCCGCGTACAGATTGGGCACCCGCAACACGGCCGCAATCCAGGCGCTGGCGAAAGCGGTCTTCCCGCCGGCAGACACGATGAGATCGCAGCCGGTTTCCGGCAAGGTGCCGAGCCGGTAGAACAGGTGAAGCGGCCTCAGCGACGCCGGCGCCGGGGCGCGGCTCAAACGGCTGCGCAGCAGATTCCGGGCCAGACCGAAGCGCAGCTTCACGTCCACCCGCGAAACCTGGAGCGGGCGCAGGTGGCGCAGCGCCTCAATGATTCCACGCGACTGGTTGTAGTGCCCGGGCTGTCCATCCGACAGCGCCCAGACGCGTAACCGGCGCTCAGCCATGCAGCAGCCGCCGATAAAGCGACTCGGTGCGACGCACCATGGTTGTCAGGCCGAACGCCTCGGTGGCCTCGGCCCAGAGCCCGCGGAAATCCGCCCGCAGGCTCGCGCGGTCGGACAGGGCGCCGTTCACGGCGGCGCCGAGCGCCGCTGCGGCCCCGGCCTCGACCAGCCAGCGCGAGGGCAGGACATCCAGAGCCCCGGCGACCCGGGTGGCGACGATCGGCAGGCGGTGGTGCAGCGCCTCCAGCAAGACATACGGAAAACCCTCGCGGCGCGACGGCAGCACCAGCAGGTCTGCGGCCTCCATCAGCACGTCGACGTCGTCCCGATGCCCCACCAGACGCACCCTGTCCTCCAGCCTGCCGGACCGGATCATGCGCGCCAATCGCTCCCGCTGAGGCCCCTCTCCGGCAATCCGGAGCTGCGCCGGCACGTCCCGCCAGGCGGCCAGCAGCACGTCGAAGCCCTTCGCGTGCACCAACCGTCCCGTTGCCAGCACCAGCGGCGCGGCGCCAAGCATCTCTCTGACGGCAGCCACCCGCGCCGGGTCCACCGGCGCGGGCGGCGCCATGCCGTTGGGAATGACTTCCACCCGCCGCACCGGCAGGCGCTCCGCCAGCACCCGGCTCACCGAGATTACGGCGTCGCAGCCGCGGAACATCCAGGGCCGCGATTTGGCGTTGTGCAGCGTGGCGACGAAGCACGCCGGCAGCAGCGGCTTCATCAGCGCCACCATGGTGGTCGCCTTGTTGGCGTGGGTGTGCACGATGTCGGGCGCCGCACTGCGCAGCACGCGATGGAGCCGCGCCAGGAGCCGGGGATCGAAACGCGCGCCCGAGAGCTCCAGCGGCACGAAGCGCACGCGCTCGCCCAGCGCCGCGGCGTGCATCGGGTGCGCGACGGCCGTTACCTGGTGCCGCTCGGCGAGGGCGTTACACAGGTCGGCGAAATGGCGCTCCAGGCCGCCGCTTTCGGCACCCGCCAGCACCTGGCAAATGGTCCGCGGTGCCGCCATGCTTCACCAGCCGCGCCGGCCGGTGCGCATTTTCAATAAAAAGGCCACCCAGCTGTCCCTGCCGCCGATCTTGATGCGCGGTAGGGCCATGCGCTCCCATCGGCCCGGATCCTCGATGCCCTCCCGGGTGCTGACCGCGCTGGCGTATCCCGCCTGCCGCACCAGCTCCAGGTGCGGCTGACGGTAGAGGCCGAAAGGCCAGGCGAAGCTGCTCACCGTCGAGCCGAAGCGCTGTTCCAGAATCTCTCTGGAGGCCGACAGCTCCCGCCGCACCGCCTCGGTGTCCAGGCGTTCGAAGTTCGCGTGCGTCAGGCTGTGCGAGCCCAGCTCGATACAGCCCGAATCGAGCATTTCGCGCACCTGCGCATCGCTGAGCTTGAGCTCGCGCCCCAGCTCGCCCTCATTGTGGTGAGCCTTGCGCTCGGCCGACCAGTCGCGATCGCGCTCCACCACCAGGTAGAGGGTGGCCTTGCAGCGATACTTTCTGAGCAGCGGCAGCGCCTGGTGCAGATTGTCCGCGTAGCCGTCGTCAAAGGTGATGGCGAAGGATTTCTCCGGCAGCGCCGCGGCATTGTCGACCAGCTCACTCACGGTGAAGCTCTGCCAGCCGCGGGCGCACAGCCACTGCAGCTGCCGCTCGAACACCCCGGGCGCGACGCGCAGGCCGTTGAAGCGCGCTCCGGGGCGGCCCGGCGCGATCATGTGGTACATGAGGATGCGCGGAAAGCGCAGGTCGACCGCCGGGCGCCACCAGGCGTAGCGCAGCGACAACCCGACCGCGGCCGCCGCCACCAGCAGCGCCGCCGGAATCATGAGCCGGCCAGTTCTCCGTACAGTGCCAGGGTCTGGTCAATCATTTCCTGGACGGTGGTGAAGCGGCACTGGTCCACCTCGACGGGAAACTCGAGCAGCAGCCGCGTGACCCGCTCCAGGGCACTGACATCGCACGGCGCGACGCGACCCTGCGGGTAGGCTCTGGCGAGCGTCTCGCCGACGCCACCATGATCATAACCCACAACGGGCACGCCCATGCTCAGGGCTTCCCGCGCCGTGCGACCGAATGACTCCGGTTTGGCCGAAAGCGAGAACACCAGATTCGAGACGGCGTAAATATCGCGCATGTCCATGCGATGGCCCGTGAAGGTGACATAGCTCTCGATATCCAGGGTCGAAACCGCCCGGTGCAGATCGCGAATGTAGCCTGGGTGGGCGTTGTCTTCGGCTCCCACGATCAGGCCGTGCACGGGCAGGCCGGCCTTCACCAGGCTCGCCAGCAGCTGAAGGAAATCCAGGTGTCCCTTGCGGCGCGTAATGCGCCCCGGCAGGGTCAGGACCTGACGCTCGAGCAGGTAGGGGTGCTCCTGATACCACCGGTCGAGCCAGGAGTCGGGCGGGCGGTAACCGTAGGAATAGACCTGCGGGTCTATGCCCCGCTCGATCACCCTGACCCGCTCGGCGTCGGTTTGGGGATAGTTGTCCAGGATGTAGCTGCGCGCCGCCCGTGACACCGCGATCACCGCTTCACCCCGTGTCATGACCGAGCTGTAGCGGCTGACCGAATACAGGCCGTGCACCGTGGTGACGAAATGCGGCCGGTCCTGTGGCGGCATGCGGCGCCAGGCACGCCAGGCGATCCAGGCCGGCAGCCGCGAGCGGGCGTGCAGGATATCGATCCGGCGCTCGCGCAGCAGGCGCCGCAGACGCCCCACCAGCCGCAGCGTCCACAGCGATTTCCTGTCGATCGGCCACTCGATGTGCTCGCTGCCCTGACCGGTGAGACGGCTGACCAGCTGCCCGCCGCCGGAGACGACCAGGGAGCGGTGCCCCGCCTTCACCAGGCCCGCGCCGAGCTCCAGGGTGCCGCGCTCGACGCCGCCGGTCTCAAGCGCGGGGACCAGTTGCAGGACCGTCAGCGGCTGCTCAGCCATCGCTGCCTCACCCAGTCGGCACAGCGTCCGGCCTCGTCCAGCGCCGGCGTGACGCCGCCCGCCGGCTGCCAGCGGCCGGGCGCGCCCAGCCAGCCCCTCTGGCGCAACACCTCCACCCCCGCCGCGACGCGGCTCGCCGCCTTGCGCGGCACGCTCAGCACACCGACGCGGGCTCCCGAACTGAGGGCCTCATAGAGCAGGGAGGCGCTGTCTTCGGTGACCCACACCTCACCGGCCTCGGCCATGTGTCGGGCCAGGGTGTCGCGGTCGGTGGAGGCGCAGGGGACGTATTCGAATTCGTGACGGCCCGTCAGGCGGTGCGCCAGCGACGCCGGCGTGCGCGGCGAGGTGCCGAGCAGCCAGCGCCGCAGCGGGCGTGCCGCCGTCAACGCCTCGATCTGATGCAGGAGCCAGTCGTCATCCCAGCGAAAATGGCGGGACGGCCCGCCCACAACAATCAGGCCGGTGTCGGCATCGTGGCGACCGCCCGGCCGAACGCAGCCGAGCGCGCCGACGGTGGTCACAACGTTGGCCCGCCG
>JASFKW010000118.1:0-11806 GCA_050118435.1 Gammaproteobacteria bacterium | reverse complement strand
CAAGACGACTGCGGCAACACCGGCGGCGAGCCAGACCTGTGCCGGACGGTACACCAGGATTTTTCGACTACCCGCCTCCATCGGCCGCCAGAAACGTGCGTCAGGGATCGCGCCGTATTCAGGGAAGCAGGCCGATTGCGTGCAGCCCGGTGGTCTCTTCGAGGCCGAACATGATGTTCATGTTCTGCACCGCCTGCCCGGCGGCCCCTTTGACCAGATTGTCGATCACCGCGAGCACGATCACGTGTCGGCCGCCCGGCGCGCGGTGCACGGCGATGCGGCAGTGGTTTGCACCCTTGACGGTGCGGGTTTCGGGGTGCGAGCCGGCGGGCAGCACATCCACGTAGGGCTCACGGCGAAAGCGTTCCTCGAATACCGCCTGCAGATCCAGGTCGGCCCGTGTGAGGGGCGCATAGAGGGTGGCGTGTATACCCCGGATCATCGGCGTCAGGTGCGGCACGAAGGTCAGCCCCACGCTCCCACCGTAGCTCTGCGCCAGGCCCTGACGGATCTCCGGCAGATGGCGGTGCCCGCCGACCGCATAGGCCTTGAAATTTTCGGACGCCTCGGCCAACAGGGTTCCCACGCTTGCCTTGCGCCCCGCCCCGCTGACACCGGACTTGCAGTCGGCAATGAGGCCTTCCGGTTCGATACAGCCGGCTTCCAGCAGCGGCAGAAATCCGAGCTGCACGGCGGTGGGATAGCAGCCGGGATTCGCGACCAGCGCGGCGCCCCCAATCGCCTCGCGATGCATTTCCGGCAGCCCGTATACCGCCAGCTCCAGAAGCCGCGGACAGGCGTGCTCCATGCCATACCACTGCCGCCACAGCTGCGCATCCTTCAGCCTGAAGTCCGCCGCCAGGTCGATGATCCGCACGCCTGCCTCCAGCAGGCCTTCGGCCATGCCCATGGCGATGCCATTGGGCGTGGCAAAGAACACCAGGTCACAGCCCGACAGCCGTTGCGTATCCGGCTCGGTGAACTCAAGCCCGATGTGGCCGCGGAGGTTCGGAAACAGATCGGCCACAGGCGTGCCGGCCTCCGCGCGCGAGGTCACCGCCTCAATCTTCACACCCGGGTGCAGCGCCAGCAGCCGCAGCAGCTCCACGCCGGTGTATCCGGTTCCTCCCACTACGCCGACCTTGATCATGGGCTCTTTACCTGCCTCCAGACAGACCAGATGTAGACGGCCACCACCGCATAGGCGCGCCTGTGCATCGAGCGGTGCCCGACGCCATTTTCCGCACAATCCGGAAAGTTGTCCATGCGCGGCAATTGCATGCGCCGGGCGAAGAAAATAGTATGGCGCGGGCCGCATCCCGCATTTCCACACTCAAGCAGACCTTTTCATGCTGTACCATCTGCGCCGCTCGGGCAAAATCCTGCTTTCGCCCCAGGCCTGGAAAATCCGAATTCTGTTCTGGTGTGGCGCTGTCGTCGTCGGTCTGGTGGCCACCGGTTTCGCCATCGGATCCGAGCACGCCAACACCTGGTTTCACGACCTCGTGGAGATATCGCCCTATGCCCCTTTTGCAGTCTGCCCGGCCGGGCTGGTGCTGGTCTCCTGGCTGACGCGAAAATGGTTTCGGGGCTCCGAGGGCAGCGGCATCCCCCAGTCGATCGCCGCCTTGCAGATGCAGGAGCACGCCGCGCGGACGGTTCTGCTGTCGTTTCGCATCGCGCTCGGCAAGATCGTGCTGACCTTGCTCGGGCTGCTGAGCGGCGCCTCCATCGGCCGCGAGGGGCCCACGGTGCACATCGGAGCCTCGATCATGTTTGCGCTGGGCCGGTTCGGCAAGTTCCCGCACCACTACATGGACCGCGGCCTGATTCTCGCTGGAGGCGCCGCGGGAATCGCCGCCGCCTTCAACACCCCGCTGGCGGGCATCCTGTTCGCCGTCGAGGAGATGGGCCGATCCTTCGAAGAGAGGACCAGTGGTGTGCTGTTGACCGCCGTTTTCATTGCCGGCGTCACCGCGGTGGCCTTCGAGGGCAATTACCACTATTTCGGTTCGACGTCCGCGACGCTCCTGCCGTCACAGATGCTGATGCCGGTGCTGGTCTGTGGCATCGCCGGCGGTCTCCTGGGTGGGCTGTTCAGCACCGTGCTGATTCAGGGTTCCCGGCGGGTGGGACCGCTGCTGGGGCGCCGACCCGTGCTGGTGGCGGTGGTCTGCGGACTGGGTATCGCGGCAGCGGGCTTCTTTTCCGGCAACACGGCTTTCGGCACGGGCTACCAGGAGGCTCAGGCGATCATCACCGGCAGCAGCGACCTGCCGGTCACTTATCCCGCGATGAAGATGCTCGCCACGACCTTCTCCTACCTGAGCGGCATTCCCGGCGGCATTTTCGCACCTTCCCTGGCCACCGGAGCCGGCGTCGGCGTGGAGCTCGCGCACTGGATGCCCGCCGTGCCGGCCGCCGCGATCATCATCCTCGGCATGGTCGGCTATTTCACCGGCGTTGTGCAGACCCCGATCACGGCTTTCGTGATTGTCATGGAAATGACGGACAATCACGCGCTGTTGCTGCCACTGATGGCCACCGCCTTCCTGGCCTTCGTCACGTCGAGGCTGGTCTGTCCGGATCCCATCTACCGCGCACTGGCCCGCAATTTTCTGCCTTCCCGGGCCGAGATCGGCCATGACGGGCACCGGCCCGCGCAGGCGGAAGCAGGAAAGGGCTGACGACCCACCGGACCGACAGACCCTTATCCTTCCGCCCCCATGCGTCTCAGACACCTGTTCGTCCTGCTGACCATCCTGCTGCTCGCCGCCGGCCTGGGGTGGTTGGCGTCCGGCCCGACTCAGCCCCGGCGCGCCCCCGATATCGCATTCACCATCCTGGAGGGCGGGCCGCTGCGCCTCGAGGCGCTGCGCGGTCAGCCCGTGCTGATCAACTTCTGGTCGACGAGCTGTGCAGCATGCGTGGAAGAGCTGCCACACCTCGCCCGGCTCCACCGGGAGCTGGCTCCGCGCGGCCTGCAGATCATCGGGGTCGCCATGCCCTACGATCCGCCCAACCGGGTCGTTGAGATGCGTCATCGCAAGGCGCTTCCCTACCCCATTGCGCTGGACATCCGCGGCGAGGCCGTGCGCGCCTTCGGCGACGTCCGTCTCACGCCGACCACTTTTCTCGTCGGCCCCGAGGGCCGCATCCTCTACCGGGAGACAGGAAAGCTCGATGTCGAGGGCGTGCGTGCCCAGGCAGTGAAGCTGCTCGGCGATGCCGGACTTGCACGCTCCCTCAGGGCGGGAGGCTGAACGTGCTCTGTGTCAAGGCCTTTCACGTGATTTTCATGGTGACCTGGTTCGCCGGCCTGTTTTCCCTGCCGCGCCTGTTCGTTTATCACGCGGACTGTGAAGATCAGCCGGGACACCAGCGTTTTCTGATCATGGAGCGCAAGCTGTTCGCGATCATGACGGTCGGGGCCGTCCTCACGGTCGTGTTCGGCCTCTGGCTGCTGTTCACGTGGCACTGGCCGCTGATCCAGTCCTGGCTGCAACTCAAGCTGGCACTGGTAATGGGACTGGTCGCCTATCACCTCTACTGTGCCGGGCTGATCAGGCAGTTCGAGCTTCGGGAAAACACCTATCCTGGCGTTTTCTATCGCTGGTTCAACGAGTTCCCCGCCCTCATCCTGATCGCGGTGGCACTTCTCGCAGTGCTTCGACCCTCCTTCTGGTGAGCATGCTTCCTGGGGGCATCGGCTTTAATACGAATCATTTGCATTTAGATTTGCGTCCAATATAATTCTCCTGCCAACCCAAGTCACCCGCACCCAGACAGGAGAACAAGTGAATGGCACGTACAATTTATCCCGTCATCGGCGTTGCCACCGCCTTGCTCGCTTCCGGAAGCTTCACGGCGGCCACGGAGCTGCCCAGCCAGGAGGAGATGTGGCGCATCATTCAGGAGCAGCAGCGCGAGATCGAAGCTCTCAAGAAGAGCCAGAAGAGCACCGAGGAGAAGGCCGAAGCCGCGGTGGAGGTCGCCGAGCAGAGCCGACAGGGTGCACCGTCGGCGGCCAGCTGGGCCGAGAAGACCCAGATCGGCGGCTACGGCGAATTGCATTACGAAAATCTCGACACCGATGAGGGACGCCAGAAGGAAATCGATTTCACCCGTTTCGTCCTGTTTTTCGGGCACCAGTTCACCGACCGCCTGCGCTTCTGGTCGGAGCTCGAGCTCGAGCACGCGATTGCAAGCAGCGACGACGACGGCGAAATCGAGCTGGAGCAGGCCTATGTCGAATACGACCTCACGCCGAGCCAGCACGTCAAGGGCGGTCTGTTCCTCCTCCCCGTGGGCATCCTGAACGAGACCCACGAGCCCACAACGTTCTATGGCGTGAAGCGCAATCCGGTTGAAAGAAACATCATTCCGACCACCTGGTGGGCCGGCGGCGCCGAGCTGACCGGTGAGATCGCGCCGGGCTGGAGCTACAACTTCGGTGTCCACGAGGGACTGGACACCGACGATTACAGCATCCGTGGCGGCCGCCAGAAGACCAGCAATGCCGATGCGCGCGATCTCGCCAGCACCGGGCGGATCAAGTGGAACGGCGTCGCCGGCGTGGAACTCGCCGCGAGCCTCCAGTACCAGGAGAACATCACCCAGGGCCTGGACAACGATGCCAGCGCCTGGCTCTACGAGGCCCATGCGGATGTCCGCCGTGGCCCCATCGGGCTGCGCGCGCTGTATGCCCGCTGGGACATTGACGGTGACGGCGCCGAGGCGGCCGGCAGGGACGAGCAGGAAGGCTTCTACGTCGAGCCCTCCTACCGGTTGACACCGGAATTCGGGGTGTTCGCGCGCTACAGCCAGTGGGACAACGAAGCCGGCAGCAGCTCGGACTCCGAGAAAACACAGTACAACGGCGGCCTCAACTACTGGCCCCATCCGGACGTGGTTCTCAAGGCCGACTACCAGTACCAGGACAACGAAGGCAACGTCGATGAGGAAAAGGGCATCAACCTCGGCATCGGCTACCAGTTCTAGGAGACTGTTGTGCCTGTTTCGGCTCGGGCACAATACACGGGGCGCCGTCGCGCCCCGTTTTTTTCATCGTCCGCTGACCCTGAAGCCATGCTGCTCAGAACACTCGTTACCGTCGTCCTGCTGACCCTGGTGTGCCCGGGCCTGATGGCGCGCGGCGTCTACCAGGAGCCCGACGCTTTTCTGTCCGAAGTTTTCGCGGGCGACGTACCGGAGCCGGAGGTCATCTGGCTCACGGGCGAGCGCAAAGGCGTCGTCAACGAGCTGCTGGGGCACGACTACGCCACCCTGAGGGTACGCTACTGGCGCCGGGGCCCACGCAGCACCTGGATACTCGAAGAGATCGGCAAGGAACAGCCCATCACCGTAGGGCTGGTGGTCAACGAGGGGCGACTGGAGCGGATCAAGGTGCTGGTGTTTCGTGAAACGCGCGGCTGGGAGGTCCGCCACCCCTTCTTCACGGATCAGTTCACGAACGCCCAACTGGATGGGAACCGCGATCTGGACCGCCACATCGACGGCATCTCGGGCGCCACTCTGTCGGTGCGGGCGATGAAGAAGCTGGCCGCCCTGGCGCTGTATCTGGACGCCGAAGCAAGAGCACAGGATGTCCCGGCGTCACCATAGGAGGCAGCGCTTCAAACTCCGCTCCTTTTATGTCTGGCACCGATACATGGGTGTCAGCGCCGCCGTGTTCGCCATTCTGGTTGCGGTCACCGGGCTGCTGCTCAACCACACCGAAGACTTCCAGCTCGACAGCCGCCACGTGCAGGCCGACTGGGTCCTGGACTGGTACGGCATCGAGGCCCCCGAACGCCTCGTCTCCTTTCCGGTCGAGGGGCGCTATGTCACGCTGATGGGCGAGCACCTCTACCTCGACCGCCGGGAGATCGAAGGCCAGCACCGTGACCTGGTGGGCGCCGTGGCGCTGAGCGAGATCATCGTCGTCGCCGTCAGCGGAAGCATTGTGCTGCTGACGGCGCGCGGGGAGCTGATCGAACGGCTCCAGGGCAAGGACGGCGTGCCGGCGGGAATGAAACGCATCGGAAAAGACGCCGAGGGCAGAGTGATCGTGGAGGGCGGTCACGACTTCTACCGCAGTGATACCGACTTTCTACGCTGGGAGAAGGCCCGACCCGACGCCGCCTCAGTCCGCTGGTCGAGCCCGGGAACGCCGGGACCGCAGCTCAAGACCGCCCTCCATCGGCACTTCCGCGGCGAAGTGCTGCCGGTGGAGCGCGTGCTGCTGGACCTGCACAGCGGCCGTTTTTTCGGTCGCTACGGTCCCTGGGTGATCGACGCGGCGGCGCTGCTGATCACCCTGCTCGCCCTGTCGGGCGTCTGGATCTGGCTGAGGCGCAGGCGCTGAAGCGGTTTCCCCAAGCCACTTTGCTCACCGCCCGGCGCGCGTCAGCCCCCCCAGGCCGGCCCGCTCGAGGGCCCGATGCAGCAGGGCCCGGACCGCGGCGCCGTCTTCGAGCTCCAAAGCCTGGGCCAACAGTCCCTGAGCGTCGGCGCGACTGAAGCTGCGCAGGGTCCATTTGACCCGCAGCAGGCTGGCCGCGCTCATGCTGAGAGAATCGATCCCCATGCCAAGCAGCAGCAGCGCCGCAGCCGGGTCGCCGGCCATCTCGCCGCACACACTGACGGGGCGCTCTGCCCGCTGAGCACCCTCGATCACCTGGAGAATCGCTCTGAGCACCGCCGGATGCAGGGCGTCGTAGAGCTCCGCCACCTGCGAGTTGTTCCGGTCCACGGCCAGCAGGTACTGCGTCAAATCGTTGGAGCCGATGGAGAAGAAATCCACGCGCCGCGCCATGGCCTGCATCTGATAGACCGCCGAAGGCACCTCGATCATCACCCCGACCTGCGGGTAGTCAACGCCCATGCCCTCCTCGCGCAGCTCGTCGTGGGCGCGTTTTATGAGCGCCCGGGCGGCATCGATCTCTCCCACGCTGGAGATCATCGGCAGCATCAGGCGCAGATTATTGAGACCTTCGCCGGCCCGCAGTATCGCGCGCAGCTGGGTGAGAAAGATCTCGGGGTGATCCAGCGCGATGCGGATACCGCGCCAGCCGAGAAAGGGGTTGTCCTCCTGCACCGGGAAATAGGGCAGCATCTTGTCGCCGCCGATGTCCAGCGTGCGCACCGTGACCGGCGCCGGCGCGAAGGCCTCCAGGATCTGGCGGTAGGTCCTGCGCTGCTCCTCCTCCCCGGGGAAGCGGTCGCGCACCAGAAAAGGCACCTCCGTGCGGTACAGTCCCACTCCCTCGGCACCGCAGCGAAGTGAGGGTGTTATGTCCGTGAGCAGGCCGGTGTTGGCGTGCAACGGCACGTGTACCCCGTCCAGGGTCCTGGAGGGGAGGCCGATCAGATCCTGAAGCTCCCGCGACAGCTCCGCTTCTTCCCGCTGCAACCGCAGGAATTCGTCGCGCACGGCCTTCGAGGGCCTGACAAACAGGCGCGCCTGGTAGCCGTCGACCACCAGCTCCTGGTCCTCCAGGCGGTTCACCGGCAGATCCTCCACACCCATCACGGCGGGGATACCGAGGGCGCGTGCCAGAATCGCCACGTGCGAGGCGCTGGAGCCGCGCGCCGATACCACGCCCGACAGACAGTCGACGGGGACCTCTGCCAGCTGGCTGGCGCTCACGTCCTCGCCCACCAGGATGGTCGCGGGCTCGTAGTCCCTGGCGGCCGGGTGGAGACTCTGCAGGCGCTCCAGGATGCGTCGACCGAGGTCCCGGATATCGCTGGCCCGCTCGCGAAGATAGGGGTCCTCCATGGCTTCGAAGGCCGTGACATGCTCGGCGATCGTCTTACGCAGCGCGCCGGGGGCCCAGTTGCCGGCGCGTATTCCGTCGATGGTGCCTTCCAGGAGATTGTCGCTGCGCAGCATCAGCACCAGGGCGTCGAACAGCGCGATGTCCTCGATCGACAACGAGTCGACCATACGCGCCGACATCTGCTGCATATCTCGCTCAACGGCGGCGACGGCGGCACGGAAATGCCCGATCTCGGCCTCGACGTCCCCGACCGGACGGTCCGGAATGGCTTCGAGATTGGCCAGCGGATAGACCACCCGTGCCCGGCCGACGGCAGCCCCCGGTGCCCCCGAGCGGCCGTTCAGAAAATAGCGGACTTCGGCCGGCTCCTGCAGCAGTCGCTCGATATCGCCGCTGGCACCGGCATGTGAGATGGCGCCGGCGAGCTGCGCGGCTAGCGTGAACAACAGCGTTTCCTCGTGCTCGGCGAAGCGGCGTCGCTCGTGGTGCCGGACCACCAGCACGCCGAGCACCCGCCGGTGCTGGATGACGGGTACGCCCAGGAAGGCGTGAAAGGGTTCCTCGCCGGTTTCGCGCGAAAACACGTAGGCCGGATGATCCGCCGCGTTCTCGAGATTGAGGGGCTCCTCGCGGCGTGCGACCTCGCCGACCAGACCGCGCCCGAAGCCGAGGCGCACCAGCCCGACGGCCTCGGGGTTGTAGCCATCGGTGGCCATGAGGACGTACTGCCGATGCTCGGCGTCAACCAGATAAACCGAGCACACACCGACCTGCATGGCCTGTTTCACCCGGCTCACAATGGTGGCGAGGGCGCGCGGCAGGTCGGGCGCACGATTCACCTCCTGGATGGTTCTACGCAGAAGATCCAGCAATGTCGGGGGTCCGTTTCCGGGGAGAGCTCGAGTATGGCAAGAGGGGGCTCAGCGCACCGCCGAATCCGGCGCCTCGCCCTGCGGAAAAATCAATGGAGCCAGCTCCCTGAGCGCCTTCTTGTACACGGTGCGCTTGAAGGCGACGACCTCCTCGATCGGCTGCCAGTAGTCCACCCAGCGCCAGTTGTCGAACTCGGGCCTGTCGCACCGGTCGAGACGCACGTGTCGCTCTGCGCCGATGAGCCGCAGCATGTACCACCGCTGCTTCTGACCGATGCACATGGGCTTCTGGTGCCGGCGTATGAAGCGTTCCGGCAGCCGATAGCGCAGCCAGCCCCGTGTCGCGCCGAGCACACTGACGTGCTCGGGCTCGAGGCCGATTTCCTCCGCGAGCTCCCGGTACATGGCCTCGTCGGGCGTTTCCCGCCGACGGATCCCGCCCTGAGGAAACTGCCAGGCATCCTGACGGATGCGGCGCGCCCACAGCAGCTTGCCTTCCCGGTTGGTCAGGATAATACCGACATTCGGTCTATAACCATCCGAATCAATCACTTGCACGCTCGACTGGCAAGGGAACCCCAATACTTGCATTTTACACACGGCGCCACCACGCGCAAATCGGGGGATCCCGATTTACCTTTGCCAGCGACGCGTCTATCCTGCCCCGTCGGGCTGCCGCCCACCGGATTACGATGAGAACCGGATCTCACCATGCCCTTGGCACTTTTCGATCTGGACAACACTCTGCTCGACGGCGACAGCGATTATCTGTGGGGGCGTTTCCTGGTGGAACGCGGCATCGTCGACGCCGAATCCTACGAGGCGCAGAATCAGCGCTTCTACGACCAGTATGTCGCGGGCTCTCTGGACATCCACGCGTTTCTGCGCTTCCAGCTCAAGCCGCTGGCCATGCACAGCCGGGTGCGGCTCGAGGCTTGGCGCGAGGAGTATCTGACCAGCAAGATCGACCCCATCCTGCTGTCGCGGGCGCGGGAGCTGCTCGAGAAGCACCGCAGCAAAGGAGACGAGCTCATCATCATCACCGCAACCAACCGCTTCATCACCGAGCCGATCGCCCGACGCTTCGGTGTCACCCATCTCATTGCAACCGAGCCCGAGCTGATCGACGCCGAATACACCGGCAACGTCCGCGGCATCCCCTGTTTCCAGGACGGCAAGATAAAACGCCTCCAGGCCTGGCTGGAACAGCACGGTGAAACGCTCGACGGCAGCTGGTTTTACAGCGACTCGCACAATGACCTTCCCCTGCTGGAGCGGGTTGAGCACCCGGTGGCGGTGGATCCGGACGACCGCCTGCGGGCGTACGCGGGCCGGCGGGGCTGGCCGGTCATCAGCCTGCGTTGAGGCCCCGGCCGGCCCGGATGCGCCCCGCGCCCCTGCTGCTCGGTCTGGCGACGGTTGCCCTGCTCGCCCTCTGGCTGAGCCTGGAGACCGGCACCGCGACAGTCAGCCTGAGCGAGGCGCTGCGGACCCCCCACACACCCGAGGCGCGGATCCTCTGGCAGCTGCGTCTGCCGCGGAGCCTCAGCGCTTTTGTCACCGGCGCCCTGCTGGGGCTCGCCGGCGCACTGATGCAGGTCCTGCTGCGCAACCCGCTGGCCGACCCCTATGTCCTAGGGGTATCGGGCGGGGCCTCGGTCGGGACCCTGCTGGCCCTGCTGCTCGGTGCCGGCAGCTTCTGGACGCCGGCCTGGGCTTTTTCCGGTGCGCTGCTCTCGACGCTGCTGGTGTTCGCCCTCGCCCATGGACGCGGCAGCTGGGACACCACCCGTCTGCTGCTCACAGGCGTGGTGCTGGCGGCCGGCTGGGGTGCGCTGATCAGTCTGCTGCTGGCGATCAGCCCCGCGGCCGAGGTGCAGGGCATGCTGTTCTGGCTGATGGGCGATCTGAGCTACGCCCGCCTGCCGGCGGCCGAAGCCGCGGTGCTGCTGCTGCTCGCGGTGACCGCGTTCGGCGTCTCATCGTCGCTGAACCTCATGGCCGGCGGCGCGCTGTACGCCGCCTCCCTGGGCGTGCGGGTGGCGCAGATGCGGCTGCTCATCTATGTAGGCGCTTCGCTGGCCACCGCCGTTGCCGTCACCCAGGCAGGCAACATCGGCTTCATCGGCCTGCTGGCACCACACCTGCTGCGCCTGGGCGGCGCCCGCGATTATCGTCTGCTGCTGCCCGCCGTGGTGCTGCTCGGCGGAACCCTGCTGCTGCTCGCCGATACCCTGGCGCGCTCCCTGATTGCGCCGCGCCAGCTGCCCGCCGGCGTCCTGACCGCATTGCTGGGGGTACCCCTGTTCCTGTTTCTGCTTTACCGCTCGCGCAATTCCCGCGATGCCTGACACGCCGCCCCCGCTTCTGAGATGCGCCGCCCTGGACGTCAGCATCGGCACTGTGTCGGTTGCCCGGAATCTGGGGCTGACCGTGAATGCCGGCGACTGCTGGTGCATCCTGGGCCGCAACGGATGCGGCAAGACCACACTGCTGCATACCCTCGCCGGCCTGCGCCCTGCGGACGCGGGTCGCATCGAGCTCAACGGCCGGCCGCTGAGCCGCCTGCATCGCCGTCAGGTGGCCAGGTGGGTAGGCGTCCTGTTCCAGAGCCACGAAGATGCCTTTCCCGCCACCGTGCTCGACACCGTGCTTCAGGGCCGCCATCCCCATCTGCGCGCCTGGCAATGGGAAACGGCCGACGATCGGGCGATCGCACGGCGCGCCCTCGCCGGGGTGGGGATGAGCGAATTCAGGGACCGTAACGTACAGACACTTTCGGGGGGTGAGCGCCAGCGGGTGGCCATCGCCTCGCTGCTCGCCCAGCAGCCCGGGCTGATGCTGCTCGACGAGCCCACCAACCACCTCGACCCACACCACCAGCTGGATGTGCTGGAAAATCTCGTCGCCGGCTGCCGTGAGCAGGGACGCGCGCTGGTCATGGTCCTGCATGATGTCAATCTCGCCTCCCGGTTCGCCGATCATGCGCTGTTGTTGCTGGGCGATGGCGAAGCCCGGCTCGGCGAAACGCATCGCATTCTTGAAACCGATCTCCTGGAGCGGCTGTATGGCCACCGCCTGATCGAAGTGCAGACGCCCGGCGGCCGCGCCTGGCTACCCGCTTAGTCGATTTTATTTACATGCATGTTA
>JASFKW010000117.1:0-11972 GCA_050118435.1 Gammaproteobacteria bacterium | reverse complement strand
GCCGGTTTCTATCTCGCCGAAGTGGGTACACCGACGAGTATGGGCACCGGCGGGGTGGCGAACCCGACCAACACCTATCATGCCGATGCCGCCTGGACCAACCCGGCGGGCATGACGGGCCTTGATCATGATTCCATGGTTGCCGGCCTGCAGCTCGTGCTGCCCAAGGTCGAGTTTGATCCGTCCATTGCCACCGGCGGTGGAAACGATGGGGGGAGCGCGGGTGAGACTGCGGCGATTCCCAGCTTCTTCTATGTCAAGAAACTGACCGAAGACACCCGATTTGGCATGTCGCTTGTCGCTCCCCAGGGGGGCGGTGTGGATTACGGGGATGACTTCGTTGGGCGCTACCAGACCAGCAAGTCCACGCTTGCTGCAGTAGCTATATCGCCATCCTTTGCCTACAAGCTCAACGACCGATTCTCGATCGGGGCGGGTGTATCCATCATCTACACCAAGTTCGAGCAGAATATTGCACTGAACCAGGGTGCACTGGTGCCGGGCGCCCCAGATGGCAAGGTCAGAATTGAAGATGCGACCGACTGGGGTTACCAGCCGTTCCTGGGGATGACCTACCAGCTCACCGACAACGCCTTGCTGGGGGTGGTGTATCGGGCCAAGGCGAATGTGGACCTGGAAGGCAACGTCAATTTCCGTAACCTCGTCATCCCGAAACCGGCTGTCAATGATGTCGATATCAGCTGGGATAACCCGCAATGGCTGGAAGCGGGGCTTCGGTACCGGCTGTCAGAAGGTAATCACCTGTTCCTGAATGCCGGCTGGCAGGACTGGTCGGAGTTTGGCGAGAAGAATGAGATCACATTGGGAGGCAATGTGGCGACGCTGGACCGGCAGTGGGATGACACTTGGCATGCGGGCATTGCCTTTGCGCACCTGCGGGAGCAACGCGGTTACAGCCTCGGTTTCGCCTATGACAGTTCACCCGTGGATAAGGACCACCGTACGTTTGATCTACCCGTGGATGAAATTTATAAGCTGTCTGCCTCCTACCTGTGGAAAGGCGTTCGATTCAAACAGCTCGACTTTTCATTCGGCGGCACACTGTATCTGGTTGGCGATGCCAACATGGATGTGACGGCGCAGGGCGTGCAAACGACAGGCAAGTTTGACAAGAACTATA
The DNA here is from genome assembly GCA_050118435.1 of Gammaproteobacteria bacterium. Lineage (GTDB taxonomy): Bacteria > Pseudomonadota > Gammaproteobacteria > DSM-19610 > DSM-19610 > Thiogranum. Next base: position 10,831 of record JASFKW010000117.1, on the reverse strand, counting down.
TCCTGTTCCTCGGCGGGACTGCGCGGTATGTGTTCTAGGGTCACAGTTTATTGGTTTATTCACCACCGTCACGTCGGACGCAGCCCTCCGAGTTGGCTGATGTGCACTAGACTGGAAAATAGCGTTCGTTGCGCGGTTTTGAATGGGGTCTCGCCCAGCAGGGACCCACGGTCCATCTGGCAATCCGTTCCGAGACGGAGGCAAGGGGGCGAAACGACAATAGTGATTTACCGCGATGTCTTCGATTCGATATTGATCGATCCTCGCCTCCATCTGCAGCGATGCGAGCGTTCGCCGGGAGCTCTCCCCGGGGCTGGCTTCCTTGGGACATGCCTTTTGCTCCTGCTGATTGGTGTGCTGTTCACGGGTTGCGCGACAGTGCCCAAGGACTATCCACGCATACCTTCGACAGCATTTACCGATCACACTGCCACCAGTCTGGGGCAGCTGTTCGAGGAGGCGGAGCAGCAACACCCGGGCGAGTCCGGGTTCAGCATTATCCGTCACGGGCGGAGGGCCTTCACCGCCCGCGTGGCGCTCACGGGGCTGGCGGAGAAAAGCCTGGATCTTCAATATTACATATGGGAGCAGGACGAGACCGGCCGGATTCTGGCAGAGCGCTTGGTCCGGGCGGCCGACCGCGGGGTGCGTGTGCGCGTGTTGGTTGATGACATCAACCTGTCAGGCCGCGATGTGCCGATCGCCGCCTTGGACGCCCACCCGAATATCGAGGTCCGTATCTTCAACCCCTTTGCCAATCGGGGTGCGCGTCTGTTCGACTTTGCCATTGACCTGGACCGCGTGAACCACCGCATGCATAACAAGATCATGGTGGCAGACAACACGGTGGCCATTGTCGGCGGCCGCAACATTGGCAACCACTACTTCGGCGTCGCCACCGATGCCAACTTCCGTGACCTGGACATCGCGGCGGTCGGTCCCGTAGTGCGGGACATCTCCGGTGTGTTCGATGATTTCTGGAATGGGGACTGGGCGGTACCGATCAGTGCGCTGGTCGACCGGCCTTACGCCAAGTCGGACCTAAAGGCGGCTGTGAAGGCCCTTCGCGAGCGTATCGCCGCGGACAGCTACCCCTTTCCGCTGGACCAAGATGTCGCGGCGCTACGCACCGATCTGTCCTTGACCCGGGACCATCTCATCTGGGCGCGGGGACAGATTGTCTGGGACGATCCTGACGACATCAAGGCCGGTGTTGAGCATGGCAGGATGGACGGCGCCTTTTACGGGAAACTGGATACGCTGCAGAAGGAACTGCTCATTGAATCGGCCTATTTTGTTGCCCGGGAGCGCGGTGTCGAAAAAGCCAAGGAATTGAATGCTAGTGGGATTAAGATGCGGGTGCTGACCAATTCACTGGCATCCAACGATGTCCTGGCCGCCCATGCCGGGTACGCCAAGTATCGCCAAGCACTGCTGGCCAGTGGCGTCGAACTTTACGAGATGCGACCCGATGCGGGGGTGATCAAAAAGAAGGTCATCTCGGGGGAATCGAAGGCTGCCCTGCACACCAAGGCCATCGTGTTTGACCGGGAATCGGTCTTCATCGGCAGTTTCAATCTGGATCCCCGTTCGGCCAACATCAACACAGAGGCGGGTCTGTATGTCGAGAGCCGTGAGCTGGCCCGTCAGGTGATCGCCTACATGGACGAGGGCACGCGGCCAGAGAACAGCTACCAGGTGCTGCTGCACGAGGACGGGGGTCTTATCTGGGTCACCGAGATTGATGGTGACGAAGTGCGCTACACCGATGAACCGGAGACGACCTTCGGCCAGCGCTTCATGTCCGGCTTCATCATGATTCTGCCCGTGGAGCATCAATTATGAATGTGACGGAAGTGCTTTGCCCACTGACCCATTAACCTGAGAGGGTGTGACAGCAAGGAAGACAGATAGCCTGATTTTACTCAAAGTGCTACTGCTGGCGTCCGCGATGAATATGTTGGTACAGACCGCACCACCTACCGAGGTTGAAGAGAGTGATGCGAGTTATTGCGCTGATGCACTGCATGACAACAAGACCGCTAGCGGCGAGACTTATGACAAGGAGGTCCTGACGGCGGCGCACCGCACGTTGCCTTTCGGCAGCAAGGTGAAGGTGATCTGTGAACGTACGGTTGTACTTCTTGAGCAGCAGATATTGATGGGCCAAGTGTTATTGACCCAGGAGCACCTCGATCACGGCGATGTCGCACCGCTGGTGAACGGCGTTCCAGCGCCGGGCGGTCAATTCAAGCTGGGTGATCTGCTTGTCATCCAGCGCAGGACGCTGGGTTCGTTTACTTTCTGAGGCACATCCCTGCCGAAGTTTTGCCGGACTCAGTCCTGCACGGTCATGCGTAGTCCTGGAACATGCAACGCGCGTCAGCGCCATGATGCAAATGGAAACTGTCTGTTCCACTTGAACTTGCGAGCTACGAACTAGGCGGTTGGCGGCAGGTTGATTACAGGGACCAGCCGAGCACATTCTGAGCACACACCGATACTGGTTCAGACGAGTTCTACCCCAGTGGCTCGTATTGCAGCGCGCTGAAACGTAAGCTCTCGTAGTCAAAGCGCGTTATCGAGTCCGCCTCATAACCCGAAGGGCGTTGGTTCAAACTCTGCCCCCGCTACCACTCCTACAGACGCTACTCGGGTGAGAATGCCCGAGTAGGCGCCGCTCAACTCAGCCACCAAATCCCACACCGTCGTGTACCACCGGTACCTCGCCGAGCAGGTCGGCCAGGGCGGTGCAGGCTTGCGGAACGTTTCTCAGATCCTCGATGGCCGCGCGATAGCGATCCAGCAGTCGCGGAATGAATTCTGGCGCGGGGGCGGGCGTCACCAGCTCCGATTCGGCTTTTTGCAGGCGTTGAGTCAGAGCACGGGACACACCGACCTGGGCCGGTGCCTGGGTAGGGTTCGCAATCTCACGTTCGAGCTGTCGCCGCCGGCGCGCGATCTGCTCAGCTTCATTGGGCTCGGCTTTCAACAGCCGCCGGACTTCGGCTTTCAGCAGGGTGATCGTTGGCTCCGAAAGCAAGTCTTTCCTCGCCACCTTGAGGATCCGCGACTCGGCGATATGCCGGCCGACGGTGTGCCCGAAGTCGCAGGTGCCCCGGTTCAGGCGGATCGAGCAACCATAAGAATGCTTGTTCACGGCAATCAGGAGCAGCCACAGCAGCGACGTTTGTGATCAACAACGTCGACGGCCCTAACGAGGGCTTCAACGATCCGACGCCGGTCGCTCCGGTAGGGGGCAACACCGGGACTACTCTAGGACAGCAGCGGCTAAATTTGTTTCAGCGGGCAGCCGAGATTTGGGGCGGCGTGATCGCCGGCGACGTGCCGATCGTCATTCAGGCCAGCTTCAACCCCCTGTCCTGCAGCGCCAGCTCGGCAGTACTGGGTTCGGCGGGGGCAGCATCGGTCGTCCGAGACTTTCCAAACGCGCCGCAGGCGGGTACCTGGTACCACGTTGCCTTGGCGAACACGATTGCCGGCGCCGATTTGCTCCCGTCCAGCGACGACATCATCGCCAATTTCAATAGTTCGATCGACAATAACGACAGCTGCCTTGCCGACACCAACTGGTATCTTGGGTTCGATCACCAAAGCGGCACGGACATAGATCTGCTGGTGGTTCTATTGCACGAGTTTGCCCACGGACTGGGCTTCTCGAATTTCGTCAATCTTTCTACCGGCGCTTTGCTACAGGGGCTTCCGGATATATTTACGCATTTCACCTTTGACAACACCGCGGGCCTGCACTGGGATGATATGTCGAACGGCCAACGCAGGAACTCCGCAACCAACACGGGCAGCGTCGTTTGGGACGGGCAGAACGTTACCGCGGGCGCTGCCGGATTTCTCGCCAACGGCAGAGACGGTGCCGGCAGTGTCAGACTTTATGCACCGGATCCGATCAGATCGGGTTCGTCAATCTCCCATTTCGATACGGCAGCCAGCCCGAATCTGCTCATGGAGCCTTTCATTAACCCGGGCCTGCAGTCAGACCTCGATCTTACGGATGAACAGATGTTCGATGTGGGCTGGGAACTGCTCGATGCCGACGGAGACGGTCTTAGCGATTCTGCCGAAATCATAGTGCTGGGCACCAATCCCAATTCGGTTGACAGCGACGGTGACGGCCTGGCGGACGGCAACGACGGTGCGGTACCGATGAGCAGCCTGTCAAACGGTGTTGATACGGACAGCGACGGCTTTGTGGACGGAGAACAGGATTTCGGTACTGATCCCCTGAGCAGCGATACCGATGGCGATCGTGTCTCTGACGGCGCTGAAGCTGGTATTTACGGAACCAATCCGACGGTGTCCAACACTGGTGACGTCGGCCCGCGAGGAAATCCAGATAATCTAATCAACTTGGGCGATTTCGTCGTTTTGCTGCGCCTGGTGACAGAAGAAATCCAGCCGACGTCGCTGGAGTCTATACTGGGTGACATCAATGGTGATGAACAGATAAACGCTGCAGATCTGCTGATTTTTGAGTCCTCTTTGTTGAGCGCGACAGCGCCTTAAGGCTGGTGGAGGCTGTCGTTCATTGGGAACCGCCTGAATAGTGAGTTATCCTCCACCAATACTCGGATTACAGACCCGGACGCCGGGGTCAAGATCGCGCCCTCGCACGGGCGGGCGTCGGCGCGGCATCCTGACGCAGGAGATCCCCACGAGGGGCAATCAGACGATGGTCAAGGAAGTTGCGTGGGGGCGGTCAATCGGCAAAGGCCGGAAAAATACCCTGTACGAGACGACCGTCTTCCCGCCAAGCCCCCGGTCTTTCCGACATTGCACGTAGGCAGCCCTGAACGCCTCCAACTCGGCCCTCGTGAGTCCATCAGGTATCCTGACCATCGTGCGGACGAGGCATTCCAAAGAACGCCATGATAGCCGGGGTTGCTTCGGCATGATTGATCACCCCACCTCCAGAGGTACAGTCAGGCAGGCCTTCACACCCTGACCCGGCCGACTCTCTATCGTCAAGGATCCGCCCAGATGCCGCATCCGTTCCTGGATGCTGCGCAGGCCAAACCCGCATGAACAGGACTCCTGAGCGGGGATGCTGCCGTCGCTCAAGCCCTTGCCGTTGTCCTGTACAACGATCTCCACCACCCCTTCCTTGCGCTGGAGACTGACGGTGACGCGGGTCGCATGGGCGTGTTTGACGACATTGAGCAGCAGCTCGCGAACGCTGCGAAACAGGACGGCCGTGGTTTCGGCACCGAGTGGCTTGGCCTCGCCGTCGTCGATCAGCTCTGTTTCCAGGCCGTAGCGCTCGCTGATCTTACCGGTCAGTCTTTCCGCCATGACTGCAGGAAGACCCTGCTCGTTTCGGCCGGGCGCGCTGAGGTCCCACATGATGTTGCGGGTGTCTTGAATCACCTGGTGCAAAGACTCGGAGACCTTATCCAGGGTCGCGACCACTTTCCGGCCGGCGGACTGCTTTCTGGCTGCTGTCAGCTGCATGCCCATGAAAGTCAGGGATCGCGCCACGCGGTCGTGAAGTTCCGCGGCAAGGCTTTGTCTTTCCCGTTCTTCGGCATGCGTCAGCTCGAAGGCCAGCGCCCGCAGCCGCTCCTGAGTCTCGCGAAGCCGCATTTCAGCTGTTTTGCGCTCGGTGATGTCTTCGACAACCGCGACCAGATAGTCAGGATTCCCGGCCTCGTTGCGCACCAGAGAGACCGTGAGATTTATCCAGACAATGCTGCCACCCTTGCCAAGATACCTTTGCTCCAGAGCGCAGGCGGATTCCTGACCCTCGAGCAGCCGCCCCAGCTGCTCCAGCTCGGCATCGAGATCATCAGGGTGGGTGATATCGCGAAAGGTGCGTTCCTGCATCTCCTTTGGCGAGTAACCGACGATGTCACAAAACTTCCGATTGATGCGCAGAAATCTCCCATCGGACGCAACGTGGGCGATGCCCACGGCCGCCTGCTCGAAAGTCGCGCGGAACCGTTTTTCGCTCTCCGCGAGCACGTCCCGGATTGCATCGCAGGAACTGCTGGCGCCCTTCTGCGCATTCCGCTCGACGCTACGGCAGGCGGCCAGGTAATCGACGCCGATCCATTCCGCATCGGGCGGGGCGCCATTCGAGCATGCAGAGTCGATCCACGCCTGGTTGACCGTCACGATTCTGCCGCTTTGATCCAGCACCGCGATACTCTGCGGCAGGCAATCAAGCACGGCGCCCAGCAAACCGATGGCTTCGTCCGGCCACTGCTCGAATTTTCGTGCTGCCATGATGTCTACCCCATGAGGCTCGGCCGTCATTCATCGTCCTCGCGCAACCGCCAAAGTCGCGCAACCCCACCGGCCGGCTCACTGCGAGCAACGCGGGCGCGGCCAGCACTGAGCACCGCGGCGCTCACAACTGCCTAACCGCATTGAAGCTGGTACTGCCTCGTAAAGAAGGCGCCTGATCCTGGCCAAAGACTATTACCCCTCGTTGCTCTCCCGGCCTGTTGCGGTATTTGACAGTCTTTAGCCTACACTCAGGTGTTTACTGATCGTTTACCGATTGTCTGGGGCTTTCCACGGTTGTCACTTTTAGGCGCCTGGCCACACGGCCCGGGTTGAGAACTTCAAAATGTTTGAATATCTATCGTGAGAACAATAGCTTACAGACAAGTTCTGTAAGCCTATCAGCCTGGCAACCGTCGCGCGATCATCGCCTCTGAAGGTGGCGACGTGTGTGCTCATGACATGTCCGCCAGGTGCAAGGGCTGGTGTGAAGTGGACAGAGGGTCAGATGCGAACGATCACCCTATGATTTGTCGCTGCGAGCTGGGACGAGAGCACCAGGCAGCGGGAGGACCTGATTCAATGCAGGATTTCTCGCCCGTGTGCAATGCCTTGGTAGACGATCTCTATTTCTGGAGCTGGTCTGCTGCCATCCCGGCGCGAGAGATTTTCCCGATATTGCCGGTAAGCGAGTACGGCCTCCGCATGCAGGTTCATTTCCCGGTAAGCCAACATCAGGCGATGACAAAGTGCCCCATTGTAGGGTTCGAGATTGAGGCCCCGGCGATAGCAGTCGGCTGCCTCCTCCCAGTTGGACTGCGCCTCCCAGTGGCGTCCCAGCTTGAGAATGGCGCGCAGGATGCGCCTCTGCAGGTGCTCCCGTGGCGGCAGCACCCAGGCTGCGTCTATCTCAGACGCAAGGAAGGGGCCGCCGTAAAGATCGAGTAGCGCACGCTCGAGCTTCTGCAACTCGGAATTGGTTGCCGCATGCAGTGCATTGTCGAGGCCATCGAGCTTCGCCTCGAGGAGCCAGCGATCCAGCCAGCAATAGCGCGGATTCAGGCTGAGGCTGCTGGCCTCCAGAATCAATGCATCGTGATGGCCCAGCAGCTTGCGCAGGCGGTGCAGGGCCGTGGAAAGGCTGCGGTGGGCGGCATCGCCCTCGGCGTCCGGCCACACGGTTTTTTCTATCCGGCTCAAAGGAGCTCCCCGTGCACCAAAAGCCAGCAGGACCATCAGCATTTCCAGCGGCTTCTTCTGGGTTTTACCGGTGAAACGCAGAGGCTCACCTGCCACCTGCACGTAAAACCCGCCAAGCGTCCATATCCGCACGGGCCAGGGATAGTCGATCACGCCGAGCGGTGGCTGATCCGGGATCAGGCACCGTTCCCGAATCAGCGACTTGACGTAGGGCACTTCGATACCGTGCTCCAAGGCCTTGATGCATAAATGCTGCATCACGCGCTTGCGCCAGCTCCAGCAGTTACGGAACTCGCACCTGCGGCCGATGGCGAGTCCGATGCGCAAGGCGGAAATGGCCTCAGGCTCCTGGCCTGCATCCAGCGCCAGGCTGGCTTCCCCCATGTACGCCATAAACCTGAAGAGGCGACTGTCGATGTCATCGATGACCTTCCAGGCAGCCTCCAGTTCCTGTGCGGCGGCCACTGGTTCTCCCGTTGCCTGAAGGCTCGCCATGAGATCGAGCCGCGCCAGCGCCTCGAGGTAGATTAAGGCGTTGCCCTTGATAGCCGAAAAATTGATTTGAGCATGTTCAAGCGCTGTGGCAGCCGTACCACGTTCTAATGCCTCCAGGCAGGCAAGGTGATGATACTGGCTGTAATCCCACATGAGATCGGGGTTTAAACCGGCCTCAAGCTCCTTCAGCCAGCGCCTCGCCGTGGTGGTGTCGCCGTCGGTCAGTGCGGCTTCGACACCGTGACCAAGAAGAATCCGTTCCCACAACAACACACCCGCACGCCGGCCGAGGCGGATGCCCGACTCCACCCGCCTGACCGCCTCGGCCGGCGATCCCGTCATCCATTCGCACATGATGTTCGCCCAGCTCGCCGTCAGCTGAGTCAGTGGACTGACAGTGGTCCCCTGCAGCCAGCTCTCGATTTCCGTGCTCAGCAGCCGCGCTGCGGCATAGTCTCCCATCCAGAGGCGATAGACCATGAGCACCATCGCGGTGCGTACCCGGATATCAATATCCGCACAGCAGCGCAGACTTGTCTCGGCGCGCGTCGCCCATTCGCGGCAGTCGGGCTTGCCCGGCTCGCGGAACACGAGCGCCAATAGCATGGCATGGGTGAGGTATGCCTGAACTGCGTCCGGCAGGCCTTGGGCGGACGCCAGCAATGAGGAGCGCGCCTCGGCAATCCATCGGTCCAGCAGGTGGGGATCGCGCCCCTGCCCGAGCTGGAATGTGTCGATTAAGCCGGACCACGCGAGGACGGCCCCCGCGGCATCGTTCGAGGTGCGCAAATCCCCATAGGCACGCTCAAACAGGGGTCGTGAAACGCCAATGTCGAAGGGCAGATGACAATAACCCTGCCAGCAGCGCAGCCAGGGTTCGCCGTCAAGCACCGCTTCCGGCAGGGAGGCAATCCACTCTGCGAGCAGCCGGCCGCGGCCCTGAGACAGATAGATTCGAGCATTCTGATGGACCAGGCGCGAGACCTGACTCCACGCGCCGACCTTGATATACAGTTCCACCGCGTCCTCAAGGGCACCCTCTTCTTCCAGCGAGCTTGCCGCCCGGGACCGGGTCTGCCGCAGGCTGCCTGCGTCCAGCGCATCCTCGGCTTGCCGCAGCAAGAACTCCCGAAACAGCGGATGGAACTCGTACACGGGCGTGTGTTCCGAGTGCCGATAAATAAAGTAGTTGCCGCGATACAGCTGCTCGATCAGCTCGCCGGCATTCTCGGATGCACATACTTGCGTCGCCATCGCGGTCGTCATGCGCGGAAGTTGCGCACTCTTAAACAACCACTCGCGGGCCTGTGGCTCCATGCGCATCAGGACTTCCCTCGCGAAATAATCGAACAGCCACTGCGGCGAGTATTCTTCGGTTCCGGCCGGTTCGTGGCCGCCGTCTTCCTGTTCGAGAAGCAACACGAGACCAGCGACCCAGCCCCCGCCTTTCGAAGCAAACCGTCGATCAGATCCTCGGACAGCAGATGCCCCTGCCGTTGTGTGATGATCTCCCGTGCTTCCTCTCGCGACAGATTCAATTCTCCCGCGGACAACTGACTGATCAGACCATTGACGCGCAGCCGCGCGATTTCCGGCGGTGGATCGGAACGACTGACGACAACGGCTTTCACGCTGGGGACCACGGCCTCGAGGCCGAGTGCGAACAGCGCATGCACGGCTGAGTCCGCAGGCAAATCCTGGTAGTTGTCAAAAATGAGCACCGCATTTTCCGGCAGTGACCGGTACAGGAGCTCGAAAAAGTTGCGTGCGAATATAGGCAGACCGCCCAGATATTCAGGTGTGAGGGCCGGAAGGCATACATCGCCAGAAGCCGTCGCGCGGGCCGCTGCCATCCGCAGATAGTGAAAAAAGGTTGCGGGATCGCCATCCCGCTGGTCGAACTGGTACCAGAGGCATGGCCGCCGACGCGACTGGGACCAGGAATTCACCAGCGTGGTCTTGCCGGCCCCCGGGGCGGCCGTGATCCAGCTGCACGGTGCGGCCGTCATGGCATCCAGGCGCTCGAACAGGCGGGTGCGCGGGACAGCGCCACCCAGGCGCGGCGGAATGACCTTCGAAGGATACCTCACCCTGACCATGCGGCACCTCTGCTGTCAGCCAGTGCGGCGGGTATTCGTCGCGCGCAATATTGCGGAATCGCCGCGGCACCCATTCGTGTCTTGCTTATGCTGGTGGATGAAGTGGGTACAAAGCCGCCATACAAATCTAGCCCATCGAATGCCATCAGGGTTTCCCCGACCCTCGGGTTTTCATCATCGTCCTGCTGAAGGCACCGAGCGGTTCTCCGGAGCGGTAAAAATCGGTGTTTAGTCTTCCCGCTGGTGTGGATATGGCAGATTTGCGAATCTCAGGAGGTTATTCGCTGAAGTATTCCCGTGGGTCCGAAGTTGCAGAGAAAACGGACCAACAGTCAGCATCCGAGAATGGACCAACTTGCCCCTGTAGGTCGCGGGTGGCGATCCGAAAGCAATACTCACCGACGTCGAGGTTGCCCACTGTCACGGTGACGGCATCAGCCGGGATTTTGCCGCTTAAAACTTCGCCATTTACCCGCAGGATGTACCCGCCGATCTCACGCGGAGACAATGGCGTGCCATCGGTGCGTGAAACTGGCGGTTTCCATTCCAGTACGACGTGCGCAGGCGCGACACCCCCATCGGGAACAGCGACAATTTCCGCTTGTGCGCTAAAGATGCATAAGCTGATTGCACAGGCGGCGACTGTGCGAGCCAGGAGCGCTATCATAAATGAATACTGGGTTATTGTTGGGTTCTCGGCTCCGCGAATTTAAGCAAATTTCGATCCACGTAGCCACTTGCATTAGTGATCATGAAGTTCGCATTCCAATCTCGAA
>JASFKW010000116.1:0-12069 GCA_050118435.1 Gammaproteobacteria bacterium | reverse complement strand
ACTGGGGCTGGGAATCACTTATGCGCGCGAGCTCGGGCAGATTCCAGCGCTGGGAATCACACGCCAGTCGGTGGGTATCACGCCCATTATCGCCGGTCAAAGGTTCAAGGCACGCGGACTGCAGCCGTTCCGGGCGCTCTCCGTGTCGCCGGACCAGGTGACCAACAACGGCTACGACTACGCCTGGGGCGGCGGCGTGCGCGTCGGCTGGCTCGGCTCGCTGCTGGGCGATCAGCTGAACGCCGGCATCTCCTATCAGAGCCGGCTGTGGATGCGCGATTTCGACGATTACGAGGGTCTATTCGCCCGGGGCGGCAGCTTCGACATTCCGCCGATCTTCAACGTCGGACTGGCCTTCATGCTCACTCCGGAACTGACCCTGGTGGCGGATTTCGAGCGCATCTTCTACGGCGATATCGATGCCCTGTCCAACACCAACGACATTGCGCTGGGCCAGATCATCAGCGATCCGGACAATCGCCTCGGCGGCGACCAGGGCCTGGGATTCGGCTGGGAGGACATCAACATCTACTCTGTCGGCCTGCAGTACCAGGCCAGCGAGCGACTGACCCTGCGCACCGGCTACAGTTACGGCGAGGAGCCCTGGAAGAACGTGAACACCCTGTTCAATGTCCTGGCGCCGGCAACGATCGAGAAGCACGCCTCGCTGGGCGCGACCTATAAGCTCGACAAGCACAGTCGTCTGAGCTTTGCATATACCCATGCCTTCACGAACACGATCGACGGCACCAGCACCTTTACCGGCCCTCAGACAGGCTATGTCCGCATGGATCAGGACATGGTGCAGTTCGCGTATTCGCGCGATATTGGAAATTAGAACGGCTCAGCTCAGTTGTGCGTAGGAGCACCGAGACCGTCCCCGGACTGAGACAAAGATCGCCACCTCTCAGCCGGAAAAACCACGGGCGCAAGCGGACACCTTGTACAACCGCGGCGACCGTTGGTCACCGGCCGGCTTGCGCTTGCGTCATCCGGACACAAAGACTATCTTACGCGGACCGCGCCGCTCGCTCCGTCGAATGACGGCCAGAATGCGGCTTTTTGCCTGCGAAAAAGAGCGGTTGTAAAGAACAACGGGCACCCGCATCCGAGGCGGGTTACACGGAGCCGGTCATCCTTCCCAAGAATTCAGATGCGACCCGATGGAACAGCAAAGTCAGCCTCGTCCTACGGAAAGCGGTAGCGACACCGATCCACTTGAAACGCGTGAATGGCTGGATGCCCTCGAAGCGGTCCTGGAGCGCGAGGGGCCGGAGCGCGCCCATTTCCTGCTGGAGCGCCTCATTGACAAGGCGCGCCGCTCGGGTGCCTACCTCCCGTACAGTGCCAATACCGCCTACGTCAACACTATCCCGGTCCACCGTCAGGCGTCGATTCCTGGCGATCAGGCGCTGGAGCGGCGCATACGCTCGCTGATCCGCTGGAACGCGCTGGCCACGGTGGTTCAGGCCAACCGCACCCACAGCGGGCTCGGGGGTCACATCGCCAGCTTCGCTTCCGTGGCGACGCTGTTCGATGTCGGTTTCAACCACTTCTTCCGGGCACCGGACGAGACGCAGGGCGGCGACCTGATCTTTTTCCAGGGGCACTCGGCGCCGGGAATCTACGCCCGCGCCTATCTCGAAGGCCGCCTTTCCGAGCAGCAGCTGCTGAACTTCCGCCAGGAGGTCGGTGGCGAGGGTCTGTCCTCCTACCCGCACCCCTGGCTGATGCCCGATTTCTGGCAGTTCCCCACCGTCTCCATGGGGCTCACGCCGATGATGGCAATCGCCCAGGCACGGCTGATGCGCTACCTGGACGACCGCGAGATTCTGGATACCAATGGACGCAAGGTCTGGGCGTTTCTGGGCGACGGTGAGATGGACGAGCCCGAGTCCATGGGGTCCCTTTCACTGGCAGCGCGCGAGCGGCTGGACAACCTGATCTTCGTGGTCAACTGCAACCTGCAGCGCCTCGACGGGCCGGTGCGCGGCAACGGCAAGATCATCCAGGAGCTCGAAGCGGTGTTTCGCGGTGCGGGCTGGAACGTCATCAAGGTCCTGTGGGGCTCCTATTGGGACCCGCTGTTCGCGCGCGACACCCAGGGCCTGCTCGCCCAGCGCATGGACGAGGCCGTCGACGGGGAATACCAGGCCTATAAGGCGCGCGGCGGCGCCTATACCCGCGAGCATTTCTTCGGCAAGTACCCGGAGCTGGCGGCGATGGTCGCCAACATGACCGACGAGGACATCTGGCGCCTGAACCGCGGCGGACACGATCCCCACAAGATCTACGCCGCCTATGCGGCGGCCGTGGCACACCGCGGGCAGCCGACAGTGATCCTCGCCAAGACGGTCAAGGGCTACGGCATGGGCGAGGCCGGCGAAGGCCAGAACATCACCCATCAGCAGAAAAAGATGGGGGAAGCCGCGCTGAAACGTTTTCGCGACCGCTTCAACATCCCCATCGACGACGATCAGATCGGCGACGTGCCGTTCTACAGGCCCGCAGAGGACAGCCCCGAGATCCGCTACCTCAAAGAGCGACGCGAGGCCCTGGGCGGCTTCCTGCCGGTCCGCCTGACCCGCGCCGAGCCGCTGCACGTCCCCGAGCTCGGCGACTTCGAGCTGCTGCTCAAGGGCACCGAGGACCGGCAGATGTCGACCACCATGGCATTCGGCAGGCTGCTCGCGGCGCTGTTTCGCAACAAGGAGATCGGGCGACTGGTCGTGCCCATCGTGCCGGACGAGGCGCGCACCTTCGGCCTGGAAGGCATGTTCCGCCAGCAGGGCATCTACTCTTCCGTCGGACAGCTCTACTCTCCGGTCGATATCGACCAGGTCATGTATTACCGCGAGGACAAGAAGGGACAGATCCTCGAGGAAGGCATCAACGAGGCGGGCGCCCTGTGCTCCTGGATGGCGGCGGGAAGCGCCTACAGCAACCACGGCATCAACATGATCCCCTTCTACATCTTTTACTCCATGTTCGGCTTTCAGCGCGTCGGTGATTTCATCTGGGCGGCGGGCGACATGCAGGTGCGGGGATTCCTGATGGGCGGCACCGCGGGCCGCACGACCCTGGAGGGCGAAGGCCTGCAACACCAGGACGGGCACAGCCATCTCGCCGCCGCCGCGGTGCCGAACTGCGTGCCCTACGATCCGACCTTCGCCTACGAGCTCGCCGTCATCGTCCAGGACGGGCTGCGCCGAATGTACCGTGAGCAGGAGCGGGTGTTCTACTACATCACGGTGATGAACGAGAATTACGAGCATCCGCCGATGCCCGAGGGCGTCGAGGAAGGGATTCTCAAGGGGATGTATCTGCTCCGGGGAGGCAACGCAGAGCGCGCGTTCCGCGTGCAGCTGATGGGCTCCGGCACCATCCTGCGCGAGGTTCTGGCCGCCGCCCAGCTGCTCGACGAGGACTTCGGCGTCGCCGCCGACGTGTGGAGTGTCCCGAGCTTCACCCTGCTCAAGCGTGAGGGAATGGAGGCGCAGCGCTGGAACATGCTGCACCCGGAGCAGGAGCCCCGCGTGAGTTACGTTGAGCAGTGCCTGGGCGACAGCGAAGGTCCGGTCATAGCGGCGACCGACTACATGCGCGGCTTTGCCGACCAGATCCGCCCCTTCGTCAACCGGCGCTACCTGGTGCTTGGCACCAACGGTTACGGGCGCAGCGACACCCGTGGCAAGCTCCGGCAGTTCTTTGAGGTAGACCGCCGCCATGTCGCGGTCGCCGCCCTCAAGGCACTCGCCGACGAGGGTGTGCTTCCCGCGGCCACCGTCGCAGAAGCGATCGGCAAATATGAAATTGATCCGGAAAAGCCGGCACCGTGGAGCGTTTGATGACTGCGAGACACCAGCCGGAGGCGTTCATGCGGGCTCGAGGCTACGGAGCTGATCTATGCCAGTAGAGGAGGTACGGGTTCCCGACATCGGCGACTTTGAAAGCGTCGATGTGATCGAGGTGCTGGTTTCCCCGGGCGATCAGGTCCGCAAGGACGACTCCCTGCTCACCCTGGAAAGTGACAAGGCCACCATGGAGCTGCCCTCGCCGTTCGCTGGCGTGGTCAGGGAGCTCAGGGTTTCGGTGGGCGACAAGGTTTCCGAAGGATCCGCCATTCTGACCATGGAGCGGGACGAGGCAATGGCGGCTGAGCAGCCCGAGCGCGCAGCACCGAAAGCGGAAAAGCCGGAAGGCGGGGAAAGCGAAGCGGCGACGAAGGCGCCCGAAGCCGAAACCCCGCCCCCCCCGCCGACCGAGCCGTCGCCGCCGCCCGGTGCGGCTCCCGCCAGGAAGCCCCCCGTTGAAGCACCGGCGGAGCCGGCCGGATCGGCGCGCAAACCCCACGCCAGCCCCGCTGTGAGACGCTTCGCCCGCGAGCTCGGTGTCGACCTCCAGCGCGTCCCGGGCACGGGTCCGAAGCAGCGCGTTCTCAAGGAGGACGTCCAGCAGTTCGTGAAGGGCGTCATGCAGGAGGCGCCGGCGGGTGCCGGCGGATTCGCGCTCCCGGAGATCCCGGAAGTGGACTTTTCGCAGTTCGGCGAAATCGAAACCCAGCCGCTGTCCCGCATCCAAAAGATCTCGGGACCCCAGCTGCACCGCAACTGGGTCGCCATTCCCCACGTCACGCAGTTCGACGACGCGGACATCACCGAGCTGGAGTCGTTCCGCAAATCCCAGCTCGAGGCCCTCGCCAGGCAGGACGTCAAGCTCACCCTCCTCGCCTTCGTGGTCAAGGCGGCGGTAGCGACCCTGAAGCGGTTTCCCCAGGTCAACGCCTCGCTCGCGCCCGGCGGACAGGAGCTGATCGTCAAGAAGTACTATCACATCGGTGTGGCCGTCGACACGCCGGGGGGGCTCGTCGTGCCCGTGATCCGCGACGCCGACCGCAAGGGACTCGTGGACATTGCGCGCGAGCTCGCCGAGCTCAGTGCCCGGGCGCGCGAGCGCCAGCTCACGCCCTCGGACATGCAGGGTGGCACCTTCACCATCTCCAGCCTCGGCGGGCTGGGTGGCACCGGGTTCACGCCCATTATCAACGCGCCCGAGGTCGCCATTCTCGGCGTGTCACGTGCGGCGATGCGGCCGGTGTATCAGGATGGGAGTTTCGTTGCCCGCCTGATTCTACCCTTCACCCTGTCCTATGACCATCGCGTGGTCGACGGAGCCGACGCCGTGCGTTTTACAGCGGCGCTGGCCGCCAACCTCACCGACCTGCGGCGCATGCTGCTCTGATCCACTGCACGAAATCCGTTGCCGACAGCGGTGATCCGGACGCAGCTCGAAGACACGGAATAGACACATGAAGCGACACGCAACAAACAGCACCCTGATCGCGGCTGCCGGCCCGTGGGCTGCAGTCGGCTTCTGCCAACCATCATCGGCCGACCCTGGGAGCTGAGCCATGGCGATCAAAGAGGTGCTGGTTCCGGATATCGGGGATTTCGAGAGTGTCGACGTGATCGAAGTGCTCATCGGCCCCGGCGACGAGGTCGGCGAGGAGGACTCGCTGATCACGCTGGAAAGCGACAAGGCGACCATGGAGATCCCCTCGCCCTACGCCGGCCGTGTTCAGGAGCTCAAGGTCGGCTCGGGTGACAAGGTGTCTCAGGGTACCCCGATCCTCACCCTGGAGGTCAGCGAAGCGGGCACGGAAGTGCGTGAAGGCGCGCAGGGCAAAACGCCGGCCGAAGCACCGCCGGCCCGGGAGGAGCCGCCTGAGAAGACGCCAGAGGCGGCGCCCGCCCCGGCCGAGCCGCGCGGCGACAAGACCGGACCGCACACCGAGGTTCTGGTGATCGGAGCCGGCCCCGGCGGCTATACGGCGGCGTTTCGCGCCGCCGATCTCGGCAAGCAGGTGACGCTGGTGGAGCGCTATCCAACGCTCGGGGGCGTGTGTCTGAATGTCGGCTGTATTCCCTCCAAAGCGCTGCTGCACGTGGCCGGCGTGATCGGGGCGGCCGAAACCCTCCGCGATCACGGCGTGCGCTTTGGATCGCCCAAAATCGACCTCGACGCCCTCCGGGACTGGAAGAACGGTGTGGTGAAACGGCTGACCGATGGCCTCGCCCAGCTCGCCCAGCGCCGCAAAGTCAAAGTGGTCCGGGGTGTGGCGCGTTTCAGCTCCGATCGCAGCGTCACCATCGAGACCGAGGGCGGCCGCCAGGATCTGGGCTTCGATCACGCCATCATTGCGGCCGGTTCTCAGGCGGCCACCGTGCCCGGCATTCCTTACGAGGACCCGCGGGTCATGGACTCCACGGGAGCGCTCGCGCTCGAGACCATACCCAAGCGCCTGCTGGTGGTTGGCGGCGGCATCATCGGCCTGGAAATGGCCGCGGTCTACGACGCCCTCGGCGCCCGGGTCACGGTTGTGGAGCTCACCGGCGCGCTGGTGCCCGGCTGCGATCCCGACCTGGTGCGGCCGCTCATGAAGCGCATCGGACGGCGCTACGAGAACATCTTCCTGAACACCAGGATCTCCGGAATCGACGCACAGAAAAGCGGGCTGAAGGTGCACTTCGAAGGTAAAGGCGCACCCCAATCGGAGCGATTCGACCGCATCCTGGTGGCGGCGGGCCGCCGTCCGAACGGCCGTGCGATCGATGCCGAGACCGTCGGCGTGAGAGTCGATGAGCGCGGCTTCATCCCCGTTGACGCCCAGCAGCGCACCAGCGTTCCGCACATTTATGCCATCGGCGACATCGTTGGCGAGCCACAGCTGGCCCACAAGGCCACGCACCAGGGAAAAGTGGCCGCCGAGGTGATCGCGGACAAACGCGTGGCATTCGACGCGCGCGCCATCCCCTCTGTCGCCTATACCGATCCGGAAATCGCCTGGATGGGGCTCACCGAGCAACAGGCCAAAGAACAGGATGTCGCGGTGCGCAAGGCGGTCTTCCCCTGGGCGGCGAGCGGCCGGGCGCTGGGCATGGCACGCGAGGAGGGCTTCACGAAACTGCTGTTCGATGAGGAAACGGGTCGTCTGGTCGGCGCCGGCATGGTGGGGCTGCACGCAGGCGACCTGATTGCAGAAGCCGTGCTGGCACTCGAGATGGGCGCCGACGCCACCGATATCGGCCTCAGCATCCATCCGCACCCCACCCTGTCCGAGACCATCGCCTTTGCCGCCGAGATCGCCGAGGGGACGGTGACCGACCTGTACGCACCGCGCAAGGGGTGAGCCGGGAGCTCGGGTGCCCGGACGCACCCGTACCACGTCACATATTATGATTTCGCCGAGGTGACCGCTGATGCCATCGCCGCGTCTCGAGCCCGAGGCACAGAGAATCGAATTCCTGGTCCGGCGCGACGGCGAGGCGGCCGCGCGAGACTGGGTTCGCCGCACACTCGAAGCCTACCGCGATGCGGTGTCCAATCCCTCCAGCCACGCCTCCCTACCCCAGTACCGCGCCCTGTTCCGGCAATCCATCGCCGCCTTCGAGGACTGGCTGGAAATGACATCGGCGCGAGCTGAGAACGACCAACCTATCGACAACTGACCCTGCAGATGGTGGGACGATGAATCACGAGCATCATTCGCGCAATCACGGACAGTCGTCCGGCCATCACGCCGCCATGGTGGCCGACTTCCGCCGGCGCTTCTGGGTATCGGCGCTGTTGACCCTGCCGATCCTGCTGCTCTCGCCGCTGATCCAGGCGCTGCTGGGCCTCGAAGGGCTGCTGGATATTCCCGGAACGCCCTATTTCGCCTTCGGCTTCGCCTCGGTGGTGTATTTCTACGGTGGCTGGCCCTTCCTGCGCGGCCTGGCCTCCGAGCTCGGCGAGCGCCAGCCGGGCATGATGACCCTGATCGCGCTGGCCATCAGCGTGGCCTACGTCTATTCGAGCGCCGTGGTCTTCGGGCTGCAGGGGCGCCTGTTCTTCTGGGAGCTCGCTACCCTGATCGACGTGATGCTGCTCGGCCACTGGATCGAGATGCGCTCGATCATGGGTGCCTCGGGCGCACTGCAGGCCCTGGTCGAGCTGCTGCCCAACGAAGCGCACCGGCTTCGCGACGAGGGCGGCAGCGAGGATGTGCCGGTCGATGAGCTCCAGTCGGACGACAGGATCCTGATCAGACCCGGGGAAAAGGTGCCCATCGATGGGGAGATCATCGAGGGCGAAACCAGCCTGGACGAGTCCATGCTCACCGGCGAATCCACGCCCGTGACCCGCGGCGAGGGGCAGACGGTGGTGGGCGGCTCGGTCAACGGCGAAGGCGCCATTACTGTGCGGGTCACCGAGACCGGCGAGCACACCTACCTTTCCAAGGTCATCGACATGGTGCGCCAGGCGCAGGCATCCCGCTCCCGCTCCCAGGACTTTGCCGACCGCGCGGCCGCCTGGCTGACCTACATCGCCCTGTCCGTGGGCGCGCTGACACTGCTCGCCTGGCTCGCACTGGATCGCGACTTTCAGTTCGCCCTGGCGCGCATGGTCACCGTCATGGTCATCACCTGTCCGCACGCGCTCGGACTGGCCGTGCCGCTGGTAATGGCGGTGAGCACTAGCCTGGGCGCAAAGAACGGACTGCTGATCCGCAACCGCGGTGCCTTCGAGCGTGCCCGCGACCTCCAGGCCATCGTCTTCGACAAGACCGGAACCCTGACCGAAGGGCGTTTCGGCGTCGCCGGCATCGAGGCCCTGGGCGAGCTCGCGGAAAATGAGGTGCTGCGACTGGCGGCCACGCTCGAAAGCCAGTCCGAGCACCCCATCGCCAGGGGCATTCAGCAGGCCGCCGGGGAGCGCGAGCTGACGCTCGGCGAGGTCAAGGCCTTCAGGAATCTCACCGGCAAGGGCGCCGAGGCCGAGGTGAACGGTCGGCGCGTGCAGGTGGTCAGCGGCGGCTATGCCCGCCAGCAGGGGGTCGATACCAGCGGCGAGACACTCGATCGCTGGCGCGACGAAGGCAAGACGGTGGTCTTCGTGCTGCGCGACGACGAGGCTGTCGGGGCGATCGCGCTGGCGGACATCGTGCGCGAGGAATCCCGCGCCGCGATCGAAAAGCTCAAGGCCATGGACCTGCGGTGCATGATGCTCACCGGGGACAGCGAAGCGGTCGCGCGCAGTGTGGCCGGCGAGCTGGGCCTGGACGATTATTTCGCCGAGGTGCTGCCGGAGGACAAGGCGAAGAAAATCCAGGAAGTGAAGCAGCGCGGGCTGCGCGTGGCCATGGTCGGCGACGGCGTCAACGATGCCCCCGCCCTGGTGGAGGCGGACCTGGGCATCGCGATCGGCGCCGGCACCGATGTCGCCGTGGAATCCGGTGACGTGGTGCTGGTGCGCAGCGATCCGCGCGATATCGTCGCCATCCTGCGCCTGTCGCGCGCCACCCACGGCAAGATGGTGCAGAACCTGCTCTGGGCCACGGGCTACAACGTCGTCGCCATTCCGCTGGCGGCGGGGGTGGCCTACGGTGCAGGCATTCTGCTTTCGCCGGCAGTCGGCGCCGCGGTGATGTCGCTGAGCACGGTGATCGTCGCCATCAACGCAAAGTTGCTGCAGCGCACCCCGCTCACCTGAGAGTCAG
Source organism: Gammaproteobacteria bacterium (assembly GCA_050118435.1). GTDB lineage: Bacteria > Pseudomonadota > Gammaproteobacteria > DSM-19610 > DSM-19610 > Thiogranum. The sequence goes on along the minus strand of JASFKW010000116.1, from coordinate 2,531 downwards.
GATGCGGCCTCGCGCAACCTGCCGGTCAGCTGCTTTTCCTTCGACGTCAATCCATCGGCGTGGACCGGCGGGACGTCTACATCACCAGCAGCGTCAAGTGCCGGCCGCCCGGAAACCGCAAACCGCGCGCCGACGAGCTGGATTGCTGCCGGGAGGCGTGGCTGGAAAAACAGCTGGCGGTCGTGCGCCCGCGGCTGCTCGTGCTGCTCGGCGCCACGGCCGTGCGTCAGGTGCTCGGCGAAAGCGGTGCCATGCGTGATGTCCGCGGCAAGGTCCTGCACCGCAACGGTCGCGCCGTTTTGCCAACCTACCACCCCGCCGCCGGCATGCGGTTTCCCGAGCTCAGCGGACTGATGAGAGCGGACTTCGGGCGCATTCCCGGCCTGCTCGCCTCCCAGGAGAGAAAACCCCACGGGTGAGCACCACCGAGCCCGCGCCTGCATTGGCCCACGGGCACGACGACCGGAAAAGGAACGGCGCAGGCTCAGTCGATTCCGAGCTCTTGCGCCTCGCCCGCCAGGTCGCGACGGAGGTCCGCGTCGGTCTGCTCACCCAGCGCGTCAAGCGCCCTCGAGACCGAAACGGAGTAAGTGTCGCCGGCATCCAGCGCCAGCAGCGCCTCGGGCAGCCGCTGCATCTGCATCCTGTGATACTCGCGGATCTCTCCCAGGCTGCGCGGCGCATCGACGCGCTCCCCGCTGACCATAACCGACTGCAAGAAAGGCTCGACGCTCGACGCTTCGGCCGCCTCGCGCGCCGCCGAGGCAACACGCTCCATCGCTTCCTCCTCGAGCGCGATCGTGTCACCGCGCATGAGTCCCTTAGGATCATAGTGACGATAAACCTGTTTGCGTCCGGGCCGGGTTGCCTTTTTCTCCGACAGCTTGCGGCGCGGACGGCCGGCGTATTCCACCAGCTTGTAGGCGCAGTCCAGATAGGGCGCGTCGGCGCTGGTGTTCAGTTTGGTTCCCACACCGAAGCCGTCGATGGGGACGCCGCTGCGCACCAGCTCATCCAACCTGTATTCGTCGACATTGCCGCTGGCGAATATCCTCACCTCCTGCAAGCCGCCGGCGTCCAGGATTTCGCGCACCCGGTGGCCGTGCTCGCCCAGGTCCCCACTGTCGATGCGCACCGCCTTGATGCGGATGTTCTCCTGGCTCAGGCGGGCGGCCAGTCGGCCCAGCTTTCGGGCTGCCGCCTCGGTATCGTAGGTATCGATGAGCAATACCACGTTGTGCGGCTGGGCGCGGGCGAAGTTGACAAACGACTGCACCTCCGAGTCGTGCGCCTGCACGAAGGAGTGCGCCATGGTTCCGTAGGCAGGGATATCGTAGCGCGCGGCGGCGGCGACATTGGAGGTGCCATCGAAACCCGCGATGTAGCTGGCACGGGCGGCGGCCAGGCCCGCCTCGGCGCCGTGGGCCCGACGCAAGCCGAAATCCACCAGCAGCTTGTCCGGTGCGGCCTGGACACAACGAGCCGCCTTCGTCGCCGCCAGCACAGAGAACTGCAGCAGATTGATGATCCGCGTCTCCACGAGCTGGGCCTGGTCGATGGGCGCGGTCACGCGCAGAATGGGCTCGTCGGGAAAGAATACGGCGCCCTCGGGCATGGCGTGGACGTCACCGCGAAACCGGAAGTCCCGCAGGTGCTCGATGAACGCCTCGCTGAAATGGCCGCTGCGCCTCATCCACGCGAGGTCAGGCTCCCCGAAACGCGCCTGCTCGAGGTATTCGAGCACCGACTCGAGCCCGGCCGCGACCAGGTAACCCCGCCCCGGCGGAAGCTTCCGCACAAAAAACTCGAACACGGCTGTTTCGTTCATGCCGCTGTCGAAATAGCCCTGCAGCATGGTCAGCTCGTAAAGATCGGTGATCAGGATGTCTGTATCCATGCAGGTGTCGCGCTCGCCTCTCTGCCATGGGATAGGTGTTTCAACATCAGATTTCTTTTCTATCCATAGTCGGAGAAAGATGCATTGATGGATCACAATCACCGGTTTGGGCCGCAGCCACGGTTCGATGGAAAAGATGACCCTTGAATGATCGCGGAAATGGAATGGTCACGCCCCATCATGGGAACAGGTTTCTTGGAGCAACTTCGTGAGAGCGCCTGCACCAGAACGGTAGCCCGGATGCAGCGAAGCGGAATCCGGGGTAACCGTCTACAGAATCCTTCATCCCCGGGCCTGCGCCCTCCGCCGCCCGGATGCGTTCCCGTCCGGCAGGTTCAGCGGAACCACGTCCTCGCAGACAACCCCGGATTGCGCTGCGCTTCATCCGGGCTACTCGCTGGCGACGTTCGGATATCGGAGCATGGATACGATGAGCTGGCTGATGATGGGTTGACCGCGAGAGAAGTGCTTTGCGGATGCAGCGGTAGTTGAAGAGTATCCAGACTATCCGAAGGGGCCGTGTGTTCTACTCTTACAGAAGGATAGAAGCGGCACTCCGATTCATGTCGTTTGGGGGATACCAAAAGGCCATGGTAGGCCAGTGGTTCTGGTCACAGCGTATCGTCCGGATCCT
>JASFKW010000115.1:0-12121 GCA_050118435.1 Gammaproteobacteria bacterium | reverse complement strand
TCACCGGTCGCTATGGCTAACAGGGGGTAGAGATGGAAACCTTGGACATGGGTCACCACATCTCCAAGCGCTACAACGAAGAGCTGGAGGACATCCGCAGCCGGGTGCTGGCCATGGGCGGGCTGGTAGAGCAGCAGCTGCAGGATGCCATGACGTCGCTGGAGAACCAGGACGCGCGTCTCGCCACCAGTGTGATCGAGAGCGACTTCCGCGTGAATGCCATGGAGGTGGCCATCGACGAGGAATGCAATCTGGTGCTGGCGAGACGCCAGCCGGCGGCGCGCGACCTGCGCCTGGTGGTGGCCGTCATCAAGACCATCACCGACCTGGAGCGCATCGGTGACGAGGCCGAGCGGATCGCCCGCATGGCGAGCCGTCTCGCCGGCGAGGAGCGTGTCACCCGCCTGTTCACCCAGATCCACAGTCTCGGTCAGCACGTGCGCGGCATGGTGCACGGCGCGCTGGACGCTTTCGCGCACCTGGATACCGTCAAGGCGGTGGAAGTCTGGAGCGAGGACCGCTCCGTGGACCGCGAATACGAGTCCCTGATGCGCGAGCTGATGACCTATATGATGGAGGACCCTTCCTCGATCCCCTGCGTGCTGCAGGCGATGTTCGCCGCGCGCGCCATCGAGCGCATCGGCGACCGCGCCGGCAATATCTGCGAGTATGTGATCTATCTGGTCAAGGGCAAGGACGTCCGCCACACCCGCGTCGACCAGCAGTCGGCGACCTAGTACTCTTGCAGCGCGGTATTGATGGCTTGAGCTGGCCTGTCAGCGTCCAGGCGGCATGACGAGCGGGCGTCGACCGTCATCCTGCTCGGGCGGCCAGATCGGGCTGCCCGAGCAGGAACTCCAGCAGGGCTTTCTGGACGTGCAGGCGGTTCTCTGCCTCGTCCCACACCACGCTCTGGGGCCCGTCGATGACCTCGGCGCTCACCTCCTCGCCGCGGTGGGCGGGCAGGCAGTGCATGAACAGGGCGTCGCGGTCGGCCTGGCGCATCAGGGCGCCGTTGACCTGGAATCCGGCGAAGGCCTGCTGCCGTCTCGCCTGCTCCTCTTCCTGGCCCATGCTGGCCCACACGTCGGTGACCAGCAGGTCGGCGTCCCTGGCGGCGACCATCGGGTCATCGGTCAGGGTGACGCGCTCGCCGGCTTCCGCGACGATCGCGGCGTCGGGCGCGTACCCGGCGGGGGTGGCAATACGCAGCTGAAAATCAAACTGGCGTGCCGCATTGATATAGGAGTGGCACATGTTGTTGCCGTCGCCGATGAAGGCGACGTTGGCGCCGCCGATATCGCCGCGGTGCTCGAACCAAGTCTGCATGTCGGCCAGGAGCTGGCAGGGGTGATAACGGTCGGTCAGCGCGTTAATGACCGGCACCGACGCGTAGCGGGCCAAGAGCTCGACCTTCTCCTGCTCGAAGGTGCGGATCATAATGGCATTGACCATGCGTGACAGGACCCGCGCGCTGTCTTCGATCGTTTCACCGCGACCGATCTGCGTGTCCCTCGGCGACAGGAACATGGCGTGCCCACCCAGCTGCACCATGCCGCTTTCGAACGACACCCGGGTACGGGTCGATGATTTCTCGAACACCATCGCCAGTATGCGGTGTTTGAGCGGCTCGAAAATGCGGCCCTCGCGCTGCCACTGCTTGAGCTCGCCCGCGCGCGTCACCAGCTCGCGCAACTCCTTCGGCGACAGATCCAGAAGGGTGAGAAAATGTCTCAGGCTCATGTTGTTTCGCCCAGGAAGGTCTCGACCAGCTCGCTGACCGTCGACACGATGGCCTGCGCCTGCTCTCGATCCAGAATCAGTGGCGGCAGCAGACGCACCACGGTGTCGGCGGTCACATTGATCAGCAGCCGCCGCTCCAGTGCCTGCTGCATCAGGACGGTACAGGGACGTTCGAGCTCGATGCCGATCATCAGTCCCCGGCCGCGAATCGACAGCACGCCGCGCCGGCCGCCGAGCCGCTCGCGGAATCCGTCGAGCAGCAGCATTCCCACGGTGGCAGCGTTTTTCAGGAGGTTTTTCTCTTCCACCGTCTCAATCACGGTCAGCGCGGCGCTGGCGGCCAGCGGATTACCGCCGAAGGTGGAGCCATGATTCCCGGGTTTGAAGATCTCGGCTGCCTCGCCGCGCGCCACACAGGCACCGATCGGGACGCCGTTTCCCAGGCCCTTGGCCAGGGTCATGACATCCGGGATCGCGTCGCTGTGCTGGTGGGCGAACCAGCGTCCCGTCCGGCCCATGCCGGTCTGGATTTCATCGAGCATCATCAGCCACCCGAAGCGGTCGCACAGCGCGCGGATCTCAGTCAGGTAGTCGTCGTCCGGGATGCGTATGCCGCCCTCGCCGGTAATCGGCTCCACGAGTATCGCGACCGCGCTGGGGCTGTTGTTGGCGATGGTGTGAAGCGCCTGCAGGTCGTTGTAGGGCGCGCGCAGAAAGCCGGGGACCAGCGGCTCGAAGCCGGCCTGGATCTTGCGGTTGCCGGTGGCGGTCAGCGTGGCCAGGGTGCGGCCATGAAAGCTGCCCTCGGTGACGATCACCTGCGGCGCTGCAATGCCCTTGCGGTGCCCGTACAGGCGGGCCAGCTTCAGCGCGGCCTCGTTGGCCTCGGCGCCCGAATTGCCGAAGAAGGCCCGGTCCATGGCTGCCACGCGGCACAGCTCGTCGGCCAGTCGCTGCTGCAGATCGATGTGGTACAGGTTCGACGTGTGCAGCAGGCGCCGCGCCTGCTCGCAGATCGCGTCAGCGACGGCAGGGTGAGCGTGGCCCAGCCCGCACACCGCGATGCCGGAAAGGGCGTCGAGGTAGCGGTTACCGTCGGTGTCGAACAGGTAAGCCCCTTCCCCGTGCTCGAAGCTCACCGACAGCGGCTGGTAGGTGTTCATCAGGTGTTCGGCCATGCGGGCCCTCAAAAACAAAAGGCAGCTTCTGTCACCCTGCGGGCCCGGGCATCGAGATGCTCAACCCGAACCTGACAGGCCGCAAAGGAAGCCGCCACATGAGAAGCGGAATTGTATCGGCTGCGCCCTGGTTTTCCAAGGGTGGCTGTCGGCAGGCCACGGGGGCGGTGGCGTGCCGGGGCCGGAAAAGCAAAACCCGGCCGTGGCCGGGCTTTGCGTCGCCTCGACCCGAGTTTGTCAGAATGGCAGGCCGTGTGCCTGTGCGGTCATGCCGAGGATCATGGGAATCGACAGCAGGGTGTTGGTTCGGGACGCCATCAGGGCGACCCCTTTCGCCTTGGCAATCTCTTCGGGGCTGGCCTGAACGATGCCGAGGATCTTCTTTTGATTCGGCCAGATCAGCCCCCAGACGTTGAACAGCATGATGGTGCCGAGCCAGGCACCCATGCCGATGATGCGGTAGCCCTCCTGGAAGGTGAAGGCAGCCACGAAGCCGGAGCCTTCGGCCGCGTGCATGGCTTCCAGGGCCAGGGCGCCGGTCAGCCAGGTCGCCAGCGCAGCCCAGCGGAACCACGCCAAGGCACGGGGAGCGACATACTTGTTGATGGCCGCGGGGCCGGGGCCACCGCTTTCAGCCTCGGAAACCGCGCTGGCCACGGCCGGTACCTGGACGAAATTGAAATAGTACAGCAGGCCGATCCAGGTGATGCCGACCAGCACATGCATCCACACCCAGAATTCCCACGGGTTGACCATGCCGCTGGGGCCCAGCAGGAAAATGATGATGACGGCCAGTATGAAACCGGAGATTATGGTGCCCCAGATCGATTTGAGTGGATTCATTTTTGCTGCTCCTTGAAACAGGGTTGGACTTTATTGTAACCAGCGGAAAAGCCGACTAATTTGCTCAGGATTGCGAAGCTTACGGCAGGGCCCCGTGGAATGCAATATCAGGATCAGCCGGCGTCGGTGCATAATGTCCGGACCATGGATGCCATTCAGCTGAGCCTGTTTTCGAGCCGCATGGCGGCGATCTGTGACGAGATGGGCGCGGTGCTCAAGCGCGCTGCCTTCTCTCCGAATATCAGGGACCGCCTGGATTACTCCTGTGCGGTGTTCGATGCCCGCGGGCAGCTCTGCGCCCAGGCGGCACATATCCCGGTTCATCTGGGCAGCATGGCCTACGCCATGACCGGTCTGGTGCAACATCGCAGCTGGTCGGCCGGCGACATGCTGGTGATCAACGACCCCTACCAGGGCGGGACCCATCTGCCGGACATCACCGTGATTGCGCCGGTGTTCTGTGAGGGAGACTGCGTCGGATTCGTCGCCAACCGGGCACACCACGCCGACATCGGTGCGGACAGCCCGGGTTCCATGCCGCTGTGTACCAGGCTGGAGCAGGAGGGCCTGGTGATCCCGCCGACCCTGCTGGTCGCCGGGGGTGAGCTGCAGGAGGCGGTGTTGAAGCGCATCGTCGCTGTCACCCATAACGTCGCCGTCACCGAGGGCGATTTCGCCGCCCAGCTGAGCGCCAACCGCACCGGTGCCCGGCGCATCCGGGAGCTGGTGACCGGCATGGGGACGCAGGCCTATCTCAGCGGCCTCGACGAGCTCAACGACTATGGGGAGCGGATGGCCGCGGCCGCGCTCGCAGACCTGCCCCGCGGGGTCTACACTTTTATCGACTTTATGGACGACGACGGGCAGGGCAGCCGCGACATCCCGCTGCGGGTGCGTCTCAGTGTCGCCGAGGACTCGGTGCATGTCGATTTCACCGGTACCGCGGCGCAGGTGCCGGGCAACATCAACTGCCCGCTTTCGGTCGCGGCGGCGGCGGTCTATTACGTGTTCCGCTGTCTCATGGATGCGCGCACACCGGCCTGTGCCGGCAGTTTCCGCAGGTTGGAGATTAGCGCGCCGCCGGGCTGTCTGGTCAACGCCCAGCCGCCGGCGGCGGTGGCCGCGGGCAATGTCGAAACCAGCAGCCGTATCGTCGACTTGATTCTGGGTGCGCTGGCCGAGGCCATCCCGGAGCGCGTCGCCGCCGCCAGCCAGGGCACCATGAACAATCTGGCCATGGGCGCGCGCGGTGGGCCGTTCGGCTGGGATTATTACGAAACACTCGCCGGCGGAATGGGGGCGGGCCGTGACGGGGGCGGCCTTCACGCCGTGCAGACCCACATGACCAATACCCGCAATACGCCAATCGAGGTGCTCGAAGCCACCTACCCGTTGCGTGTTCACCGCTACGCTCTGCGCCGCGGCTCCGGCGGCGATGGCTGGAGGCGGGGCGGCGACGGCCTGATGCGGGAGTATGAATTTCTCGCGCCCGCGCAGCTGACTCTGCTCACTGAGCGCCGCGCGCGCGGTCCCTGGGGAATCCAGGGAGGAGGCCCGGGGGCGGCGGGCGAAAACCGCTTGAACGGCGAACGCCTGCCGGCGAAAGCCGAGTGCTCCGTGCGGCCCGGCGACCGGCTGCTGATTGAAACGCCGGGTGGCGGCGGCTTCGGTGTGTCGGCCCGCGAAGGCCGGCGGCAAACCCTGCAAACGTGACGATTGTCACATGTGCCTGACCCCGTGGGGTCTTGGAAACGGGCTGAATTTCAATTGGTTGAAATTTTGCTTAGCGCGTTTTGTGAACTCGTTCAGATTCTTGGCGGCGTGCCGCTAAAGTTCTTGAACGCGTTTCACCGGCGCTGCCCGCCGGACCGAGTTTCAGCCAACTGGCTAGAGCACTATGCATACTCCGCTTGTGTTGCTGCACCGCAGCTGCGCAGGGACGCTGGTCGTAGAGGCCGATGAGAAGGGAACAACTCGCGACCAGACTGAGTCAGTCGGCGTCGCCGTGGGCGGCAATCGTCGCGGTCGTAACAGCGCGCTTCACCGGGCACCGGCACTCCTGTTTCAACACCGCATCCCCTCGGTTCCCGGCCGTGCTTCCCGGCGTGTGCCGCCGCGGCCGGAGATCGGGGCATGAGCTACAAGTCGCGGGTGTTGCTCTACGTCGGCCTGCTCCTGGTCCTGATCGTGGGCATGATGAGCCTGTCGTTCAGGGCGGCGCGGGACGTGATCGATTTGAGCTCCCGGGAGCGCCTGGCCTACGCGGCCCTGCGCAAGCAGGACAGCCTCCAGGCCGAGCGGGATGAGCTGCTGCGCTACACGGCTCTGATCGCCGCCGACGCGCGCCTGCGGCGCCACCTCGAAGGTCGCGACGCCGTGGACTTCAGCCGCGCCGCAATCGAAGACTACTTTGATGAGCACTTCGCCCTGCTGCACGCGGACTGTCGTCTGGCCGCCGCCGGCGAGAAGCTGCTGCGCGCAGGCAGATGCCCGGGCCTGGTCGATGAGCTCCACCGACGCCGGCTGCTGACCGGGCCCGAGCACTTTTACTTCGCATCGCCAGGGGGGGTCATGACAGTCGCCGTGCGGCCCCTGGCGCTCGAGGACGGGGCACAGGCGACAGTGGCGGTGGGCCGTGTGATGGATGAGCAGTGGCTGAATCGGCACGAGCGTCGCTCGGACGCCTACCTCCTGTTTTTCGAGCGCCACGGCCAGATGCTGTGGAGCAGCAACCCGGCGTTTTCCGATGCCGCGATCGACACGACGGACGCTGTTGCGTGGCGCGGTGAAAGCTACTTCCGTCTCCATCGGGTCGAGCTCCAGGACGCCGACAGGGGCACGCCGCAGCTCTGGGTTGCGGTTTCACAGAACCCGCTGATGCACTTGCTGGCACGCTACCAGCGCTGGTTGGCAGTCTTCACCCTGCTCGGCGCCAGCGCGGTGCTGCTCATGGGATGGCTGATGCTGCGTAATTTCCAGCGCCCCTTCCAGCGGCTCATGCACACCACAAGGGCAATGATGAAGGGCGAGCTGCCGGTGATCGCCCGTTCGCACCCCAGGACGGAAATGGACCTTCTGGTGAACCGCTTCGCCGATGTGCTCGACGTACTGCGGCGCCAGCAGGCGGAGCTCAGGCTGGTACATCGCCAGCTTCAGGAGACGGCCATTACCGACAGTCTGACTCATCTCTATAACCGCCGTTACCTCCAGGAGGTGTCACCGGGCCTGTTCGCGCGGGCGCAGCGCGAGGGGCGCTACGTCACGGCGGTGCTCATGGATCTGGACTGGTTCAAGGAAATCAACGACCGTCACGGTCACCTCGGCGGCGACGCCGTGCTGGCACATTTCTCCCGGCTGCTGAGACACAATTCCAGGGCCAGCGACCAGTTATTCAGGGTAGGGGGGGAAGAGTTTCTGGTCCTCAACCTGACCGACGATCCGGAGGAGAGTGTAACGCTGGCCAATAAACTGCGCGTGCTGCTGGCGAGGTCACCCGCGCGCTACCAGAAGACGAGGATTCCCATCACCGTCAGCGCCGGTGTCAGCTGCTGCTCCGGCGAAGTCGGGGGTGAATCGCTCAGCCAGTTGCTGCGCATGGCTGATAAGGCGCTGTACCAGGCGAAGGCCGGCGGCCGCAACCGGGTCATCCTCCATAGCAGCTACCGTTCCGCGCTTCCCCGCGCGCTCGACGGTGTCGACGTAATCGGAAGCCGGTTCGCGCCCTAGTACTCTTACAGTCCAACCCGTCGGGCGTCCCTGAGGTGCGGGTGCTGCGGCGTTGCCGCGCTTGACATGGGCTCGGCCATTGCCTGCGCGCGGCACCTTGCGGCGAAACACCTCAGCGGTGCTGAATCCATCAATATCGTGCTGCAAGAGTACTGGGGCTCGGGCGCTACTCGTGGGCCGGGACTGACAGCGCCTGTCGCCGACAGGCCATTTGCCGTAGACTGCAGAACCAATGCATGTATTTGGATTGGCCTATGATACGGACTGCGCTGCTCATTCAATCCCTGTGTCTCTGCTTGTGTCTGGGCGGCTGTGCCGCCGCCGTGATCGGAGGTGCGGCTGCCGGCGGGTATTACGTCGCCCAGAGTGACCGTTCGGCTGCCGAAATCGCCAATGACACGACGATCACTTCCACCATCAATACGCGCTATGTGAAGGATGACCTCGTCAGCGCCTTCGATGTCAACGTCGACACCAGCCGGGGTGTGGTTACCCTCTATGGCAACGTGCCCAGTGAGCAGGCTGCACGTCGCGCTGTGGCGCTGGCCCGGTCCGTGGCCGGCGTGAAACGCGTCGAGTCCAGATTGACGGTGCGCCCGAAGTGAGCTGAGCGGGCCGAACGGAAGCGTCGGGTAGTGTGCGGAATCTGCGGTGAGCTTCGTCTCGATGGGCGTTCCCATGACGCCGCGGTGCTGGCGCGCATGCTCGGGAAGCTGGAACGGCGAGGACCCGACCACGAAGGGCAGTACGTCAACGGTGCCCTGTCGCTCGGCCACCGGCGTCTGTGCGTCATCGACCTCTCCGATGCCTCCAATCAGCCCTGGGTCGACGCCTCGCTGGGGCTGGCGGTGGTGTTCAACGGCGCCATATACAATTACAAGGAGCTGCGCGCGGAGCTGAAGGCGCAGGGCTACGCCTTTCTCAGCGAGGGGGACACCGAAGTCGTTCTCAAAGCCTACGCCGCCTGGGGCGAAGGCTTCGCAAGCCGGCTGCACGGCATGTTCGCCATCGCCATCTGGGACGCGGCGCGACGGCAGCTGGTGTTGGCGCGCGACCGTTTCGGTATCAAGCCCCTCTACTACAGCCAGACGCGCGGCCGGTTTCGTTTTGCCTCCAATTCGCAGGCGCTGCTGGCGGCCGGGGGTGTAGATACCGCCATCGACAGCGTGGCGCTCCACCACCATTTCACCCTTCACGCCGTGATTCCGGCGCCGCGCACCCTGCTGCGCGGTATCAGAAAGCTGCCGCCGGCCCACATCATGGTGGTCGACGAGCAGGGACACGACCGCGTGTTCCCGTATTGGCGGCTGGAGGGCGCGGGCGGGGAGTCGCCGCGCAGCGAGACCGAGTGGCTGGAGGCAACCCGCTCGGCCCTGGTGCGTGCCGTGCAGCGGCGTCGCACCATCGCCGACGTCCCGGTGGGTGTGCTGCTTTCGGGTGGGTTGGACAGCAGCCTGCTGGTGGCGCTGCTCGCCGAGCACGGCGGCAGCGATCTGCTGACGTTCTCTGTGGGATTCGAGGATCATCCGCACGAGCGCGGCAGCGAGTTTGAATTCTCCGATCAGGTCGTGGCGCGCTACGGCACGCGTCATCACAAGATCCACGTACCCAATCACGAGGTGCTGGATCGCCTCCCGGAGGCCATCGATCAGATGGCCGAGCCGATGGTGGGACAGGACGCGGTGGCCTTTTATCTGCTCGCCGAGCGCGTCTCCCGCCACGTCAAGGTGGTGCAGAGCGGCCAGGGCGCGGATGAAGTGTTCGCGGGCTATTTCTGGTATCCCCGCATGCACCAGGCTCAGGGGTCGGACCTGGATCGTTTCAGGTCCTTTTACTTCGACCGTGACCACGAAGAATACCTTGCCATGGTGGGCGCGAAATACGCCGGTCCGGATTACACCTCGGCCTGTGTGGCGGAGCGCCTGGCCGCGGTCGACAGCGATGAATTCCTCAACCGGGTGCTGCACTTCGACGTCACCACCCTGATCGTGGATGACCCCGTCAAGCGCGTGGACAACATGACCATGGCGTGGGGCCTGGAGGCGCGCGTACCCTACCTCGATCACGAGCTGGTGGAGCTGGTCATCCGTATGCCGGCCGAGCTGAAGATCCGGGCGCAGGGCAAATACCCCCTCAAGGCCATTGCCCGCGGTCTGGTACCCGATGCCGTGATCGACCGGCCCAAAGCGGCTTTTCCGGTGCCGGCACTGAAATATGTACGCGGCGAATTCCTGACGTTCATGCGCGATATTCTCCACAGCCGCGCGTGTCGGGAACGCGGCATCTACCGCGATGACTATGTGCAGTCGCTTCTCGCCGGTCCCGAGCACGAGCTCACGCGCCTGCAGGGCAGCAAGCTCTGGCACCTGGCGGCGCTCGAGCTCTGGCTGCAACGCAACGTCGATGGCCACGCCGCGGCCGCGGCCTGAGGCGGCCCGGCTGCCGGCTCCGTGCCTCGCGTCGTCGGAAAATCGCTATAACCCTCTGGAAAAGAAGTTTTACTCGCCGGCAATGCTAAGTACACTAGGCTGCATCACGGCAAATGTACTGCGTTGAGAGGTTAAACCTATGGACGTGATGGAACGGATCAAACAGGCTGTCGACAGCAATGCGGTCGTCATTTTCATGAAGGGCACGCCACAGATGCCGATGTGCGGATACTCCAGTCGGACAGCCCAGGTGTTGCAGGCCTGCGGGATCGAGTTTGCTCATGTCAATGTGCTGGCCGATCCGGAGATCTTTGCGAACCTGCCGCGCTTTGCCAACTGGCCCACCTTCCCTCAGGTCTATGTCAACGGTGAGCTCATCGGCGGGCACGACATCACCGTGGAAATGTTTCAGAAAGGCGAGCTGAAGCCACTGCTGGAAGAGGCGGTGAAGAAGGTTTCCTAGTACCAGGCGCCTCAGCGCGTGTTATTGACAAAAAAGGCAGAGCCCGGGCTCTGCCTTTTTTGTGTCCGAGCGTTCGGATAACGGCATGCCGTCAGCCTGCATCAAACAGCGTCGCGTTGAGCAGGAAGTGCGTCCAGATGCTGGCGGCGTAGCCCAGCATGATGGCCCAGCTCCATTTCAGGTGATAAAAGAACGTATAGATGCCCCGCGCCTGGCCCATCACGGCGACGCCGGCGGCAGAGCCGATGGACAGAAGGGAGCCGCCGACGCCCGCGGTGAGCGTGACCAGCAGCCACTGTCCGAGATCCATGGCCGGCTGCATCGCCAGCACCGCGAACATCACCGGGATGTTATCGACGAGCGCGGAAAGCAGTCCGACCAGGATGTTGGCCCCGGTTGTCCCGAGATTGCCGTACATGAGCTGCGAGCCCACCGCCAGATAACCCAGGGTGCCGAGCCCGCCGACACAGAGAATGATGCCGTAGAAGAACATTAGAGTGTCCCATTCCGCGCGCTCCAGCGACTTGAAAATATTGAAGGGGGTCGGTCTGGGGGCGGGTTGTCCCTGTCGCTCGAGCTCCAGCGCACTGGCGCCCGGTGACTCGGTGGGTTGCTCGGGGTAGAAGTTCGAGCGGCGCTTGAGGTAGTAGCCGAACAGCTTCAGGAAACCCAGGCCGGTCATCATGCCGAGCACCGGCGGCAGGTGCAGAAAGTTGTGCGCCGAGACCGCCATGGTGATGGTGAGCAGGAACAGCCCTACGACCACCCAGGCGCCGTGCTGCAGTCGCGCCTTCGCCTGGTGGGCATCGGGGGCGCCGGCGGGCACCGTCAGACCGAGAATCACCGCCGGAACCAGCCAGTTCACCACCGAGGGCAGGAACAGGACAAAAAACTCCTCGAAACGGACGACGCCCCTCTGCCAGACCATGAGCGTCGTGATGTCGCCGAAGGGGCTGAAAGCCCCGCCCGCATTGGCGGCGACGACGATGTTGATGCACGCCACGGCAACGAATCTGTGGTTGCTGCCCCCCACGGCCATGACGACGGTCGCCATCAGCAGGGCGGTGGTGAGGTTGTCCGCGACCGGCGAGATGCAGAACGCCAGCAGGCCGGTGACCCAGAAGATCTTGCGCAATGAGTAGCCTCGGCTGACCAGCCAGGCGCGCAGGCTGTCGAACACGCCGCGTTCGTCCATGGTGTTGATGTAGGTCATGGCCGCCAGCAGGAACAGAAACAGCTCGGCAAAGTCCTCCAGGTTGTGCTTGATCGCCTGCTCGGGTGTGTGGATGTCGCCTGCGTCCGCGTATACCAGGGCGACGATGACCCAGATCAGGCCCGCGGCCACCATCACGGGCTTCGATTTGCGCAGGTGCAGCGATTCCTCGGCGATAACGAAGCCATAGGCGATGACGAACAGGCCGACCGCCAGCCAGCTGGCCCAATGGGACGTGAAGTCGGATGGCTCAATTACGCTTTCGACGGGCCACGCCGGATCGGGCGCCAGCGCCAGGGCGGCCAGTGTCAACCAGGGCCGAGACCATCGGAATGCCTGCGTCATGCTGTTGCTCCTTGTTGGTAGAGGCCGGTAACCGTTGACAGGCTCTGCTCCATCCGGGATGGCGGGGACGGACACCAGGCGGTCTACGCGTCCGCCCAAGTGGAGCCTCTGAAATGGCCTTGCAGGCCGCCGCAGGCTCGGCGGCGCGGGAGGTTTCGCTGTGGCCTCCGCGATCGCGGCG
>JASFKW010000114.1:0-12186 GCA_050118435.1 Gammaproteobacteria bacterium | reverse complement strand
AGCCAAGTGAGCGTTCATTGTAGATGTCATCGATTACAGATGTGCCCCAATGGTGATAGGCAAGGTAGAGGAAAAATGCGCCCAACCAGAAAATAGCTGATATTATGAGAATATCTTTTCTGCGTATTTTCGAAGCGTCTTTTAGACGTAGTTGCACGCAGCTCCGCCTAACGTCAAGGTGGTGACGGAGTCGTGGAACAATCTCCCTACTGTCGTGCATCGTCCGAGACTGCGATGATCGCGTCCGCCTTTCGTGCGTAACGGGGGATCAGAAACCGGTGGCTGAGTCTGTCGGTAAAGCGGGAACCCCAGGGCATCACGTACCAATCGAGCCCGTGACACACGAATACGGTGGGGCACTCGGCCAGAAATGGAACGGAGTATTTCGGATTGAAGATCAGGTCGAGCTTTTCCCTTTTCTCAATGGAACGCACCGCCAGCTGATCCCAGCCAAATTTAGACGGCATTTGCACAGTGATTTCGCGGACATTGTGGCGGGCATACGTCCCCATATATGCGGGGTTTTGGTACATGAGCAGGAACTCGTGCCCTGAGTCTATGTTCAGCAGCGCGCGCAACAGGCTCCTCGTGTAGGTCATCACCCCGCCCGGGTGCTGATCCAGATACCGGAGCATGATGCCGATTTTCATAACAATAAAGTATACGCCGCGAAGCCGGGCGCGTTCCTCGCCGTTACTGAATTATGTGAGATTATCGGCCTGTCACCAACATACCTTACTGATGCTGATAGTGTTTTTCCGCGTCGCTGAGTCGCAGGGATTGGCGAGGGCCAGGGGCCTGTCCGCGTAATCTGCGCGTCGCTCAAAGGTCCCGCAGGCTTTCGGAGGGCTCGACCCTGGCCGAGCGCAGCCCCGCGAGCCCCGCTGAAATCACGGCGGCGCCGCACGTCAGAGCCAGGGCTATCTCGTAATGGTGCGGCAGCAGCCGGCACACCTGTTGCCCCTCATCCAGCTGTGAGGCCATCATGGCGTTGATGGTCCAGGCGACCGCCTGGTAGAGTCCCAGCGCCAGCGCCCAGCCGAGGATGCCTGTGTAGAGTGCCTGCACCATCGGAAACCAGGCGATATCCAGGGTGCGAAATCCCACCAGGCGCAGCACCGACAGCTCTTTTCGCTTGCGATCGACGTTGGCCCACAGATTGGCACCCAGCGAGAGCGAGAAGCCGAGCAAGCCGATGACCGCGATCGCCCAGTAGATGGCGGTAAGGTTCTGGTTGATGTGCTGTACGCGCTCGATGTCGGCGGCATGGGTGTGTACATCGATCCCAAGGTCGGCGAATGCGTCGCGCAGCCCCGCCACGTCATAGATTGACCGCGCGTAGAGTCGAAAGCTCGGGTAGGTCCGGCGGCTGTTTCCCCGATCCCCGTCCCAGCCCATGCTCGGTACCGCACGACCATCGCGGAAATCCTCCAGGGCCTCGAGGAGGGGCACCGAGACGAAGGCGCCGTCGCGCGAAAACGCCTGCGCCGGCGCGACGGCTGCGACCGACAGGGGCAGGTGGACCCGTTCCTTGTTGCCGCGGAACTGCCGCGCAAGGCTGCCGTCCAGCGTGTCTCCGGCCCGGACCTGGAGCTTTTCGGCTGCAGACTGTGACAGCACGACACGCGTAACGCCTTCAGGCAGCGCGCCGGGCGGAAGCAGCGGATCGCCCTGGGCCGACGGAATCAGCTCGGCGCGTACATGGCGCGACGAGCCGTCGCTGCTCAGCTCGATCGTCGCGGCGATGCTGCGGGTGCGCGGCACCAGAAAGGACACGTCCGGTCGGGCGCGCACATTCTCCAGCCAGCCATGGTCGTAACGTCCGCTGCTGACGGGACGTATCTCCCGGTTGCGGGGGTCTTCGATCAACTGATTGACCATGGCGCCCACGATGCCGAACTTGAGCCCGAACAACACCATCATGGGTCCCAGGACCGCCGCCAGGGCGATCACGAAACAGAAGGACATCTGCGACTCGTGCAGGTAGTCGCGGGTCGCCAGACGAAAAGCCTTGGTTAGGGGTATGGCCATGAATCAACCGCTTACTATGGTCTCGGTCAGGTTGGTGTCCGCATGACGCACGGTTCTGTGGCTGAGCTGCCGCAGGCCGAGCTTCTTGATATGGCGCCAGGCGTGGCTGGCCAGAATCACCGTAATGTTGAGCTCCTCCACCAGACCGATAAAGTGGGACATGATCTTCTGTGCCGCGTACGGATCGAGTGACGCGGTGGGCTCGTCGGCGATGACGATGGCCGGCTTGTGAGCCAGTGCCCGGCCGATGGCCACCCGCTGGCGCTCACCGGTGGACAGAGAAGCCGGCAGCTTGTTGAGGTGATTGGCGATGCCGAGCTCGGCAGCCAGATGCTCGACGGTCCCGTCGCGTCCGAGGCCGAGCACTCTGCGGCAGAGGTCCATGTTGTCACGGACCGTGAGGTAGGGTAGCAGGCCACCCGTCTGTATTACGTAACCGATATGTCGCTTGCGCAGATCGCCCAGCTGGTTGAGCTTCCCTGCTTTCCAGTAGGCATCCACGTCCAGGGGCTCCTTGTCGCCTTCGGGCCGGAAGCGGAAGGCCCCGGTCTCGGACGGCTTCAGGATGAATGCCAGCATGTCGAGCAGGGTCGATTTACCGCACCCGGATTCCCCCCTCAAGGCGATTTTCTCGCCCAAGGCGATCTGCAGGCTGGGCACTCTGAGGCGAAAGGCGACGCCCTCGGCCTCACGCGTCTTGACGACATCGCGCAGGTGATACACAAGTGCTCCAGTTGCTCGCGGGGTGGATGCGGGATGGCTATTCACGTTGTCCAGTGTGGCGGCTGTCAACAGATCTCAGTACTCCTGCAACGTGAGATTGCAGGCGTACTAGGGCAGCACTTCCAGCGGCACGGGATAGACAGAGTCACCGGTGATCGGCCCGTTGTCCAGGCTCACCCAGAGATCCGTGTGGTCGTGCAGCGCGCGGTAATAGTCGAGCTTGTCCTCCAGGCGGGTGACGAAAGCGACCTGTTGTTTCGTCGACCAGCTCTGCCAGTCGTCCAGGGATAAATTCATCACCTCGGGCGTGTAGGGGAGGTCTTCTATATACTCCCGCATAAAGCCGAGATCCGCGAGGCTGTTGCCTGGTCCCACGGTGGTCGCGGTGGTAGCGCCCAGCTGGCCCGGGTCTCTGGTCATGGTTGCGGCGAGGCTCTGCAGCTCGTCGAGAAAGTTCTGGGGCGAGAGCATGCCTTCCTCGGCTCTCTCGAGCACTGCCGCGAGGATGTCGTGCAGGTCCGAGAGCTGGTCGCGGGTGAGCAGCACTCTGACATCCACGGCCGCGCGCTCCGGGTGACGGAAGTCGCGATCCAGCAGCCAGGCATCGAAGACCTTGGGGACCTGACCGCCCTCGGTCTCGCGCAGATATTTCATGCGCAGGGCGTAACCGAGCTTCGCCACCTTTGCCTGGAGCTCGGCCAGCTGCGTGTCATCACTCGGGGGGGCAACAGGGGGCGCAGGTCGCTTATCCGTGGCGGCCAGGCGAACCTGCTCGGTGATCTGACCCGCCAGCGCATCCAGTGCCTCGCCGAACTTCCCGACATCGCCGGTTGGCACTCCGTAGTAGAGGCTTCCGATGCCGGGAAAATCGGCCAGCGCCTGATATTGTGCGGCGTCCGCTGCATGGTTGGCCATGCTGGACGGTGTCAGCAGATGCAGCACGAATATAGCGATGTCTTTCTCCCGGGCCAGCTCCCGCAGGGTTTCTGCCCCCATGCCGGTGCTCGACAGCGGGTCATCGCCGTCGCGGGCACCGGCATCCGTGATCAACACGATATATCGTGCCTCGTAGTCCGACCAGTCCAGCGTCTCGATCGCCTGCTTGACCCCTGCATAGGCGTCCTCGACGAAATCCCTGCTCGAGACGCTCGAGGCCCGCAGTGAGTTGACCCGGGACAGAAAGCTCGCTGCATCACGGCCCTGTTCCAGATCGACGTAGGTGCGTACCAGGTAGTCCAGTGCCGGGGCCGTGCTCAGGCTGTCCCGGAACGCGACCAGGCCGAAGCTCACATCCCCGAGCAGGGTGGCATCGCCGAGCGTGTCGTAGATCTTCCTGACCGCTTCGCGGGTGCGCTCGATGTAGGGGTCCATCGACAGGGTGGAGTCGATGACGAACGCCAGGCCCGCCGTGTAGGCCCGCCTTGCGACCGCAGTCTTGCGTGCGGTGTCCGCTTCATTGCGGGGCAAGGGGACGCTGGAAACCTGCAGCATACGCGCCTGCTCGTTGCCCAGGTAAACGTCCGCGTGCTGCCGGATGGGAATGAGATAGAAATCCTCCTGGATGTCGACAAAGCCCGGCGGTTGGATGGCCACGACCGGTGACTCCGGGGGCATCACCTCCTCCTGCGCCTGCTCATAAAGGCGCTCGTAGGCTGTCAGGTCGTGCTCCTGAGCCAGACGGCGCAGCGAAGCGTTGTCCTTGAAAAGAAGCACCCGATCATGGTCGGCCGGGTTGCGAAAGGCCGCGGTCAGCCCGTGATTCCACTCGAGGGTGCTCGCCGCGGGCAGCCAGCCCGTGCGGGTGCCGTGACGGTCGGTTCCGACCTGAACCCATTGCGTTCCGCGGTGCTCACGGCGCGCGTACACATAGAAGGAAGTGAACGGCACCACTTCGCCGCGCCCCGGGCCGCCGGGCTCGGCGGCAAGCCGCGCGCCGGGTGCCGACAGCACGCGCTGGTACAGGGTGTGTTTTCCTTCCATCAGCAGTGGCCTGTCGCCGCCGTCCACGGGTTCTGCAGCCGCTGCCAGCAGCGGCGTCATGGCGATAAAGGCGACCAGAACGATGTGTTTCATGTATCTCACCTCGGAATACTGCGGCCGTTCACGGAGCTTCGGCTCAAACTACTGCCATTGGAGCATCAGGCGCCTGGCAGCCGGATCACCGTCGGCAGCGGACTGCTCCACCCGCTCGCGAAGACCTTGCAGGCGTGCCACGGCCTCCTCGTTGCCGGCTGCGGCCGCCGCCCGATACCACCGGTAGGCCTGCTGGGCGTCGGGTCCCGGCAGGATGCTGGTCCCGGCCGCGTAGAAGGCCGGGTCGGCCTGGGCCGCGAGCGCCAGAGCTGCCTGCCCGTGGCCCCGGCGCGCCGCGAACCGGTAGAGGAGATAGGCGTCATCCAGCCGACCCTCGCTGTGCAACTGTTCCGCCTCGGCGAAGACCGCGTCGGCATCGGGCTCCGTGTTATCCCCGCGCATTTCGGTAATGATGGCCCTCGCTCTGTCGCCGTCGCGGTAATCGGCCGCGCCTTCAGCCTCATCCGTCGGGGGCTGCGGCAGCGCGAGCGCCTGGCCCGCCTCTGGCGGACTCGCCAGCTCCGGCAGGGCAGGCGGCACCTCCTGATCCTCGCCGGGAACCAGCCAGACGGCAATGAGCGTGACGACGGCGACCAGGACCATCAGTGCCTTGGCGCGCGGCGGGATCCGGTTGTCACGCCTGATTATCCGGTGATCTTCCATTGCCATGGCGACACTCGTATCTCGTTTGGTTGATCGAAGCGCATTATCCCGAGTCTGCGGCCAGGATAAAACCTCCTCTCTGGCAACATCCGGAAAGTCTTATCAAACAATGTGTTCAGACAGCCCGGGGTGGTGCGCGGTCATGTCCGGGGGGATCGCGCCGAGCCAGCGTCCACCCGGGGATGCGCCAGACCGGGGGCTCGAGAACCCGGCCGGCGCTCCCACGAGGTCGCCGCAAGGACATCAATACTTCGTGCAGGCAATGCCGTCGGCGGTGTAATCGCAAATGATTATTGTTGGTCTGACTGTTGATTGCGTCGTTCTGTAGTGCTTCAGAAGCAGCTGCTGTTGGTGATGCCACTGCTGCATGGCCGTGATTGCGCTCTGTCGGTCTGCCATATCCGTTGGCTCACGGGCTTCGAGCTGCTGTGTGATCTTCGGTTCAGCGCCAGCCGCCTGCGTCGGTCGCTGGGCCATCCGCTTCCGGGTAATCGCATTGGCTTCGCCGACAGCGACCCGATCGTTGAGAAGCTCCAGCAGCAACCGGTCGTCTTCTGCATACCACTTCGCCAGCAGGGCGGCGAAATCAGGGTGTAGGTCGCCGAAGTTTTCGAGATTGTCTTTTCTGCAGACGGCCTGAAGGTTGTGCGAGCGCAGCAGGTCCTGCTTCTCGCCATCCGTCGCGGTCCTTTGGATGAGCACCTTGTCTGCCGCATGAATGTCATCCGGATTCAGGATAAATATGTCCTCCAGGCGTTGAAAAACGTCGTGTGCTCTCAGCCACTTCTGGCAGCGTTCATTTTGCCCGATTGCGTATTTCAACCGGTTTTCGGTCTGCCGAGGCGGTTTCTGTCCCTCGCTCGCGCAGCCCACCAGCGCCAGCGCGAGTGTCAAGGTGCACGCCCGGGACAAGACTGAATGCCGCAGAGTCGGCCACTCAGTGGAGGTCATGCTGTTCATTTCCGGAGGGAGACAAAGTGGCCAGGACGGTGGCTTCGTGAGTACTCTGCGATTGTACCTTCTTTCTTCCGGTCATCCCTCCCAGACTTTGCCTGTCAGTCGGTGTGGCCGAATACCCAGTTGCAGACAACGGCACCGTGCTCGTCACTCATGCTTATGTCCACCCAGAAATCGGTGCTGGGGTGGTGCTCCCGGAGGCGATTGTGCTCCTCCCATACCTTCTCGCCGAGAGAGGCCCAGACGGTGGCAAAGGACGGGTCTTCAGCAATCACCTCGGCGTCGGTGTCGGTGTTCGTTTTGATCGTTGCGTAGTACATGGCTCACTCCTCAGGCGATAACGTCGTGCTGAGCTTCCTTCCGGGCCATCGTCCCGGCCCCGGAGCGCGCCCCGAGGCCGTCTCCGAGACCACCGGAGAGGCTCAGCCTATAACCATAGCCGAGTCATGCGAAGGCAGGGAGTCCCCGAGGGACCAGCCGGGGATTCCGGTTGCAGCAGCCGGGCGGATCGCGCCAGGGAAGGTGCCGGAGGACGGGCTGGCGGCGCGGTCAGGACTAAAAACGGTGAACCGAAGGCCGCCGCTGCCGATTTTCGTGGTCCTTCAGAGGCGGTGTTTATCCACCGGGTCCCGGGCAGGGCCAGGGTTTTGCATTAGCCAGAACGCGCTATCACTGACCTGACTGGGAGAGCGCGGGCTCCGGCGCCCTGGTATATCTGACGACCGGGTTGGGATGAAAACGCGAGTGGCTTCAACTATAGTTACCGGGACAATTACAGGTGTTTTCCGACTCCCGGTGGGCGGGGGTTCTCGATCAAAGGGGAGAGCTATGACGACAACCAGAATCAAATTCCTGATCGGCGCCGCAGTGCTCGGCGGTGCAATGACAATCGCGGCAGGTGCTCAGGCCTATTGGGGTGGCCCATGGGGTGACCCCTGGTCCGAGCCCGGCTGGGGTGGCGGTCCCTGGTCCGAGCCGGGCTGGGGTGGCGGTCCCTGGTCCGAGCCCGGCTGGGGCGGCGGTCCCTGGTCCGAGCCCGGCTGGGGTGGCGGTCCCTGGTCCGAGCCCGGCTGGGGCGGCGGTCCCTGGTCCGACTATCCTTTCAGCGGCTATGGCCGGACCCTCGATCAGATGCACGAACGCCGGGACGAGATGCACGACCACAAAGCGGCCATGCAGGACGTGGCACGCATGCTGTCGGGACGACGCACCTTCGACCGCGCCAAAGCGATCGGCCTTGCACGACAGATCGAAGCGAGTGCCGGCGAAAACCTCACGCGATTGTTCGAGCCGGGCGGCCGGCGGATGGGCCCGTTTTCCCGAGCCAGGATCGGTGATATGGAGAGCTTCAAAGCCAATGCCGAGGCCCTGAAGCTAGCGGCCGGCGAACTGGCCGATGCGCTGGAAAAGCAGCCGAGTCCCGAGGATATCAGCGCTGGTCGTGCCTGGTCGCCGGACTGGAGCATGCGTGGCCCCTACAGTCGCTGGAGAAGTGAAGGCGAGGCCGTGCCGCAAGAGGTGTTCGAGGCTTACACCAAACTGCGGGCCACCTGCCACGGTTGCCATGCGAATTTCCGTTCGACCTGGCGATAGCTTGACAGGCACCCGTCATGAAAAAGCCCCGCCGACCCGGCGGGGCTTTTTTCATGGTGCGGCAGAATCGCGCAAGGCTCGCTCTCGGGACTGCTTCCGGCGCTTTGCGTTGGTCGGGGCATCATGGGATCGCGTGCTCATTATGCAACCCGTTTTTTCGTGGCGGTTACCAGAAATACCGGATAGCGCTTTTCGTCTTTCATGACCGTGTGTGCGGTGAAAAAGTGGATATCCACGAAGCCGCGCATTTCCAGCATCGCCTGCAGTTCTCCGCGATCAAAGCCGTGATGAAAGACGCCGGCCGTTTCATCAGGGTGGAAACTGCCATCCTCGGTGTCAAGATCGGCCAGCGCCAGCCTGCCAGCAGGCTTAAGATGGTCGGCAAACGTCTGGATGAGTGCCCCTGTATCGGGCACGTGATGCATGGCCATGGCGCTTATCAGCAGATCGAAGCGTGCACCCAGGGGAGTCTCGGTAATATCGACACAGACGGGCTCAACCTTGCCGCGCAGCTCCGGCTTGGCGGCGAGTGTCGCCAGCATGGCTTGCGAGGTATCAACGGCGACGATCTTGCGCACACGGGGTGCGACGTGCGCGCTGATCAAACCTGTTCCGGCGCCGAAATCCAGAACCTCCATCCGGTAATGCAGCGGAACGTTCGCCAGTATCGAGGATCCGATGGCCGAAGAAAGTTGTTTTCTCCTCTCGTCGGCATCCCAGTCAGCGGCTTTTTGATCGAAATACTGCGACATAGATGTAAAGGCCAGCGTCAGGCCAGGGCACTGGAATCTATAACCATCTGACATAGGATCGCATTAATCGCGGGTCCGGTCGATGACCATCCGGAGTTGCGGGGCCAGCGCCACGGGGCAAGACAGGGTCGCGAACCCGTCGTCGGGGTGGATTCGGACGCCGGAATGCGGCTCAGCTGCAATTGCCAAGCCAGATCGAGGGCTGCCCGGGGGCGCCGAAGAACGCGGCGAGGGAGTGCTGCCGAACGAAAAGGCGGTTTATACTGCCTGAAGGGACACCGTGCTGGCCGTGCGCACGAGCGACGGCGTGCAGGCACTGACCGCGACGGGCGATTTTCTCGCTGGCATCGCCCCGTGCACGGCCTGGCTCGCGGTCCCCCGCACGGCCGCGACGGCGCCGGCCTGACGCGGGCCTGCGAGATTTCCGGAGACTCGAGGTGAGGGAATTTCACGCGGCGGCCGTATCGGGAGGCGCAGGGCACAGCGAGTGTTGCCGATGAGCCGTGGGCGTCCGACCGCCATCCTCATCTTCGTCGTCCTCGTGACGGTGACTGTCGCGCTGTACCTGGTCTTTAGGCTGGACGATGACCGGGGCGCGTACACCGGCGCGGATGCACCGCCCTGGGCCCTGCTGGGCGAAAGCGAGGGATTCGTGCGTCCCCGGTCCCCGCATGAATTCAGCTTTCCAGCGGATTACGGTCCGCACCCGGCATACCGGACCGAGTGGTGGAATGTGGCGGGCAGCCTCGAGGACGGGCAGGGGAATCGCCTCGGTGTCCAGCTCACGATGCTGCGCTTCGGCCTGCTGGCCGATCCGCCTGATCGGGCTTCCCGATGGGCGGCCACCGATGTCTATGCGGCGGTGTTCTCGGTGTCGGACCCGGTCGGAGGACGGCTGCGTACCGACGTTCGGGTCAGTCGTGCCGCGATCGGGCTGGCGGGCGCCAGCGCCGAGCCCCGGCGGGTATGGGTGGACGATTGGAAGCTGGAGCAAATGGATGGGGCGGCGCCGGCTCTGGCATTGACGGCGCAATCGCGAACCGGCGAGGTCGTGCTCACGCTGACGTTGCTCAATGAAAAACCGCTGATCGACGAGAACGAGGTTATCGATACCGGACAGGGCTCACCCTTCCACTTCTACCTTCAGCCGCGGCTCGGCGCCGAAGGCAGGCTTCGGATGGACGAGACCGAGCTGGCCGTTCACGGTACGATGTCCATGGAACACGCCTGGGGGGAGCTGCCGCTGCCCGGTGGACCGGTGGCCGTGGACAGGTTCACCCTTCACCTGAGGGATGGACGCGAGCTGCTGTTGAGCCGCATCCATCGGGTGGACGGCAGCGGCAATCCGGATACGACGGGCTTGCTGATCGGCACCGATGGGCGCCCGCTGGTGCTGGACAGCGGCGATGTGCGGCTCGGCCCCAGCGACTACTGGAAGAACGACGACACCGGCGCGCGCTATCCTGTCCGTTGGTCGCTGCACATCCCAGATCATGCACTCGAGCTGGTGCTGTCGCCGTACCATGAGGACCAGGCCGGTGTCGCCTGGCTTCCGTTCTGGGCCGGACCGATGCGCATCAGCACGCAATCGGCGACGGTCGGCAATGGTCTCGTGCAGCTGACGGGTTACTAGTGCTGTTGCAGCGCACCTCAGGGGCGCCCGAGTTGCAAGAGTACCAGAGCAATGGGTAGGACAACGGTGCTTCCAACCCCTTTTCCGTCGCGCCGATGGCGCCACAGGTGGGCGACCGTCGCGGTTGTGTTTGTGTCGCTGACCGGCTGCAAACAGCCCGCGGACGACGACCTCACCAAGGCCGAGCCGGGACCCGTGCCCGCGGCTGAGCAGCGCCCGGGCGATCCGGTGGCCGGCTATGACATCCTCGTCAACGGCGGCTATGTGACCTGTGGGATGCCGTACTCCGCCTGGGTCCGCACGGCGCAGCCGCCGGACTCGCTACCGCGCCTGCCCGGGCGTCGAGGCCGTAACGCCCAGCTCCCCTACTATCTCACCGCGCATCGCAATGCCGCTGGGGTGGAGATCGTCTCGGCCAACTGCCTCCTGTGCCACGGCGGTGTCTTCAACGGTGAGCTTATCATCGGCCTCGGCAACGAGTCGCTCGATTTCACCGAAGACCCGCGCAGGCTGGTCGATGCGATCGGCGCCTATGTCTCCGGCGCTGAGGAGACGGCCGCCTGGCGCAAGTGGGCCCAGCGCATCACCGCTATCGCCCCCTACATGATCACCGATACCGTCGGGGTCAATCCGGCACCGAACCTCACGCTCGCCCTGATCGCGCATCGCGATCCGGACACGCTCGCCTGGTCCGAGCAACCGCTGCTCGAGCTGCCGCCCGAGCAACCGATGCCCGCAAGTGTCCCGCCGTGGTGGCGCATGAGTAAGAAGCATGCGATGTTCTACAACGCCATGGGCCGCGGCGATCATGCGCGCTTCATGATGATGAAGTCGCTGGTCTGCACCGACGACGTGGAGGAGGCCAGCGCCATTGATCGTGACTTCACCAACGTGCGAGCGTACATCGCCTCGCTCGAGCGACCCGAGTATCCTTTTGCGGTCGATGACGCGCTCGCCCAAGACGGCGCCGAGGTTTTTCAGACTCATTGCTCCGGATGTCACGGCAGCTATCGGGCGACAGGCAGCTACCCGAACCTGGTGGTGGACCTCGACGCGGTAGGCACGGATCCGGCGTATGCGCTGCAGGCCTATGAAGGCTCCGATCGCTTCGTGCAATGGTTCAATCGATCCTGGTACGGAGGGATCTCCGAGGCTCGACCGGCACGCGGTTACATCGCGCCGCCCTTGGACGGCGTCTGGGCCACGGCGCCTTATCTGCACAACGGCTCGGTTCCGACCATTCACGCACTGCTCGACAGTAGCACACGACCTGCCTACTGGACCCGCTCATTCGATTCGACCGACTACGACCCCGATGCGCTTGGCTGGAATTATCGGGAGCTCTCGCAGGGCAAGGCGGAGGCGGACGATCCGGCGATTCGCAAGCGGATATACGACACCACCCTGGAAGGCTATTCGAACGCGGGACACACCTTTGGTGATGCGCTCAGCGAGTCACAGCGCCGGGCCGTCATCGAGTACCTGAAGACTTTGTGAACGACGCCCCCGCAAAGCGGTGCTCACTCAGCATTGCATCGACTTCGATTTCTGTCCCGTTCGCAGGCAGGCGCTCGGGCTCGATGTCGACACTCGCATAACGTGGCAATGGGGAAGCGGTCCGGCGGGAAGGCGGCGAAGGTGTTGATGGCACCATTCTGCGCTCCGAAGTGGCTCTCGGATTGGCCCCGGTCGGAGCGCTGCCGAACAGGCATATCCGGGTGAGGGTCCATCTGAGAACTCCCCCGGTTGCCTGCTATCAAC
>JASFKW010000113.1:0-12313 GCA_050118435.1 Gammaproteobacteria bacterium | reverse complement strand
AAGGGCGAACAACCTTCCCTCGGCGTTCAGTACGCTGTAACACCTCGCCAAACGATCAGTGGCCAGGCTCAGGCGGCCGGGTATGGCAGCAGTTTGCCTGACGATCACCCATCAACTATCTGGAGCAAACATCATGACAAAAGAACGCAGCAGTCACAGGGAAGACAAGAAGAAACCGGCTATGACGCCGAAAGAAAAGAAGGCCGCGAAGAAGTCGAAGAAGGAATCCAGGGATTTCCTGGACGTTGAGAGGTCTCGGTAAACTTTATCAGGCTGACAGGAATATCAGTCTGATAGGTGAACACTGCGCGGCTAGATCAAGGCAACAGACAGTATTGCCGGCAATTGTGCCACCGCTCGTCGCGACAGCAGTGCTCATTGCTATGCAATCCAGCTCCGCCACGCGTGACTACCGAACCCTGAGTACGTAAGGAGGTTCTGCTCGATTCGCTCGACCTGCCATTGCGAGCGAACCCGCCTTTAGCCGCAAGGCCGAAGGCCGCGGCGGGAAGCGATCCGCCGCAGGCGTCCCGAGCGGACGCGAGGGCGTCCTAGTGACAGGGATTGCTTCGTTAGCGTAAAGGGTATCCTTTAGGGCACTTTGTTCCTCGTTTATAACCTGACCGTCACAGGTGCCCTTTGGTTGCGATAACGCATTGATCAGCGCTTCCTTGACGTGTGTCCGCGAACTCCTGGTTGCCGCTGCCATTGGGTGAACTGGGCAATTCCGTCACGCTGGCGATGTTGATCCGACTCGCCGTTGGCAAACTCAGTTGATAACGCGCGTGCTGCGCGGCCACCCTGAGTTCAATCAAGGAGAATTACATAGTCATTAAAGAGCTAGGGTTTTCGGCGCGCACCCGGAGTGCGCTGCGCAATGACCCGGATACGGAGTTGCTGCGCGCCGAGCTGTTCAGTATTGAGCAGCTCAAGCGTCATGCGGTAACCCTGGCTGGCCAGCATCGCATCGACGCGCGTCCCGGGCCTGACCGGTTGTTGCCACGGCTGGCGGACAATGCCCGCGTTCTGCTGGCGGCATATGACGTCGTCACAGCGGCGGCAGCCACGCCGGGACAACGGATCGCGCCGGCAGAGGCCTGGTTGCTGGACAATTTGTATCTCATCGAGCAGCAGATCGGTCTGGCGCGTCGGCACCTGCCGCGCGGCTACAGCCGGCAGTTGCCGCGACTGGCTGATGGTCCGTCAGCCGGTTTCCCCCGCATCTATGACCTGGCGCTGGAGTTGATCTCTCACATGGACGGGCGTGTCGACAGTGACAACGCGACCCAGTTCATTGCCGCCTACCAGACCGTTGAACCGTTGCGGCTGGGCGAATTGTGGGCATTCCCGATCATGCTGCAGCTGGCGCTGCTGGAAAACCTTCGGCGCGTCGGGGTACGTATCGCCCGTCGGCGCGAGGAGCGCGACGCGGCTATCGCCTGGGCAGACCGCATGCTGGCGACGGCAGAAAGGGAACCGAAACAGCTTATCCAGTTGCTGGCGGAGTTTGCCAACGCCGATGTAGCTCTGACCGCGCCGTTTGTGGAGGAGTTTTACGCCAGACTCCAGGCTCAGGGGCCTGTCATGGCGTTTGTTCAAACCTGGCTCGAGCAACAACTGCTCGAACAAGGGGTGACCGCAACGCAATTGTCGGCGGCGGCTGGCCGAACGGCGGCGACCAACCAGATTTCCATCGCCAACAGTGTCGGTAGCCTGCGTTTCATCGGCGCAATGGACTGGAGGAATTACGTCGAGTCGCTCAGTGTCGTTGAACAGACATTGCGTGAAGACCCGGCGGGGATGCATGCCAGCCAGGATTTCGCCACCCGCGACCGGTACCGGCATGTCATCGAAGACGTGGCGCGGGGTAGTTCGCGCAGTGAACTAGCGGTGGCACGCGAAGCCGTGGTTCTCGCGCAGGCCGCTGCGGCCCGATCAGGCACCGGCGACCGCAGCGCGCATGTCGGATACTACCTGATCGATCACGGACGGCAGAGTCTGGAGCGTGCGGTCGGCTGCCAGCTGCCGTGGAACAAACGGGTCAGTCGGGCGAGCCGGCATTTCCGCCTGTTCCTTTACCTCGGACCCATCCTGTTGCTCACGCTGCTTTCGACATCGGTGGTGCTGTTCTCTTTCGGCGGCTTCGTGCCGGGAGACTGGCGCTACTGGTTCTTTACGATTACCGGCATCATCGGTGTGTCGGCGCTGGCCGTTCCGCTGGTGAACCAGCTCGTCACACTCGTCTTGCCGCCGCGCGCCTTACCACGCCTGGATTTTTCGCAAGGAATACCTGCCGTTCACCGCACGATGGTGGTTGTCCCCACCTTGCTGAGCGGGCCCCAGGACATCGATGATCTTCTCGAGGCCCTGGAGATTCGCTATCTCGGTAATCGCGATCCAAATCTGTTCTTTGCCCTGCTGACCGATTTCCCTGACGCGCCCGAGCGCACTTTGCCAGACGACGACGCTTTGCTCGCCCGCGCGCGCGCTGCTGTCAAGGCCCTCAACGAGACCTACCGCGAGGACCGGCCGTGCATCTTCTATCTGTTTCACCGGCCCCGGGTGTGGAATCCCGACGAACGGGTGTGGATGGGATATGAACGCAAGCGCGGCAAACTGGAACAGTTCAACGCCTTGCTGCGGGGAGGGGAGCAAACAGCCTTCCCGGATACTGGAGGTGATGCCTCTATCCTGCCTTCGATCAGGTACGTCATCACCCTGGACACCGACACGCAACTACCCCGCGACGCAGCCCGCACACTTATCGGTAACATGGCTCATCCACTCAATCGGCCGGTGTTCGATGCCGACAAGGGACGCATTGTCGAAGGCTACGCGATCCTGCAACCACGCGCGTCGATCAGCCTGACCAGTGCAAGCCAGTCACGCTTTACGAAACTGTTCGCGGGTGAGTCAGGCGTCGATCCCTACAGCCGCCAGGTATCGGATGTCTACCAGGATATGTTCGGGGAGGGGTCGTTCATCGGTAAGGGCATCTACGACGTGGACGCGTTTCGCCAGGCCGTCGATGGACGCTTTCCGGAGAATTGCATTCTCAGTCACGATCTTCTGGAAAGCGGCTACGCGCGTTCGGCACTGGTGACCGATGTCGAACTCATTGAAGAGCACCCGGCCAGTTACGCCATGGAGGCCAGCCGGCGACACCGGTGGATACGCGGCGACTGGCAGCTTGCCGGCTGGCTGCTCCCGCGCGTGCCGGGACCGTCCGGGTTAAAGGGATCGAAAACCGGGCGGCAACCGAACCCGCTCACCGCCCTATCGGTGTGGAAACTCTTCGACAACCTTCGACGCAGCCTCGTGGCGCCGTCGCTGTTTGCCTTGCTGGCAGGAGGCTGGCTGTTCGGTCCGGGACCGGCGTGGTTCTGGACCCTGCTGGTCGTGGCTGTGGTGTTCCTGCCCACCTTGCTGGGAGCAATAGTCGAACTCATCCGCAAGCCGGAAGAGCGCGACTGGCAGGTGCACCTGCTCCTGACAGGCAGATCCGCGGGGCGCCCCACCGCGCTCGCGTGTTTGACGCTGGTCATGTTGCCCTACGACGCACTAATCTGCCTGGATGCGATTCTGCGTTCGGGTGTGCGGATGCTGTTCACTCGGCGCGGATTGTTGCTCTGGCAACTGCGCTCCTATGCGAGCCGCAACGCGCGCCGTACGCTGGTGCAGTTTTTCAGGGAGATGTGGGTCGCACCCGTTGTGGCGCTGGTGCTGGCCTTTGCACTGTGGCAAATC
Organism: Gammaproteobacteria bacterium; assembly: GCA_050118435.1. GTDB lineage: Bacteria > Pseudomonadota > Gammaproteobacteria > DSM-19610 > DSM-19610 > Thiogranum. The sequence continues at coordinate 8,566 of JASFKW010000113.1, read as the reverse complement.
CACCCGGCGGAGGGGTTGTTCTGGGCGCCCGTGGTGTTGCTCTGGCTGGTGTCGCCCGTCGTCGGCTGGTGGATCAGCCGGCCGCTTGTGTCCCCCGTACCGGACCTGAGCGCGGATCAACGGGCGTTCCTGCGGGCGTCGGCCCGGCGTACCTGGCGCTTCTTCGCGGACTTTGTGGGTCCCCAGGACAACTGGCTGCCGCCCGATAACTTCCAGGAATATCCGGCTCCGGCTGTCGCCTCGCGGACCTCGCCCACGAATATCGGCATGTCGCTGCTGGCGAACCTGGCTGCGTACGATTTCGGTTATATCTGCGCCGGGGAATTTCTGCGCCGCACCGGGAACACTCTGGCTACGATGGAAAAGCTGGAACGCTACCGCGGCCATTTTTACAACTGGTACGACACCCGCACGCTGCAACCGCTGCGCCCGCAATACGTCTCTTCAGTGGACAGCGGCAACCTGGCCGGCAGCTTGCTCACCTTGCAAGCGGGACTGGCCGAGTTGAAAGATCGTCCGGTGCTGTCATCAAACGCGGTTCAGGGACTTCAGGACACCTTGCAGGTGCTCGCCGAACACCTGCCTGTATCACCCGCCCCGGAGCTTGCGAACCAAGTCAGGATTCTGCAGGACATACTTCACTCACACACATGGAACGGGGAGCCACAGACGCTGGCTGCGGCCGACAGCTTGCTTGATGAGATTCACCTGACTGGCGGGGGGCTGGTCGCAGGCCTGCCTGCGGATATTGATATCGATGGCCAACTGTATTACTGGGCGCAGGCCTTCGACCGGCAGTGCTGCGCACTTCGCGACGACCTTGGAATGCTGGTGCCCGAGCCGCGGCACTTCAGCAATATGCCGACGCTGGCGGAATTGGCCAGAGACAGCGCCGGTTCCGCTGAAGCGCGGTCGTCAGCGGGTGCAGCCGCGGTGGAAGTGCCCGGTTATAAAGCTGCGGTGGAGCGGCTCGCAATCATCGACGATCTGGTGAATCGGTGCCGTGAACTGGCGATGATGGACTTCGAGTTTCTCTACGATACGTCGCGCGGCTTGCTGACCATAGGTTACGACGTGGGCGAACGGCGCCGCGATCCGGCCTGCTACGACCTGCTGGCATCAGAGGCGCGCCTGGCCAGTTTCCTGCTCATCGCGCAGGGGCAGGTACCGCAGAAGCATTGGTTCGCACTCGGCCGCCTGCTGACCAGTCATGGCGGCGACGTGAGCCTGATTTCGTGGAGCGGTTCGATGTTCGAGTATCTCATGCCGCGGCTGATCATGCCCAGTTACGACAACACTTTGCTGGATCAGACCTGCAAGGCCGCGGTGTCGCGCCAGATCGAATATGGCCGACAACGTGCAGTGCCGTGGGGCATTTCCGAGTCCGGCTATAACGCCACCGATATGCACCAGGTGTATCAATATCGGGCGTTCGGTGTGCCCGGGCTCGGCTTCAAGCGCGGGCTGGGAGATGACCTGGTCATCGCGCCTTACGCCAGCGCACTGGCGCTGACCGTTATGCCGGTGGAAGCCTGTCGCAACCTGCAGGCGCTGGCCGCCAATGATTTCCTCGGCGACTATGGCTTCTACGAGGCGGTCGATTACACCCCCGCGCGTGTACCGCGGGGTAAGCATCACGCCATTGTGCGGACCTTCATGGCGCATCACCAGGGCATGAGCCTGTTGGCCTTCGAGTATGTATTGCTCAACCGGCCGATGCAGCGCCGCTTCATGTCGGATCCCCTCGCACGGGCCACGGAATTGCTGCTGCAGGAGCGGGTGCCGAAGAAGGGCGCTACCTTGCACCCGCACGCCGCTGAAGTGAGCGCCGCCGCGCGACCCGCCGCCGCGGAAGCAGGCGCAATCATGCGGGTGTTCAGCGACCCGAACACAGCGCTGCCTGAAGTGCACCTGTTGTCCAACGGCAGGTACCACGTCATGGCGACCCATGCCGGCGGAGGTTACAGCCGCTGGCGCGACCTGGCCGTCACCCGTTGGCGCGAGGACGCCACTTGCGACTGCTGGGGGACATTCATCTACTTGCGCGACCGCGACACGCGGCGTTACTGGTCAACCGCGTATCAACCGACACTGCGCAAGGCCGACCACTACGAGGCGATCTTCGTGCAGGCGCGCGCCGAATACCGGCGCCGCGATCAGGCAATCGAAGCGCACACCGAGATCAGTGTTTCACCTGAAGACGACGTCGAGATCCGTCGTGTCACCCTCACCAACCTGTCGTCGCGCAGCCGGCAGATCGAGGTGACGAGTTACGCGGAGGTCGTATTGGCGCCGTTGAATGCCGACTTGGCGCATCGCGGTTTCAGCAACCTGTTCGTGCAGACCGAAATCCTGCCCGAGCGTCAGGCGATCCTTTGCACCCGGCGTCGCCGCACACCGGGGGAGCAGGTGCCCTGGATGTTTCACCTGTTGGCAGCGCCTGGCGCGGTCGCGGACGAACCGTGTTACGAGACCGACCGCGCCAGATTCATCGGCCGGGGCCGCACGGCGGCCAACCCCGTAGTACTGGATAGTAGTGACAGCGCGCCGACCCTGTCGAACACGGATGGTTCGGTGCTCGATCCCATCGTGGCGATCCGCCGCACCATCGTCTTGTCAGCCGACGAATCTGCGACCGTGCAGATCATCTCCGGTGTCGCGGACACCCGTGAGGCAGCACTGGCTGTGCTGGAGAAGTATTGTGACCGGCACTTCGTTGAGCGTGCCTTTGAAATGGCATGGTTTCAGAGTCAGGAGCTGCTGCGCCACCTCAACGCAAGCGAAGCCAACGCACAGGTCTACGGGCGCCTGGCCAGTTCCGTCATTTACAGCAACGCGGTGCATCGCGCCGCGCCCAGCGTCATTGCCCGCAACCAGCTCGGGCAGCCCGGACTGTGGAGTTTTGCCGTCTCGGGCGATCTGCCGATCGTCCTGATACGCATCGGCGACCTGAACCGCATCGAGCTGGTAAAACAGGTGCTGCAAGCGCACGCCTACTGGCGCATGAAGGGCCTGGCTACGGACCTGGTCATTGTGAACGAGGATTTCTCCGGCTACCGGGCGGTGCTGCAGGACCAGATCATGGGGCTCATCAACACGGGCCCCGAAGCGCAAATTACCGACCGACCGGGTGGGGTCTTCGTGCGGCGCGCCGAAGAGCTTTCCGAGGAGGACCGGGTGTTGTTCCAGACCGTCGCCCGCGTCGTGCTCACCGATAGCGCTGAGACACTCCTCGAGCAGCTGGAACGCCGCGTGCCGGTGGAGCGCTTGCCGGGCCATCTGGAGCCATCGCTGCAACCGCCCGCAGAACCGGCCCATCCGCTGGCGGTGCGCGAACGCATCTTCTGCAACGGCCTGGGGGGCTTCACGCCCGACGGACGGGAATACGTCGTTACCCTGGAGCCCGGCCAGAGCACGCCGGCGCCGTGGGTCAATGTCATCGCCAGCCGGCACATTGGCACCGTCGTCAGCGAGAGCGGGAGCGCCTATACCTGGGTGGAAAATGCGCACGAGTTCCGGCTGACGACCTGGCACAACGACCCGCTCAGCGACAGCGGTGGCGAGGCGCTGTACATTCGCGACGAGGAAACGGGCGCGTTCTGGTCGCCGACACCGCTGCCCGCCTGCGGTCGCTCCGGGTATGTATGTCGGCACGGGTTCGGGTACAGCGTGTTCGAGCACTACGAGGCCGGCATCGCCTCGGAACTGTCGACCTACGTCGCCATGGACGCACCGGTGAAGTTCGCGGTTATAAAGCTGCGCAACCATTCGACGCGCTCGCGCAGCCTGTCGCTGACCGGCTATTGGGAGCTGGTGCTCGGTGAGTGGCGGCACGCCAATCTGATGCACATTGTGACCGAAACGGATCCGCACAGCGGGGCGTTGTTTGCCCGCAATGCCTACGGCCGCGAATGCGCCAATCGGATCGTGTTTGTGCAGGTCAGCGAACTGGAGCGTACGCTGAGCGGAAACCGTAAAGAGTTCATTGGCCGCAACGGCTCGCTGACCAGCCCGGCGGCGCTGCGCCGCAAACGCTTGTCGGGCCGGGCAGGTGCGGGTCTTGACCCGTGCGCCGCGCTACAGACCCGGATTGAACTGACCGAGGGGGAGGAGCGCGAGGTCGTGTTCGTATTCGGCGCCGCCCGCAACAGCGACGAAGCACAGCATTTTATGCAGCGATTCGGTGGAGTGGCTGGTGCACGACAGGCATTGGAGGCGGTGTGGGAACACTGGAACCGCACCCTGGGCGCAGTGCACGTGGAGACGCCGGATCCGGCGCTGGACGTGTTGGCCAACGGCTGGCTGGTGTACCAGACACTGTCCTGCAGGCTCTGGGGACGCAGTGGCTACTATCAGTCCGGCGGTGCCTACGGGTTCCGCGATCAGTTGCAGGACACCATGGCGCTGATTCATGCGACACCGTGGCTGGCCCGCGAGCAGTTGCTGCGTTGCGCGGCACGCCAGTTTCTCCAGGGTGACGTGCAACACTGGTGGCATCCACCGAACGGACAAGGTGTGCGCACCCATTTCTCCGATGACTATCTGTGGCTGGTGTATGCGACCTGTCGTTATGTGCTGGCGACCGGCGATACCGGAGTACTCGACGAGTCGGTACCTTTTCTTGAGGGCCGCGAGTTGAATCCGGAAGAGGAGGCTTACTACGACCAGCCGCAGCGTTCGGCTGAAGCGGCGAGCCTGTACGAACATTGCGTGCGTTCAATCAAACACGGTTTGCGCTTCGGCGCACATCAATTGCCGCTGATGGGCTGCGGCGACTGGAACGATGGCATGAATCTGGTCGGTCGTGATGGCAAGGGCGAGAGCGTCTGGCTGGCGTGGTTCCTGTACCAGAACCTTCGGCTGTTCGCTGACCTGGCGCGTGGCCGGGACGACGTGGCCTTTGCCCAACTTTGCACCGGCCAGGCTGAGCTGCTGCTCAGCAACATCGAAGCCCATGCCTGGGACGGCGGCTGGTATCGGCGCGCCTGGTTCGATGATGGCACACCCCTGGGTTCGTCCGACAATGACGAGTGCCAGATCGATTCGATCAGCCAGAGCTGGGCGGTCATCTCCGGCGGCGGCGATCCGGCGCGCGCCCGCCAGGCAATGGGGGAGGTGGACAAGCGCCTGGTGCGGCGCGATGCGCAGTTGATCCAGCTGCTCACACCGCCTTTCGACAAATCAGACCTCGAGCCCGGCTACATCAAGGGCTACGTGCCCGGCGTGCGCGAGAACGGTGGCCAGTATACCCATGCCGCGATCTGGACCACGATGGCGGTTGCCATGCTGGGTGACAGGGAGCGTGCGTGGGAGTTGTTCGCCCTGCTCAATCCCGTCAATCACGCCAGTCAGCCGAATGATGCCGAACGTTACAAGGTCGAGCCATACGTGATGTGCGCGGATATTTACGCTGCGCCGCCGCACACGGGGCGGGGCGGCTGGAGCTGGTACACAGGGGCGGCGGGCTGGATGTACCGGCTGAGCGTGGAAACACTGCTGGGCCTGCACCTGGAAGTGGACCGTCTGCGCATTGCACCCTGTATCCCGGCGCATTGGCAGTCGTACAAAATCCACTATCGCTACCGCGAGACGGTTTACCACATCACCGTCAGGCGCGTTGGTGAAAAGTCAGAGCATGTGAGCCGCGTGACGCTGGACGGTGCTGTGGTACCTGGAGCCGGCGTGGACGCTGCAGGGCGGCCGCAAGGCATGATCCCCCTTGTGGACGACCGCCGGGAGCACTTCGCCGAGGTGGATCTGAGCTGACCGCGTTGCAGAACTCTCGCAGTGGGAGCGGCCTTTTATGCCCATGGCTCTTCCCCTGATTGAGGGGGTCATTCTGGTATTGCAGAGCGCCTAACCGCGAAGGACGCTAAGGACGCGAAGTAACAAGCTTCCTTTGTGACGCAGAATACAACCCTTCCTGACACGCTGTTTTGAATAAAATCCCTTCCATACCTGTATCCTTCTCGCCCTTAGCGTCCTTTGCGGTTAATTCGCTTCTGTAGAGGGGTTCTACCCACTTGGTGCAGTGAACACCCGTGCCCTTTATGCCGTTTGGGTATCTGGGTGCCTGGCCGCGGTTCGCGCCGCGGACGGCGTTTATGCCCGGTACGGGTGGGAAGGGCAAAGCAGCCTCTGCCGCGCTCGGGTGCTCGGACCTCATCAGCACAGTTGATTGGCTTTCTGAACACAATGAGAGGACACTACGCTAAGCACTTCGTCTGTGAGTACGAAGAACCCTCTGCCGCACAACAGTGACCGAACGGTCCTTGTTGATCGCCATGATCATGTCTCGCGAACTCCGATTTGCCATCCGCTGTGGTGCGATGACTTGCCGGAAGCAGGCAACAGGCACCCGGCCCCGCATGCAATGCACTCAGGACAGCCCCATGACGCAATTCACAAACAACGCCCACGACTCCGAAACGTCCAGCCAATACGCCAGCATTCGCCGAGCAGAACTGAGCGGCCAGCGCTGGAATCGCGGCAAGTCCGCGGACCTGGCGAAGAACGAAGGAATGAGCTTAAGCGACGCGCACTGGATGGTGATTGTCTATCTGCGCACTTACTATCTCGAATATGGTCTGCCGCGATTTGCCAGGACGACTGCCAGGGCCCTCAATAAGCGGTTCTCCGCCCAGGGTGGAAGCAAGTATCTGTATGGCCTGTTTGCCGGCGGCCCGGTTACGCAAGGCAGCCGCCTCGCCAACCTGCGCACGCCCGCAAATGCCACCGACGTTTCGTTTGGCACCAGCTATTGAACAGCACCGGGAAACAACGAGCTTACCGGCAGGTCGAGGAGATCCGCGGCCTGGCGGACGCGAAAGCAACCGAAATCGACGCCGGTGCTTACAACCAGAGCCCCGAAGCGGTGGCGTTCTATGAGTTCACGCGGACCATGCAGGCTTACAAGTCTGTCATCGCCGAGAACACGACCCTGGTCCTTACCACGGACAGTGACCTGTTCAAATTTCTGAAGACTATGACGCCGGCTAGCAACTTCGATCCGCTCCAGACTTCCGGTGCCCGGCGATGAGGCTGAGCTTTCCGAACCCAAGCCGCAGCTTCGATGCCACTAGGAGCCGGGTGTGCTTTTGGGGATATGACAGCAGCATCGAGATTTCGTTCTTTGTGGAGGCGGCGGCTCTGAAACGGCTGTGTCCGGAGATGAGTGACGCCGAAACGGGGTTTCTCAAAGCCTTCGATGCCGTACGGAACCGCATCCATGTGGTTGCGGACAAAGTCTATGTGCGCGGCGGCAAACGTGCCTATGCTCACATCCTGGTGGCAGAGGATTTTTGAGGATTGTTTCGCGCGTCGACTACGAAGCTGGGTCCACGTGAAAAGAGCGTGAACTCCTTATGGCATTCTTCAGGTCCGGAACCAATGCGGCGGACACGCTGAACGACCTGATCCCGCTTCTCAGCAAGCCGGGAATAGCATCGATCCGGCCCGCGAGTTCCCCGCAGAGCGATACCGGAGTGTCGCCCGACTCCCTGACCACCAACTCGATGAGTCGCAGGACAGCCGGATGGTCGTCGATGAAGTATTCAATAACCATGGGGTTTTCGCGCCCGGCGGCCATGGTGTATTGAGTGAGGTCATTAGAGCCGATGCTGAAAAAGTCCACGTGCTTCTTCAGAGCGGGGATTGACAATGCGGCTGCGGGTGTCTCGATCATCGCGCCGATACGTGGCAACTCACGAATTCCCATGTCAGTTGCCAATCTATGCAACAGCTCTTGGACCTGAACCACATCGCTCTCTGTCGTCACCATCGGTATCAGAACCCCGATGCGGAGTTGCCGCGACACTTCGAGCACTGCCCGCAGCTGCGCTTCCAGCAGATCGGGATACTCCCGCAGCACGCGTACACCGCGACGCCCCAGGAAGAGATCGGGTTCCGGTGGCAGATGGAGGTAGATCGGGTTCTTGTCGGCACCAATATCGAGAAGCCGAACGTTGATACGCATGCCTCGTGCCGGGTGGAGGCTGTCCAGAAGAAATTCGGCGAATTCCTTGTCTGAGGGAAAGTGCTTGGCTGCGAGATAGAAAGGCTCGGTTCTGAACAGCCCGATCCCGTCTGCACCGCACTCCATTGCGCGCTCTACGTCTTCCCGACTGCGGACGTTGGCCATCACAGCGATCTCAATTCCGTCCAGGCTAACCGCCCGCTCGGTGGGGCTGATTTGGGCAATCGTTTCCTTGCGCTGTTGCACTTCTGCAAGACATTTTTCGTACCTTTGCAGGGCTTGAGAGTCCGGGTTGATGACCGCCGTTCCCGCGGTCCCGTTCACAAGCACAACGTCTCCCGTGTGGACAGTTTCAAGCAGCTCGGGAATCTCGCCCACACAGGGAATGCCGAGCTCGCGGGCAAGAAGGGCCGCATGTGCTGCGGGGCCGGCGAACTCTGCAAGTACCGCGACCGTGGACGAACGCGAGAGAAACACTGTGTCCGAAGGGAGCAATCGACGCGCGACGAGCACGGTGTTGGCAGGCAGGTTCTCGAGGCTATGTGCGTGAATCCCGCCCAATGACAGCAATAAGCGGCGGGATAAATCGTC
>JASFKW010000112.1:0-12642 GCA_050118435.1 Gammaproteobacteria bacterium | reverse complement strand
CGCCGCGTTAACAGCCAGAGCAGCAGCACACCGAGTACATTGAACGCGGTGTAAAACAGCGCCAGCAGCACCACCGGTGCCAGCCCGGCATCCATGGTTTTCCCTTCTCCCTGCACCAGCGAGAACACCAGCGGCAGCAGCGCGAGACCGATCAAAGCGGTGAAACCGTTGAGCAGCGTCTGCGCCGTCGCCACGCGACGTGCACCGGCGGTGGCACCTGCGACCGAAAGCGCCGCCGACGGCGTGACTCCGATGCTGGCCCCGACCACCGCGGCTGCAGCCGCAGGAAGGCTGAGCAGATTTCCGCTCGCCGCCGAAAGAATCACCGCGACGGCGACGCTCGCGGACTGGGTGAGAACGGTGACCGCAAAGCCCGCCAGGATGTACAGCATCAGGCCCGGCGCGCCCTCCGGAAAAATCTGCTGCAGATCCACCGCGCCGGCAATGTCATTAAACGCGCTGCTGAGCACATCGATGCCGAGGAAAAACAGCCCGAAGCCGGCCAGTGCCTCGCCGAAGGCGCCGCGGCGTAATTGCGGCCCGGTCAGAGCCAGGAGCATGCCGATGCCGATCAAAAGCAGCGCAAGGGTGTGGACCCTTGCATCCAGAGCGGCCGCAGCCACCAGCCAGCCGGTCGCCGTGGCGCCGATGCTGGCACCGGAGAGCGCGCCCTGCGCCTGCCGGAGCGACAGCAGCCCGGCATTGACGAAACCGATGGTGGCGACGGTGACGGCGCGGGACGACTGCATCAGGGCGCTGATGACGATGCCGGAGAACAGGCCCCCGCCGGAGCTCCGCGTCCAGCCGCCGAGCACAGCGCGCAACATCTCGCCACCGGCGATTTTCAATCCGCCGGCGATCATGTGCACGGCGAGCAGCAGCAGGCCCACGCCACCGATTACCAGCCCGGCTGTCGTCAGTGGGAGGTCCATTACCTGCTCGACATCGGTTGGCCGAACCGGAGGCCGAAGGAGCGCAGGCGTCCGTCACAGAGGGGCGTATTCACGGCCTGTCCTGAAAGCTCATGTTTGCTGGCGTGGTTTCTCATTGTTCGATCTGCCACTCGTGGTGCTGCAGGTGCTCGGGGTTGACGGGGCGTCCAGGGCCACCGCGCACCGCACAGTCGTCCCGCCGGCCGCAAACCCTACAGGCCCGCTTCCCCCATGCCTGCCGGCGCCGGTTTGGCCGCCGGGAGCTCAGCGATCATCGCCTCTGTGGTCACCATCAGGCCGGCCACGGAGGCGGCATTCTGCAAAGCCACGCGCACCACTTTGGTCGGATCGATGATGCCCATTTCCATCAGGTCGCCGTACGCATTGGTCTGGGCGTTGTAGCCGAAGCGTCCGGGATTCTCCTTCACCCGGCTGACCACCACCGAGGGCTCGCCGCCGGCGTTGGCCACGATCTCGCGCAGCGGCTGCTCCATGGCCCGCAGCACGATGTCGATGCCGATGCTCTGATCCGGGTTGTCACCCTTCAGCCCGGCGCCCGCGAGCGCCTCGCGTGCCCGTATCAGCGCCACGCCGCCGCCCGGCACCACGCCCTCTTCGACCGCCGCCTTGGTCGCGTGCACCGCGTCCTCCACGCGGTCTTTCTTCTCCTTCATCGCCACCTCGGTCGCGGCGCCGACCTTGAGCACGGCGACGCCGCCGGCGAGCTTCGCCACCCGCTCCTGCAGCTTTTCCTTGTCGTAGTCCGAGGTGGTGTCCTCGATCTGCCTGCGCAGCTGGACAACGCGCGCCTGAATGTCCTCGGCCCTGCCCTGACCGCCCACCAGCGTGGTGGTCTCCTTTTCGACCACCACCCGCCTGGCCGATCCCAGGTGATCCAGCGTCGCCTTCTCGAGGCTCAGACCGACTTCTTCGGAGATGACCGTACCCCCGGTCACCACGGCGATATCCTCCAGCATGGCCTTGCGGCGGTCACCGAAGCCCGGCGCCTTGACGGCCGCCACCTTGATGATGCCGCGAACGGTGTTCACCACCAGCGTGGCCAGCGCCTCGCCTTCGACCTCCTCGGCAATCACCAGCAACGGTCGGCCGCTCTTGGCCACGGCCTCGAGCAGCGGCAGCAGCTCGCGAATGTTGGACAGCTTCTTGTCATAGGCCAGGACATAGGCGTCTTCCAGCTCGGCGGTCATCTCGTCCGGCTTGTTGATGAAGTAAGGCGACAGATAGCCGCGGTCGAACTGCATGCCCTCGACCACTTCCAGTTCGTTGGATAGCCCCGACCCCTCTTCCACCGTGATGACACCCTCCTTGCCCACCTTCGCCATGGCGTCGGCGATCAGTTGCCCGATGTCGGCCTCCAGGTTAGCCGAGATGGTGCCGACCTGGGCGATCGACTTGCTATCCTCACAGGGAATGGACAGCTTCTTAAGCTCCTCCACCGCCTGCAGGACGGCCTTGTCGATCCCGCGTTTGAGGTCCATCGGATTCATGCCGGCAGCGACGGCTTTGAGACCCTCCTGAAGCATGGAGTAAGCCAGCACCGTCGCCGTGGTGGTGCCGTCGCCCGCGAGGTCCGAAGTATGGGCGGCGACCTCCCTGACCATCTGCGCGCCCATGTTCTCGAACTCGTCCTCCAGCTCGATCTCCTTGGCCACGGAGACGCCGTCCTTGGTCATGGTGGGCGCACCGAAGCTCCTGTCGAGGATGACATTGCGCCCCTTGGGTCCCAGAGTGGCCTTGACCGCGCGGGCCAGGATACCCGCCCCCCGCACCATGCGCTGGCGCGCGTCGTCGCCGAACCGAATCTGTTTTGCTGCCATAAGTTTCCCCACTGTTTGGGTGTCGCGGCCGTCGCGCCGCCCGACTATGTTGTTTTTCCGCCGGACATTGTCAAGTGCTCTGACCCACGCCGGCAATGATTTGCATCAAACGGTCGCTGTTTGCGAGCCCGCCCCCCGCGGGCCCGGCTGCGGGCAACGGATGCGCCACAAGCGATGCATGACTGGTCAGTGTGGATGCTGCATCCGCTCCGCCGGCGCGTATCGTGCCAGCAGCCGGTCGATTTCCCGCTCCGCCTGGTACCAGTCTTCGTCCGGGTCCCCGCCCTCGAAGCCCCGATGCTCGGCGCGAAAGTAGGCCGCTTCGGCGATCATGCGCCGGCGATCGTCCGAAGAGATCGGGCCGCCGGAAAAGGGCGCCTCTTCCGGCCTGCGAGCTCGACTGCGCGTTTTCATGCTGATCCTCCTCTCGGACCGGACACCGGCAGTATCACGATGGCCTCACCCGTCCACCGGGTCCCCCCTGTCTGATGGCAATCCCCCCCCAGCGGGCGGCATCCGTCGCACCCGCGGGTATGCGAAATGCATAGTAACCGCTATTGCACTCAATCGCATCGGAATACGCGCACCCCCTCTGCTACCGCACCACCCTTTGTGCGGCTGCGCCGTGCCGGGCAGGCTCAGGAAGTCCGATAGCATCCGGGACACCGGATTGCAGCATCCTGCGCTGTTTCCCAAGCGACCCGCCCTGCACCGGCAGGGCGCTGGGGGACATCCTCTTTCAGCGGTCGTTGCGAAGAACGGAGTCCCCTCAAGGATACCCTTCGGTAAGGGGGCAATCTCCAAGCGAGCGATTGCATATCATGAGATCGCCGCGCTACGCTCGCAATGACGATGAGGTTCCGACTACTCTATTTATTAACCCGTCATTACGAGCGACTCGCCGTTTACCCGCAAGGCCGGAGGCCGTGGCGGGAAGCAATCTGCCTGAAGCGCGATCAATACCTCAGGGATCGCCCCGGCGCTGCGCTTCTCGCAATCGCGAATTGCCCACAAGGACCTTGACACCTACAGGATGTCACCACTATCCCACAAGCGAAGACTGCTCCACCTGGCCACCGGCGCGTCGGTAGCGACCGCCGGTATCCTGATCGCCGCCAAGCTGGCGGCCTGGCTGCTCACTGGGTCTGTGAGCGTGCTGGCCTCGCTGGTGGACTCGCTGATGGACGCCGCCGCTTCGGTGGTCAACCTCATCGCGGTGCGTTACTCCCTGGAACCGCCGGACGCGGAGCACCGCTTCGGCCACGGCAAGGCCGAGTCGCTGGCAGGCCTCGCGCAGGCGACCTTCATCGGCGGGTCCGCGGTATTCCTGGTCCTGCACGCCGTCGACCGGCTGCTGCATCCGCGCCCGCTCCAGGATGTTCCCGTCGGTGTGTCGGTCATGGTGTTCGCCATCGCCGCGACCCTGGTGCTGCTCGCCATCCAGCGCTACGTCATCAGACGCACCGGCTCCACGGCGATACGCGCGGACTCACTGCACTACCGTTCCGACCTGCTGGTCAACGCCAGCATCATTCTGGCCCTGATGCTGGAGACCCGCGGCTGGACCGGCTTCGATCCGGTCTTCGCCCTCGCTATCGCGGCCTATATCCTCTACAGCGCCTGGCACATCGGCCACGACGCCTTCCAGCTGCTGATGGATCGGGAGCTGCCCCCCGAGATGCAGGAACGGGTGCGCAGGGTAGCCCTGGACGACGCGAGGGTGCTCGGCATCCACGACCTGCGCACCCGCCAGTCCGGTCAGACGCCGTTCGTGCAGCTGCACATCGAGCTGCATCCGGACATGTCCCTTACCGAGGCACACGCCATCGCCGATCATATCGAATTTGCCATCCGCGAAACCCTGCCCGGCGCCGACGTCATCATCCACCAGGACCCGACGGCCCCACACGAGGCCAGCGGAAGGGCCTGAATCGCGCTGGTGGCGGCGCCATCACCGCCATTGTTTTCTGATACACATACAGGGAGGCGCATCAGCCGCGAAGGACGTCAAGGACGCGAATATACCCTGCGGTAACCAAGCAATCCCTGCCACGAATAAGCGCAGGCCGGGCTGAGCACAGCGAAGCCCATCAACGGCGTGTTTGAATCGTTCTCAGCTGGCACGCCCCCGCTCGATGCGTCGCACCAGATCCTCGAGGATGCGCCGATACAGCTCCGGGCCCAGGATGGCGTCCTCGACGCCGCTCTCCACGTTGGGGTTGTCATTGACTTCCATGACGTAGACCCGGCCGTCGCGCTCCTTGACGTCAACGCCGTACAGGCCGTCGCCGATCAATCGCGCGGCGGTCAGCGCGGCCTTCATCACCGAGGCCGGCACGTCCTCCAGCGCCACGCCGGCAAAGCCACCCTCGGTGGCGCGGCCACCGGCTTCGTGACGCACAATCTGCCAGTGCCGGGGCGACATGAAATACCGGCAGGCGAACAGCGCCTCCCGGTTGAGCACGCCGATGCGCCAGTCGAATTCCGTGTACAGATACTCCTGGGCCAGGATGAGATCTGAATCGCGGAACAGCTGCCCCGTAATCCGGCCGGCCTCGGCGGGCGAGCCCGCCTTGTGTACCCCGCGCGAGAAGGAGCCGTCCGGGATCTTCAGCACCGCGGGATAGCCGACCGTCGATTCGAGGTCCGCCGGCTCGCCCTTGCGCAGCACCAGCGTCCGCGGGACCGGCACGCGGTTGAGGGCCAGAAGCTCGGCCAGGTACACCTTGTTGGTGCACTTGACGATGGAATCGGGATCGTCGATCACGACGATGCCTTCGGCCTCGGCCTTCTTCGCAAAGCGGTAGGTGTAATGGTTGATGGCCGTGGTCTCCCGGATCAGCAGCGCGTCGTACTCGGCGAGACGGTTGTAGTCCTTGCGGGTGATCAGCTCGACGTCCGCATCCACTTTCTTGCCGGCCTCGACGAAGCGGCGCAGCGCGCCCATGTTGGAAGGCGGCAGCTTTTCATCCGGATTGTAGAGGATGGCGAAGTCATAGTAGGGCTGCGGCCGGGCACGCCGGGTGCGCCAGCGGCTGCTGAGGTAGGTGTTGAGACTCTCGCTGAAAAAACCCGTCTGCTCCGGGGTGAGGCTGCGCAGCTGAACCGCGCGCAGGCTGTGGATCTCCCAGCGCTGCTCGCGGCGGAGCTCGACCCGCAACAGCGGCGCCCGGAACAGATCGAAGATCTGCCGGGCAATCCCCTGCAGCTCCCGGTCCTCGCTCTGGCCGAAAAAGATGTTGACCTCGAAGGCCGTTTCGGCGCTGTCACGGGCGCGCTTGCGCAGCACTCGCTGGATCAGGTCATCCAGATTCTCGACGTTGAGGCTGTAGATCGCCTTGCTGGCCAGGTCGGTGATAGTGCGCACAGAGGGAATGATCTTGTGCCGGCGCGCCTCGGCGAGCAGCGAGCAGTAGTAGCCGGTGGTGCAGTAGCGATAGCTGCGACACAGGTTGAGGATGTGCAGGCCCCGGGACTTGTACCGGTCCGGGTTCATGAGGTAGTCGCGCGCCGTGATCAATTCGACGTCGGGCAGTCCCGACGGCCAGTCTTTGGTGTTCTCGACCAGAATCAGGTGTGCCGCCACGCTACCCCCTGCTGTGCCGCGACGCGCTCCTGTCCGGCGCGCCGCCGGATGATGAGCACCGCCTTCTGCCCTGCCTTGCCGTAGCGGGCCATGCGGTCGAAATCCTTCTTGAGAATGGGCATGTTGATGGAATCGAGCGCCAGCTTGCCGGCCTCGTAGTCCACGTAGGGATCGTGCACATAAACGTAACGGTCATCGAAACCCGTCACCACCACCCAGTGTGGAAACTTCTCCCGGTAGATGCGGTACGAGCTGACCAGCACGATCGGAATCCCGCCGCCTTCGAACTTCTCCTGGATGGCGTCGACGCTCAGCGCGCCGTAGCGCACCCTCACCGGCAGGGTCTTGAGCTCGGCGACGAAATCCTCCTGAACCAGACGCATGACCTCTTTCTTTTCCTTGCTGCGCACCGAATCCAGAAACATGACCGCCTTGCCGTTCACGTAGACCTCGACGTCGAAGCCCATGCGGTAGGCCGCCAGGGCCATGCCGTAGGGACCGCAGCCGCCGTGGCCCGAGGTCATGTACACGGTGGTGGATTCCCGCCACAGGCGCAGTTCCAGCTTGCGGGAGAGCTTCAGCTGCGGCTCAAGCGCCTTCATGGCCATCATCAGCGCCGAGGGTCCGCAGGTGAAATCGAGCGTCTGCTTGTAGTACGGCACCCGCACCAACTCGGGCTTGAGCTGCGGCGCCAGATGCTTTTCGCAGCGCAGCGCCTCCATGTGGTCCTCGTAGTAATCCGCGTGCTTGCCGAACAGCCGGTAGCCGAGCTTCTCGTACAGGCGGATAGTCTCGGCGTTGTCGCGCCGGACCTCCAGGCGCAGGCTCACGCAGTCGTTGGCCAGCGCCGCGGCCTCGGCGGCCTCGATCAGCGCCCGGCCGATCCCCCGTCCGCGGGCGGCGGGCAGCACAGCCAGCGAATACAGGCGCGCCAGCGACGTGCCGGTGTGAAACAGCAGGGTCACGTAGCCGAGAAGGACTCCCGTTTCGTCTTCGGAAACCAGGGTTTCCGCGTTGGCCCGGGTCAACAGGTAACGGAAGCTGCGCCGGGAGAAGCGATCGACCTCGAAACTGGCGTTTTCGATCTCCACCAGGGCACCGAGGTCCCGGAGCCGAGCTTTGCGTATCATGACATTTCCTCCCCGGCGTCGGTGGGGCGCGTGAACCGGCGGCGGGAAACTGGCAAACTTCCGCAAGCAGTATACTCGGGGCCGGAGCCGGGCGAATATACCCGCGCCCCTGCCCGACTCAAGTCGTTTTTTTCCGCAGCGAGGGAGGCGAAGCGATGAGCCCGGCAGAGCGGCAGGCGCCGACGCGCAGCCAGCGGCACATGCTGTGGGCAATGGTGCTGACCGCCACCTTCACGCTGGCCGAGATCGCCGGCGGCCTGCTGTCGGGCTCACTGGCCCTGCTCGCCGACGCGGGACACATGCTGACCGATACCGCCGCCCTGGCGATCGCCTGGGGTGCCGGCAGGCTCTCACAGCGCCCGCCGGACCAGTTGCGCTCCTACGGGTACCAGCGCCTGCAGGTCCTCGCGGCGCTGCTGAACGGGATCGGCTTCATCGCCATCGTGATCTGGATCATCATCGAAGCCTACCGGCGCCTGCAGCAGCCGGTCGAGGTGCTGGGCGGCCCGATGCTGGCCGTGGCCGTCGTCGGTCTGCTGGTCAACTTGATCGTGTTGAAGCTGCTGCACGGCGGTCACAGCCACGACCTCAACGTCCGGGCGGCGATGCTGCACGTGCTGGGCGATCTCCTTGGTTCCGTCGCGGCCATCAGCGCCGCGGGCATCATCCTGCTGACCGGCTGGACGCCCATCGATCCCCTCCTCTCGGTACTGGTGGCATTATTGATCCTGAACAGCGCCATCCGGGTCGTGCGCCAGGCGCTGCACATCCTCCTGGAAGGTACCCCTGAGGACTTCGACCGTTTGGCCCTGGAACAGGCCCTGGTCGAATCGGTCCCCTCCATCGCCGGGATCCACCATGTGCACGTCTGGTCCCTGTCCCCCGAGCACCCCCTGCTGACCATGCACGTCGACGTCAACGATCTCGGCGACTACAACCGCACACTCCAGGAGATCCGCCGGGTGCTGAGCGAGGATTTTTCCATCCACCATGCCACGGTGCAGATCGAGCCGGGGCCGTGTATTGATTCGCACTCATCGGGGGGGCGGTGACGGTGCAGCACCGAACGCGCCTCCGGATTGCCGCCTGCGGTGCCCTCCGTCTGGCAAACCCCGCTGCAGTATCTAGAATTATCTTGAGGCCCGATGCCCCTTTCATCACACGCCGCGGGCTGCGTGCGGGACTGTTCTGGGCAGGCGTAATTCCCGAAATGTGGAGCCTCGAATCTTAAAGCGCATCACCAAGGCGCCTTGTGAGTCCAGGAGGAAAAATGAAGAAAAATAAACAGCTTGCCTTGCCTTGCGCAATGGCGTGCTCAGCGCTACTGACTATCGTAGCGCCAGACGCACGCGCTGGTGATTATACCGATACGGAGATCCTCGACGCATTCGCGGACACACGGTACACCCATCCCCGCTATGAAGTGATACAGACTCTGACTTCAAAATGCCGCCGTTATGGGGTCGTCTGGTCGGGAGGAGTCGCATTGCGTTTCTCTGATCGCATCAGCCCCCGGCCGGTTCGAACACGATGGGATCGCGATCGGGTCGAGCCTGTTCACTGCGAAGAGGTGGATGCGTTCAAACAACTCCGCGTTGCGGATCAGCCGATGATCAGATGATGAACCCCCTGTCTTGTGCGGAACATAGACAAGAATATGGCGGTCCACGCAGCAGCGGCGATGCCCATTCATTCCGGGGCCGGCGTCTCATTTCCCTGCGTATCGTCGGAGCCTTCAGACCATCCCTCACCGATATAGGTCACATCGTCAAAATACTCGTCTATCTTCCTCGCACGGCCCTCGAGTTCCTCCTCTTCCCGCCCGATGCGTTCCCTCTGACCGGCGTCCAGCTTGACGATCTCACGGTCGATGATGTACGGAGTGATCAGTACCACGAGCTCACTGTTGACACTGTTGATTGAGTGATTGGAAAAGACGCGGCCAATAATCGGGATATCTCCGAGCACGGGCACGCCTTCCCGGCTTTCCTGGGAGCTCTGCCTGATCAACCCACCAATAAAGACCGTCTTGCCACTCTCGACCAGCATCGTGGTGGTCACCTCGGTTGTCTTCTGGCTCGGGATTCCGTCATCGGATACCGTTCCCGTGCTCACTTCGGGGTGAATCGCCAGCAGCACGCGTCCCTGCCCATCCACCGACGGACGCACCTTTAGAATCACGCCCGTTTCCAGGAATTCGACGGATGTTTTCGTCACATTGTCGATCGTCGTCGTGACATTGTAACCGAGGCGATCGCCGATAATGGTCTCCGCCTCCTGATCCTCGAGCGCAAGGAGCTTGGGCGTCGATAGCGTTCTCAACCGGTCCCGCGCGCGAAGGCTGTCCAGAAATACTTCAACGTTGGGCGTTACGAGATCAAAAAACAGACCGGGCGATCCCGGATTGGAGAGATTGCGGACCCCTACAGCCCCCTCTCCACTGTCATAATTGAAGAGTCTTGCCCAATCGAGGCCGTAAGACTCACCATCGCGAAGACCCACTTCGAGGATTTTCGCCTCGATCAGAATCTGCCTCGGCTGACGATCTACCGCTTTCAGCAGCCTCTCAATCCGCGCAAGAAACTGGGGCGTATCTTCCACCACAAGCAAACGACGGTCCCGCAGCGTCGTGATCTTGCCGTATGCCGAAATGTGATTCTGAAGGATATCCGCGATCAAGGCCGGGTCCGAGTACTGAATTTTGAATGTCCGTAGCTCGGTGAGGCTGCCTGGAGAGTACTTCCCCATCTCGTCGTGCTTAACGACGAAATACGTTCCATTGTGATATTCGACCGCGTAGCCCGCCGCCGCCGCGATCGATTTGATGGCCTGGTTGACCTCGACCTCATAGAGATTGAGAGAGACAGTTCCTTCAACACCGTCAGAGAGCAGGATATTGACACGCTGTTTGCGCGAAAGCATTTCCATGACTTCCGCAACATCGACCTCGCGCACGCTCAGAGAGACCTTGCCCTCATCCACAGAGTGCACGCGGACGGTAGGCGTCTCTGCAGCCGTCCCGGCGGACATCAGCATCAGCTGGCATACTATTACCAACAGAATAATTCCCAGCTTCCTGCCAGTTCCTGTAGTCATCTCCCGAGCTCACTCACTCATTGTCCATGCGCAGCGTCCTGCGAACGCCATTCTTCTCAAGCATTACTTCCCGTTCTCCGACGGAGATCAGCCGATAACCATCGACCTCGCCCCCAATCTCGATTATCACGCCGCTGATATTTGCCAGGGGATCCGAGCCGGCTGTTAATGTCCCTCTGAGCACGAGTTCTTTGGGTTCCGGCCTTTCTTTTTCCGGCCCCCTCCTTTTACCAGCTCCATTTTCCACATCCGGCTGACTGAAAGGATTGGAGTTGAGGACGCCCGGTTTGCGCTGTTCCGCCGAATATGTTCCAGCGCTCACCAACGAAAACACTAAAAGTGTGACGGCCAGCCACGCTCGTCTCACGACTATGCCTTCCGGTATGACACAATCGTCAGTCTCGCTGACAGGCGCGGACTCTCCTTGCCTGACTCTAGCGGCCTGAGGATGTACTGCTTTACGACAACGAACCCGAGCTCTCGCGCCAGATCCTGCAACCAGGCGAACAGATCAAAGTAATGCCCGTTGATCTCAACATCGAACAGAAGCTCCCGAAATGTCTGAACAACGGCCCCTTTCCGGGGCTTGACACTGACCAGCTCAATGCGGTTTTCCCAGGATATCCTCTGCAAACGGCCGAGGATAAAGGCCTCAAGCTCCTTTTCCGGCAGGTTCGCCATATCCCCGTGCAGCGTGCGGCTGAGGTCCTCCACGTCCTGCCTTAGTGCAACGAGTTCCTTCTGAAGCGCATTCCCACTTTCCACGGCCATTTCGAGCGCTGCCTGCTCCCGCTCCGATTTCAGATAGGTTTTATACGCCGGCACCAAGACGTAAGCGAATGCCCCACCTGAAACGAGCAGAAGAACCGACACCATGCCGATCATCACAGTCCTCGGACGGATTTTCTCCAGCAGGGCATCCATCAGCTGTTCACGACTCCGGGGCTGACATTTACCGAGAGATCAAACTCGACGACACGGTTGTCCTTGCTGTTGCGCTGCGAGCTACTCAGCACGTGAACGTCCTGAATTTCGGGTTGGGCGAGCAAGCGACGCACGAACCTGGACAGGGACGAATGATCGTTCGCCTGGCCCTTGATCGACATGTGCACTTCGATTTGCCAGGCCTCGCCATTCGCTCCGTTTTCGCCGGAAGAGAGGACAATGAAATAGCCATTGTCTTCAGTCTGCTCCTCGGGCCCGACCACTTTGCCGGTGCGCCGGAACTCCCAGTCTACGAACCACACGTCGTTCTCCGTCATTGCCCTGTCAATTGCCACAAACATCGCCTCGGCAGAGGCGCCGCCGCGCAGTCCCTTTAACAGTTCAAGCTGACCTTCATAGCGACTTTTTTGATCACGGAGCTGATCCAGCTCACTCTTGTGTCTGGCACTGATTTCCGCCTGGGTTCGAAGTCCTTCAATTTCTGCCTTTGCCTTCCGCGTAGCATGGTGCATGGCCGCATAGGCGGCGGCGGTCACAATGAAGATCGCGGCGACCGCAATGCCGAAACGCCTTGCGTTCCGCTCAAGCCAGCGTCGCAGGCGATAATCCGAAGGAATGAGATCGATGTCATTCATTGTTTGCCGTGAGATCCCGCAAGGCGAGCCCCGTCGCAACGGCGATTTCGGGCGCCCCGTCAGTCCCGCTGTCGTCCTCCGCCGCCCCGGATCGACGAAACCGGTTCAGCGGATTGGGAATTGTTTCCACCGGAACTGCCAGCATTTTATTCAGCAGTTGATCCGCGCCATGCCAGCGCGCAACGCTACCGAGAAGATATACGCGTTCCACGGATTCTCCGTGGGTCTGGGATGCCATGTAGATCAGCGCCCGACTGATCTCATCGGCCAGTTTCAGGAACAACGGCTTGACAATTTCCTGGAGGGTCTCAGAAACATCCACACCTTCTGTCACCGAAGTGCGGGCTGTGACGGGGTGTCCCGGACCCAGGCTGTGGGATTCCACGAGCTTCCGCACAGAGGATTCCGGCATATCCAGTGCGTCCGAAATGCGCGCCAGGAGCGCGCCCTCACCGAACGGAATCGACTGATCAAACAACA
>JASFKW010000111.1:0-12786 GCA_050118435.1 Gammaproteobacteria bacterium | reverse complement strand
CCTGCATCTGCGCCAGCAGATCGGCGACCTCTCGCCCGGTCTCGCGTTCAATCGTCACCACCATGCGCCCGTCGTCATTTGCGCCGTGTACCTCGACGCCCGCCAGGCGCGACAGCGCCCGTGTCACGGCTTCGATGTCCTGCGGAAAAGCCCGCACCAGCACGCCGCTGATGTCCATTACGCCTCCTGTCTTCGACTGTCCTGCAACCGGATTGCCTGTACCGGGCATACGGCGTAGCAGGCACCACAGCCAGTGCAGTTCGTCACGTCGAGCTCCGGAATCGCCGCGCCGCCCAGCCGGGGCCGCATGCGGATGACGCGCGGCTCACAGGGGTCACAGCAGCTGCGGCACTCCACGCCCTGGAATGCGACACAGACCCCCGCGTCGACTGACGCCTTCAGCGACCAGGGCGCGCGCCCGGCCCCCCGCTGCAGGGCGCCGGGCCGGCACACGTCGACACAGTCACCGCAGAACAGGCACTCGCCGCAAGCGAAATCGACCTCGGGGTAGCCCCCCCGGCCCTTGCGCAGAACATGCGTGGGACAGGCGCCCACACACTCGCCGCAGCCGTCACAACGGAGCACAAACTCCGCTTCCGCGAGCGCCCAGGGCGGGCGCAGCGCGCTACGGCGGCCGGAGAAATCGCCGCGCAGAAACTGCATCCTGCTAATAGCGGTGGTCACGGTATCCCGGTCGTCAGTTCAACTCAGTATCGAAACTGTGACAAAGAGACACCAATACCGCCTTGACCGACGTCAAGCCGTGTGCTACCTGCAAACCGGAGAGTTTGTGCTAGAAAAGGGCGGCCTCTGCGCGGGCGCCGAGGTCCCCGCTCCAGGGCAGATTCCTGGCGATCATCCAGACACCGAGCACGCCGATGAACAGCGCGAACACCCGCTTCAGGCGCGCTTGGTCGAGGCGGTGCGCCAGCCGCGCGCCGAGCGGCGCCGCGGCGACGCTGGTGACGCTGATGGCGGCCACCGCGGGCCAGTAGATATAGCCGCTGCTGCCGGCGGGCAGATTGGCGGCACCGCGACCCGCCAGTGCGAAGCCCAGGGCGCCGACCAGGGCGATCGGCAGGCCACAGGCCGCCGAGGTGCCGATCGCCCGGTGCACCCCCACGTTGTGCCAGACGAGATAGGGCACGGTGAGCGTCCCGCCGCCGATGCCCAGCAGGGCCGACAACGCACCGATGAGCACGCCCGCCCCACCGTTGCGCAGCCTCCCCGGGGCCGTTCTGTGGGGTGCCGGTGGCCGGCCGAGGCTCAGCTGCGCCGCCACCAGCAGCTCGAACACGCCGAAGGCCAGCGCGAGGAGCGCGCCCCCCATCCAGTGCGCCAGGACACCGCCCAGCCAGGCTCCCAGCACAATGCCCGCCGACAGCTGGGCCATGACGGGCCAGTCCACGGCGCCGCGCCGATGGTGGGCGCCGAGCGAAGACAGCGCGGTGAACACGATCGTCGCCAGCGAGGTGCCGACGGCCAGCTGCACCAGGGAGGCGGGCGGGAATCCCTGCAGCGTGTACAGCGCCACGAGGATGGGCACAATGATCAGGCCACCGCCCACGCCGAGCAGACCGGCGATGGCGCCGGCGAACAACCCGAGCCCCGCATAGCCGGCCAGCAGCCAAAATATTTCCATGCGAAGGATTGTACCTTTGCGGCGAGTTTTTTATGTTATCGGCCGTTAGTACTCCTGCAACATGATATTGATGGATTAAGCGCCCTTGAGGTGTTTCGCCGCAAGGCGCCGCGCGCAGGCAATGGCCGAGCCCTTGTCAAGCGCGGCAACGGCGGCGTTGCACCTCTTGCCAAGGGCGACGACCTTTCGCTTCGAGATGCGCCTTGCCCTGAACGCCGACAGGCCAACTGAATCCATCAATATCATGTTGCAGGAGTACCAGAGCTGAAATCACAGCATCGATGCATATGCGCAGACTGTTTTCAAGGATGATCCTCGTCGTTGCCCTGCAATTGCCGTGCACCAGTCCGGCCGACGACTACAAGGACCAGCGTGAGCTCTTCATCCAGGCCGAGGCGGCCCTCACCGCCGGTGACGCCGAAGAATTCAAGCGGCTGAAGCGTCAGCTGTTGCGCTATCCGCTGTACGGCTATCTGGAGTTCTGGGACCTGCGCCGGCGGCTCGACGAGGCCGAGCCCGGTGAGGTGTACGCGTTTCTCAAGCGCTACGCCGGTCAACCGATCGCCGCCCGTATGCGCTTCAGCTGGCTGCACCGGCTCGGCAGGCGCAAGGACTGGGAGACCTACCTGCGCTTCTACCAGCCCCAGCGGTCGGTCACCCTGCAGTGCTACGAAGTGCGCGCGAGGCTGGCCACCGGTGCGGATCGCGAGGCCGCCCTCCGCGACACCCTGAAGCTTTGGCTGGTCGGTCATTCCCAGCCCGCCGCCTGCGATCCGGCTTTCGACCAGCTCTATGCCAGCGACCTGCTCACCAGCGAGCGTGTCTGGGAGCGCATCCGGCTGGCCTTCGCCGAGCAGAAGATCAGCCTGGCCGGCTACCTCGCCAGGCGCCTGTCGGCCGAGGACCGCGAATGGGTGAAACGCTGGCAGTACGCGCACCGCCGTCCTGCGGCGACGCTCAAGCAGGACTGGACCAGCCAGGACAACGCCATGGTGCGCGACATCCTGGTCCACGCCGTCAGCCGCCTGGCACGGCACAAGCCCCAGCAGGCCTGGAAGCACTGGCAGCAGATCGCGGCGACCCACGATTTCACGGCCGACCAACAGGGACGGGTGCTGCGCGAGATTGCTCTGCACGCGGCCCTGGACAATGATCCCGAGGCACCGCGGCTGCTCGCACGCGTGCCTGAGTCCCACGCCGACGCGAGCATCCGCGAATGGCGGGTGCGGGTGGCCCTCAACAACGGCGACTGGGCCGACGCCGTGGACTGGCTGGACGGGCTGTCCCCGGAGGAGCGCCGCTCCGAGACCTGGCGCTACTGGCGGGCTCGGGCACTGGAGGCCAGCGGCGCGAGCGGCGACGCGCTGACCGAGTACGGAAGCCTCAGCGACGAGCGCAGCTTCTACGGCTTCGTGGCATCCGACCGGCTCAAGCGCCCCTATCAGATGAACGACTTCCGCGTGCCGCACGACGAGGAGCAGATCAGCAGGATCGAGTCGCTGCCGGGCATCGTGCGGGCGCGCGAGCTGTATCGCGCCGGCATGCGCGAGGACGCACGCCGCGAGTGGTATCACGCCACCCGGTCACTGTCGGCCGACGAGCTCCAGCAGGCCGCCCTGCTCGCGCACCGTTGGGGCTGGCACGACCGCGCCATTGTCACCGCCTCCCAGGCGAAGTACTGGTCGGACCTGACCCTGCGCTTTCCGCTGCCGCACCGCGAATCGATCTTTTCCAACGCGCGGCGCTACGAGTTGGACCCCGCCCTCATCTACGGCGTGATCCGGCAGGAGAGCGCTTTCATGGAAGATGCTCGCTCGCCGGTGGGGGCGCTGGGGCTGATGCAGCTGATGCCCGCCACCGGCAAGCAGACCGCCCGGGCGCTGAACATGCGCTACGGCGGCAACGACGTGCTGCTGCAATCGGACCAGAATATCCGCCTCGGCAGCGCCTATTTCCGCAAGCTGCTGGATCGCTACAACGGCTCGCCGGTGCTCGCGGCGGCCGCCTACAACGCCGGACCGCACCGGGTCAGCCGCTGGCTGCCCGGCGAGGACAGCATGGCGGCGGACCTGTGGATGGAGCTCATCCCCTACCCTGAAACCCGGCGCTATGTGCGCCGGGTGCTCGCCTACGCCACGGTCTTCGAGTGGCGGCTGCAGCGACCCGTGACGCCGATAAGCCAGCGTCTCCCCGTGGTTCAGAAGCGCTATTGACCGGCGCGCGCCGAAGCACGACGCCCCGGAAGCACCACGGAAATTCTGAGCCGATGCTGGACTTGGCGCCGCGCCGATTTACAATCGGCTCCGGAAACCTGACAAGGAACAATCATGAAAGCATTACGAATCTGTGTGCTGGGCGGCACCGGCTTCATCGGCTCGCACCTGGTGCACCGGCTCACCGGCCTGGGACTCGCAACCACTGTGGTCACCCGGAGACCCGAGCGGCACCGGGAGCTGCTCGTCGACACCACCGTGAAGCTGGTCCAGGCAAATCCCTATGACAGCCAGGCGATGCGCGATCTCTTTCAGGGCTGCGACGCGGTGATCAATCTCGTCGGCATACTCAACGAATCGGGCAGCCGCCGCTTCCAGACCGCGCACGTGGAGCTGCCGCGCAGCGTCGTGAAAGCCATGCGCGAGGCCGGCGTGACACGGCTGCTGCACATGAGCGCGCTCAATGCCAACGTCAACGAGCCGAACAGCCGTTACCTGAAGACCAAGGGCGAGGGCGAAGACCTGGTGCACCACGCGCCTGGGTTGGCGGTGACCAGCTTCCGGCCGTCTGTGGTCTTCGGTCCCGGCGACAGCTTCTTCAACCGCTTCGCCACCCTCCTGCGGCTGTCGCCGCCCCTGTTTCCGCTCGCCTGCGCCCAGGCGCGTTTCGCACCGGTCTACGTCGGTGACGTGGTAGAAGCCATGGTCAAGGCGCTGGAGGACGAAAGCCTGGCCGGCCGCCGCCTGGAGCTGTGCGGCCCCAAGGTCTACACGCTACAGAAACTGGTGCAATACACCGCCGGGCAGATCGGCAAGAACACCCTGGTGGTCGGGCTGCCCGACTTCGCCTCGCGCCTGCAGGCGCACATGCTCGGACTGGTGCCGGGCAAGCCCTTCACCATTGACAACTACCACTCGCTGCAGAAGGACAGCGTGTGCAGCAGCCCTGCGCTGCCGGCGCTCGGGATCCGCCCCAGGTCTGTGGAAGCCGTCGTGCCCACCTATCTGGGCGACGCGCGGTCGCGCGGCCAGTACACGCGCTACCGGGCGACGGCGCGGCGCGAGGGCTGATGCGGGTCTACCTGGTCGGCGGCGCCGTGCGCGACAGGCTGCTCGAGCTGCCGGTCAGGGAGAAGGACTGGGTGGTCGTCGGGGCCTCGCCACAGGAGATGCTCGAGCTGGGCTACAAGCCGGTGGGCAAGGACTTTCCGGTCTTCCTGCACCCCGAGACCGGTGAAGAATACGCCCTGGCGCGCACCGAGCGCAAAACCGGACCGGGTTACAAGGGCTTCGCCTTTCACGCCAGCCCCGAGGTCACCCTGGAGCAGGATCTCAAACGCCGGGATCTGACCATCAACGCCATGGCCGAGACCTCCGACGGGAGGCTGATCGACCCCTACCACGGCCGTGACGACCTGGACAACGGCCTGCTGCGCCACGTCAGCCCGGCGTTCGCCGAAGATCCGGTGCGCATCCTGCGGGTGGCGCGCTTCGCCGCGCAGCTGGGAAAGTGGGGCTTCAAGGTCGCGCACGGGACCAATGCGCTGATGCGCAGGATGGTGGAAAACGGGGAGGTGGACCACC
Organism: Gammaproteobacteria bacterium; assembly: GCA_050118435.1. Classification (GTDB taxonomy): domain Bacteria; phylum Pseudomonadota; class Gammaproteobacteria; order DSM-19610; family DSM-19610; genus Thiogranum. The sequence goes on along the minus strand of JASFKW010000111.1, from coordinate 7,347 downwards.
TGGTGCCCGAGCGGGTGTGGGGCGAGCTCGCCCGGGCGCTCGCCACCGACACACCGCAGCGCTTCTTCACCATGCTGGCGGGCTGCGGCGCGCTGGCGGCCCTGTTTCCGGAAATCGCGCGCGAGTACGGCGAACAGGCGTCGCACCGCCACATTGAGTCGATGCCGGCGCTGCAGGCGCTCGAAAAAGGTGCGGCGCGCAGCGCCGACCCCCGGGTGCGCTTTGCCGTGCTGGTGCGCGCCCTCGGTCAGGACCTCGACGCGGACCAGCGCCTCGCTCAGGCCGAGGCTCTGTGCGAGCGGTATCGGGCACCCAAGGAGTTCCTGTGGCTGGCCCGGCACGCCATCCGGCATGAGACCGAGGTGCAGAGCGACGATCCCGAGAAGCTGTTCGTCCTGATGGAATCCGCCGGGGGCTTCCGTGACGCGAGGCGCTGGAAACAGCTGCTGGAGGTCTATGTAGCCGCCGGGCTGATCGACAGCGCACGCGCCGCCTGCCTGGAACGGGCGCGCGCCTCCGCCGCGCGCGTCACCGCGGCCGCCGTGGAAAAACCCGGCCTGAGCGGACGGGAGCTGGGCGCCGCGATCCGGCAGCGGCGCATCGAGGTGATCCGCGACGCAGGCTGCGGGAGCGCCTGAAAAGCGAGCCAGGCGCTCCCGTGTGAGCGCGGAACCGGCGCGGACTAGGCTGCTTGCGTCTGTTGCGGATCGTCGCGAACGATGACGGTGGCTCCCACCGGCGTGATTTCGTCGGCGGGCATGCCGACCCGGCCGGCGTGATCGCGAATGGCCTGCGGGCCGACCGCCTGGTAGATGCACACCGTGCCCAGGGTCCCGTCGGCTTCCTGGACCACATAGCTGCGGATCCAGCGCACCTGATCCGACATCTCCTGGTCGCCGATTCTCCGCGACACGGCGGCCGCGGCCTCAAGCTCCTGTGCGTTCTTCCAGCCGTTGCGACGGCGTATGACAAAAGTCTCCATTTCCAGTCTCCTGCATGCTCATTGTGTTAAGGTCTTCCCGGTGAGGCTCGTTTGCCTGCGGCCGGGGCCGGAGGGTCCCGCTCCAGCGGTGACTCTCTGGGCTAAGACTATGACGCAGACCGGAAAAAAGATCCTTTCCGGGTTCTTACCGAATCCTTAACCTTTTCTGATTAAATGCAGCGGGTGGGCAGGTGCCGTGCGATGATCAGCGGAAAGTTCGGGCAATTCGAGCTGGACGGGAGCGCCCGCCAGCTGCGCCTGCGGGGGAAGGAAATCGTTCTGCAGCCACGTGTTTTCGACCTGCTCGCCTATCTCATGGACCACCGGGACCGTGTGGTCGACAAGGAAGAGCTGCTGTCGGCACTCTGGCCGGGCGTGATCGTCACCGACGCCTCCCTGCAGCGCGCTGTCAGCCTGCTGCGCAGCGCGCTGCGCGAAGGCGGCATGGAAACCGCCATTCGCACCCATGCGCGCCGGGGCTACCGCTTCTGCCCGGATCCGGAGCGACCGCAGTCCGAGAGTCCGCCGCAGGCGGGTGGCGCGCTGCAGCGGGCCCAGGCGCTGGTGGCCGCACACGACTGGGCGCAAGCGGTAAGAGCCTTCACGCAAGCCGACCAGGAGGAGGCTCTCGGGGCCGAAGATCTGGAACGCTGGGCGATGGCGGCCCAGTGCGCCGGCCTGTTGAGGAACGCCATCGACCCGCTGGAACGCGCGGCGGCGGCCTACGCCGCGCTCGACGACGCCGAGGCCACGGCGCGAGCCCATATCCTGCTCGCACGCATTCAGCTCGAGTCGCAGGAAAGCGCCGTGGCGCGCGGCTGTCTGCGGCGTGCCGCGAGCCTGCTGAAAGACCTGCCGCTCTGCGAGCAGCACGGCCACCTGGAGTGGATGACCAGCCGCTACTGCTGTTACACCGGCGAGCTCGCCGAGGCCCTCGAGCACGCCGGCAAGACCATCGAAATCGGCCGGCGCCTGGGCCACCCGGACCTGGAAACCATCGGACTCCTGTACCAGGGCGTCGCCACCCAGGCGATCGGCAAGACCAGCCTCGGCATCGAGATGCAGGACGAGGCCGCCGCTGCCGTGCTCGCCGGCAACGTCTCGCCTCTGATCGGCGGCATCGTCTATTGCGGTCTCATCGCCGGCTGCTGTAATGCCGGGGACTGGCCGCGCGCGGGCCAGTGGACGGAGCATTTCCGGCGCTGGTGCGAGCGCATGCACCTGCGCACCTTTGCCGGGTCCTGTATCCTGCATCGCGCCGAGGTCTTCTGCGCCCGCGGCGATATCCCCGCAGCGCTCAGGGAGTTGAGCGAGGGTGCGGAAGTGCTCAGGCGCAGCGCCCCCTGGGCCGAAGGCGACGCCCACCGGGTGCTCGGTGACCTCTATCTGGCCTGCGGCGACTTCGAGCGCTGTGAAGAGGCCTATCGCCAGGCACACCGGCACGGCTGGGACCCCTATCCCGGTTACGCCATGCTGCAGCTGTACCGCGGCGACGCCGACGCCGCCCTGCGCGGGCTGCAGCGCGCCTGTGAGCCCAGCCACTGGGTGGCCGGTGAGCGGCGTGGTCTCTACCTGGCCCACCTGGCCATCATCGCCGCCATGGCGGAGCGGACCGAGCTCGCCGAACAGACGCTCGACGCGCTGGACGCGCAACCGGAGCTGTGGTCGGCGGGCGCGGTGCAGGCGTGCGTCAGGCGGGCGCGCGGTGAGCTGGCGATGGCCAGGGGTGAGCCGGACAGCGCCGCCGCTCATTTCGCACCCCTGGTCAGAGCGCTGAACGCGCTGCAGATGCCAATCGAATCGGCGCTGGTGCGGCTGCGCCTGGCGAGAGCCCTGGGGCGTCAGGGCGATGCCGGGGGCGCCGGTCTGGAGCTGGCCGCCGCCAGGCACGTGTTCGAAGCGGCGGGCGCGGCATGGTATCTCAAGATGTGCGATGACACCGCGACCGACTTGGCCGCGGACGCCGTGTAGTCGGCGTGCACGAGCGGGCCGGAACGCCGCACTGCGGGAAATGAAAGGCCCCGCCCCCCGGTTTGCGCCGCAAAGCCGCTGAGGCCGCGTTGCCTGTCGTTCATTTTGAATCACCAAACTCCGCCCGCCTTGCCCGACCGCCTTTGGGCAGCAAGACGGCGATCTGGTCGTTATGACCCAGCTTCGCGGATTCGCCCTCGATTTCTCGCATGGCACAAGGGGTGCCATGACGTGCCGAACGCCGGGTGGAACACATTAGAGTTTTCTTATATACTGCCTTCCCATCGAAAACCGGCCCGCCTGCCGGGCATCCCGACATCGGAGGACAGAACTTATGACCATCGATCGCATCGTGCTGGCGTTTGCCGGCGTGGTAATTCTGACCAGCCTGGTCCTGGCCCAGATCCATTCCCCCTACTGGCTGGCCCTGACCGCCTTCGTCGGCGTCAATCTGCTGCAGTCGGCTTTCACCGGGTTCTGCCCGCTGGCCAGCATCCTCAAGGCCGTCGGTGCCAGGCCGGGCCAGGCTTTCGGCTGACCCAAGCTGGTGGGACCGTCGGCCACAGGGAAGCGGCCGTCGAGCGTATAGGGATGTATTTACAGCGTGTCCCGGAAGCTTGGGGCAGCCGACTTCCGTGCCCGCTGATTTGGCCGCGCCGCCGTTACGGCGACCCGCTTTCGTCAACGGGCCCTAGCCGCCCGGTTTCTTCTGGTGACCGCTCACGAAGGCGTGCAGCGGCTTGGTCTGCTCGAACGTCTCCAGCTGCTCCCGGCTGGCTTCGATCTGGAATTTTTCCTTCCACTCGGGGTAGGGCATGCCGTAGACCGCCTCCCGCGCCTGATCGTAGTCCATCTCCAGACCCCTCTCCTGCGCCGCGCCCAGGTACCACTTGGAAAGGCAGTTGCGGCAGAATCCCGCCAGGTTCATCAGGTCGATGTTCTGCACGTCGGTGCGCCGCCGCAGATGCTCGACCAGGCCCCGAAAGGCAGCGGCTTCGAGCTCGGTACGGGTCTTGTCGTCCATCCCGGGTTCTCCTCCTTCAGTATCTCGCGTGCTCACACGCCTCGTTTGATACACCAAGCATACGCCACTCGGCCAGCGCCGATTACCAGGGCCGTGCTCGAGGGGGCCGAGAGGAGCTGGCAGGGACGGACGGCCACAAACAAACGGCCGTCGAACGTGCAGGGATGCATTCACAGAGGGTCCTCCCCGTTCCGCTCGGTTCACTTCCGCGCGCACGACGGGTCCGGCCTCCCCGGCGCGTTGGGACCCGGTCCCCTGGAGGCTCCACCGGCGGCTGACCTGGCCCGCGCGGCCCAGTACAATCTCCCCATGCCTCCGGCCCCCACCGTCACGGATGACATCCACGCCACCCTGAGCAGGGTGTTCGGCTACGACGCCTTTCGCCCCAACCAGCAGCCTATCATCGAAGACCTGATCGACGGAGGCGACGCCTTCGTTCTGATGCCCACCGGCGGCGGCAAGTCACTGTGTTATCAGCTGCCGGCCCTGCATCGCCCCGGGGTGGGCATCGTGGTGTCACCGCTGATCTCGCTCATGAAGGATCAGGTGGATGCCCTGCAGGCCAACGGGGTGCGGGCGGCCTTCTACAATTCGGCGCTGGCGAGCCAGGACGCCCGGCAGGTTCTGGCGCGTCTGCACGCCCACGAGCTGGACCTGTTGTACATTGCGCCGGAGAGGCTCATGACGCCGGCGTTCCGCGAACGGCTGGCGGAGATCGATATCGCCCTGTTCGCCGTCGACGAGGCCCACTGCGTCTCGCAGTGGGGCCACGACTTCCGACCCGAGTACGTGCAGCTCGGGCAGCTGCGGCGATACTTTCCCGCCGTGCCGCTGGTGGCGCTCACCGCCACGGCGGATCCCCAGACCCGCGAGGATATCGTCGCGGTGCTGCAGCTCGGCGAGGCGCGCCGCCACCTCACCAGCTTCGACCGCCCCAATATCCGCTACAGCCTCCTGGAAAAGCACAAGCCCTTCGATCAGCTGGCGCAGTTCCTGAGCACCCGCGGCGAGCAATCGGGCATCGTCTACGCGCTGTCGCGCAAGCGGGTTGAGGAAATCGCCGACAGGCTGCGGGCGCGCGGCGTGCCGGCCGAGCCCTACCACGCAGGCCTCCCGGCCGGTCGGCGCGCCGGGGTGCAGGAACGCTTCCTGCGCGACGAGCTGCGCGTGGTGGTGGCGACGGTGGCCTTCGGCATGGGCATCGACAAGCCCAACGTCCGTTTCGTGGTGCACTACGATCTGCCCCGGCACATCGAGGGTTACTATCAGGAGACCGGCCGCGCCGGTCGGGACGGTCTGCCCGCCGAGGCGCTGCTTCTGTACGGCGCCCAGGACGTAGCCACCGCACGGCGGCTGCTGGAAAGCAATCGCAACCCGCAGCAGCGGCGTATCGAGCTGCACAAGCTCAACGCCATGATCGCCTTCGCCGAGAGCCTGACCTGCCGGCGCCGGGTGCTGCTCGGCTACTTCGGTGAGCGCCGCGAGGACGACTGCGGCAACTGCGACCTGTGCCTCAGTCCGCCGCAGCGCTACGACGCCACGGTGGACGCACAGAAGGCGCTTTCCTGCGTCTACCGCGTGGGCCAGCGCTTCGGCCTCAAGCACGTGGTGGACGTGCTGCGCGGCGCCGACACCGACCGCATCCGCAGCCTGGGACACACGCGGCTTTCCACCCACGGCATCGGCGCGGACAAGAGCGAGCAGGAATGGACCTCCATCATCCGCCAGCTGATCCACCACGGCTACCTGGTGCAGGACATCGCCAGTTATTCGGTGCTGAAGCTCACCCCGGCAGCGCGTCCGCTGCTGCGCGGCGAGCAGCGCCTGGAGCTGGCGCGCCCGCGCCTGAAGGCCACGGAGAAGAAGAAAGCCACGCCGGCCATCACGGCCCACGGGCCCTATGACGAGCCGTTGTTTAACCAGCTTCGCGCGCTGCGCAAGCGGCTCGCCGACGCCCAGGGGGTACCGCCCTACATCGTGTTCGGCGACGCCACGCTGATCCAGATGGCGCGAGAAAAACCCATGAGCGACGCAGAGCTGTTGCAGATAAACGGCGTGGGCCACTCCAAGCTGGACAGATACGGCGAGGCATTTCTCGACGCCATCGCCGACCACTGCCTCGCGAGCGGAGAGCGGGCCGTCGATCTCGACACCGGGCTGCGCGCCACCTGGGTCGCCTATCAGGAGGGTCTGGACCTGGACGCCATCGCCACGCGGCGGGGCCTCGGGCTTGCGGAGGCGGCCGATCAGCTGCTGCGGCTGCTGAAGGCCGGTCAGCCGGTCGCGCCGGAACGGCTCCTGGCTCCGCGCAAGGTCGAGATAATCGAACGGGCGCTGGAGACGCTCGGCGACGACCCCGCCTGGCAGGAGCTGCGAGCGGCGCTGCCGCCGCTGGTGGCCGACCACGAGATTCGCCTGATACAGGCGGTCTGGTGAGCGCCGGCCGGACGCGACCCGGGGTGGAAGCCATCCACGCATGCACTATCAGTCTGACTGAAACTGGAGCCTCGCTTTGGAACCCAAACTCACAGCTTACGAAGCCCGCGTCATCGGCTGCCTGATCGAGAAGGAGATCACCACGCCGGAACAGTACCCGCTGTCGCTCAACGCGCTTACCGGCGCCTGCAACCAGAAGAGCAATCGCGAGCCGGTGCTGGATCTCGACGAGCACACGGTCCAGGAAACCGTCGATGATCTCATCAAGAAGCGGTTGGTGATGGAAAAGAGCGGTTTCGGCAGCCGTGTGGCCAAGTACCGCCACCGCTTCTGCAATACCGAGTTCGGCAGCCTGCGGCTCTCGCCCCAGGAGACGGGCATCATCTGCGTGCTGCTGCTGCGCGGCGCACAGACGCCCGGCGAGCTGCGCACCCGGACCCAGCGGCTTTGCCGGTTCGCCGATGTACACGAAGTGGAAGCCCTGCTGGAACAGATGATGGCGCGCGAGGGCGGCCCCCTGGTCGCCCGGCTGCCGCGCGAGCCCGGCCGGCGCGAGGTCCGCTACGTGCACTGTTTCGGCACCGAGGAGCCGGCGGCCGACGACCTTGTCACGGCTGCCGCAGCGGAGCCGGCCCCGGGCGCGGATGCCGAACGCCTGGATGCGCTGGAGCGGCTGGTCGACGAGCTACGCGGCGAGATCGTGCAGCTCCGGGAAGAGCTCGCGCAGCTCAAGGCCGGGCAGACGGCGGAGCAGAACCCACGGCCGGTGTGAGCATCACCCGCGGCGACCTGTTCCTGCTGGTGCCGGCGGCCGCCGCGGTTTCACCCTGGCTGGGGGCCAGATCGCGCGGCTTGGTTTGACCGACAGATCACACCCTCACCGCGCCTTGCGTCGCCGCAAGATCCGGGTGGTCCCGCGGCAACCGGTGGTGGT
>JASFKW010000110.1:0-12794 GCA_050118435.1 Gammaproteobacteria bacterium | reverse complement strand
ATGATATAGATCAGATCTTTCGTATTTTATATGCCTTTGGATGCCGCTAGGATGACGTCATGCTCAAACCCGAGCCTGGATTGTACTAGGAGCAAACCATGTCAATGCAGTTTTCGACCATCAGCCCTCAACAGTTGCACGAGGCAAAACGCCGTGGTCTACATGTCCCGGTGCTGGATGTACGCAGCTTTCCGGAATACCGCGCTGGCCACATTCCGGGCGCCCAGTCGATACCGATTGACTCGTTGTCAGCGGGTGCCCTTGATCACGCCTTCAAACGACCGTCGCTGGGCCGTGAAGAAACGCTCTATCTCACCTGCCAAACCGGTCCTCGCGCGCTGCAGGCCGCGGAACGGCTGCAACAGGCCGGCTTGGATAACCTGAGCCTCATTGAAGGCGGAACTCACCGCTGGGAGCAGCTTGGTCTGCCGGTAGAACGCTGTGGCAAAGCTTTGAGCTTGGAAAGGCAGGTTCAGATCGCCGTCGGCAGTTTGCTGGTACTAAAAGTCTTCTTGGGCTTCAGCGTGCACGAACTGTTCTTTGCGCTGACTGCGATGGTTGGCATCGGCCTCATCTTCGCCGGCACTACCCGTTGGTGTGGCATGGCCAGGCTGATCGCGCACATGCCATGGAACCGCAATACGAGCTGCACTCAAACCGCGAGTGCCTGAATCAGACGTTAGACACCTATGGAGATGCCATAATGATATTCCGTCAACTGTTCGATCACACTTCGCATACCTACACTTATCTGCTCGCCGAACGCCGCGGCGGAGAAGCGCTGCTCATCGATCCGGTGTTGGAAAACACGGCTCAGTACGTACGCCTGCTCGAGGAGCTCGATGTAAAGCTGGTGATGGCGGTGGATACCCATATTCACGCCGATCACGTTACCGCACTGGGGACGCTGCGTGACGAAACCGGTTGTGCCAGCGCGATGGGTGTCATGACCCGCGCGGAGTGTGTATCGGTCCATTTTCACGAAGGCGACAGACTCTGTGCGGACAAACTGCATCTGGATATTCTTTATACCCCGGGCCACACCGATGACTCCTACAGCTTCGTATTACCCGACCGGGTATTCACCGGTGACACGCTGTTGATCCGCGGGACGGGTCGCACCGACTTTCAGAACGGCGATCCGGGCGCAGAGTATGACAGCCTGTTCGGCAAGCTGCTGATACTGCCCGAGGACACACTGGTGTATCCGGCCCACGACTACAACGGCATGACCGTCAGTACCATCGGCGAGGAGAAGCGCCATAACCCACGGCTCCAGGTCGCCGGCAAGCAGGCCTACATCGAGCTGATGAACGGGCTAGAGCTCGATGACCCGAAACTGATGGATGTCGCCGTCCCGGCCAACCGTGCCTGCGGCGCCCGCCACGCAGCCTGACGCCACAGCATGCGCCTCAGCCCGGAAACTCGTTCCGGCTTTACACTGACTCGTAGGAGCAGCATGAAATGATCGCGATAGATACATTATTGTTCGGCCTGGTCGCCGGACTCATTGGTTTCAAGCTCGCACTGCTGGCCGGGGCAGCCCTGCTGTTCGTGCACGGGCTGTCGTGGCGCAGCGGGCGGGACAAGCCTTCACCCATGCCTGCACCGGCGAAGGTCCGGCAGCGGAAACTGGACGTACACGCATGAGTAAGCCCTGGCCGCGAGAGACGCAACTCACGTGGCGGCGGTTCGATGGCCAGACACCAGACGCATCCGGTTCCACCATTAAGGATGCAAAACAGGTATGCAAAAAAAGCTTGCGCAATTTTCGCCTTCGGGTAGACTCGCGATAATACTTGAGCATTTTAGTCAGGCTTTGGCGTAGAGCGGTGAAGTCAGCGGTACCATCAAGGGAGGAGGGACGATATGCCACAGAAATGGTTACAGGTTAAGGGAGATCCCTCAGTCAGAGCGTTTCTTTTCCAACAGTCACGGGTCGAGAGCCTGTTTGATACCGAGCTCGACCGCATACACCGTGTCGTGCGTGAGATGCTCACCCGTAAAGGCGCATTCCACGTCAAAATCCACTACTCCTCCAGCCAGCTCACCTGCTGGTTCTGTGACGACGCCTACCGTTACCGCGTTTTTGTGCGTGAGGAAGTCCTGGCACCGGGCTTCATTGACCAGTTCCGCGATGCACGTCTTGACCACCTGCTGCCCGTCATCAGCGAAGAGGATTGCGACGCCATCCTCGCGGAATTCAAACGGCTGCGCACTACCGACGAGACGATCTACCTGCGCAACGCTTCCATCAACCGGATCAACGGCATTATCGGCATGACGTTCTCATGCGACGGCGCACACTATATCGATCACAAGGAGTTCTTTGAGAGGCTTGAAACGTTCTCGACTCCGAGCAATGGCGATCCATTACCTGCTGTGGCCTGCGTCTGAACCGGCGTGACTTTGTTTAGAGGCACCGCCGTCGCCACGCCGCGGAGCCCTGGCATCTGCCATAGCGATCTCAGGATGTAGGGAAGTGACCGGGAGGGATAACGCAGTTCCCTCTCGTGCCCGGACACGAGCTGAGTGGCCAGGATTTCGCGTCGGCAATCAGGTCGCCCGCATCGGAGCAGCGGGATCGGGCGCGGAACCGAACTCCGTTTCGGGCACAGGGCAAAAGCAAATGAGAACGGAGGCCTTTCGGGCCTCCGTTCTCGCGCGTCGAATAATTTCGTAACGCGTCTTACTGGCGAACCAGCGTACCCAGAGACTGTGCAACGTTGGCAACGTTGGTTTCCAGGTCGAGCTTCAGGTCGTTGTCGCTCAGCACTGCAACCGGGGCGTTCACCGGAACGCTCGTCACAATCTGCGGGCTGAAGAAGCCGCCGCCCTGCGCCGCCACGGGGGCATACTGGCCGCCCTGCTTGATAATGTTGGCGCCGCCGCGTACGTCGGAAAGCTCTTCGCTCGCCAGGTCTTTCTTCATTTCCAGGTCTTTGATCATCATGGTCAGGTTCTCCTAAGGTTCAGTTTCAGTCGTCAGTCGGTCGGGCTGAGATCACAAAGCCCAACGTCAGTTTCGAGGTTGCCGGGCTTGTTTCAGGTCCACGCTTCCGGTATTGCAGCCGCTGTGCCAGGTTTGGCGGGAAAACCTGTGTAGACCGATACTGCTCTGTTAATACAGACTTTTTTCAGCACAACCGGATTTCCACTGTATCCATTCACACCGCAACATTGGACTTTTGTTGGTGTTGATAAAACAGAAGCAGACATGGAGTTCGCCTTTTTCCAACGGCGCCATCGGGTGTCGCGCTGTTGGAGCATCGGCACGGTTCGCAAGACAGCCGTTGAGACGACGGGTGGCATCCACACCCGCACCCTATTCCTGCTTCGCCGTCCGAGCTCCGTCGCACGTCCGCGGCGCGCCGCAAGCCCGCCTCAGGCCAGCTCATCCATCCATGCCGCCGTGTCGCCGGCGTCCAGACCACTCCACGGGGTGATGTCTTTCTCGTAGCGTCGCATCACCAGGTTCGCAAGCAGGCCGGTCCAGCCGGTCTGGTGTGCCGCACCCAGCCCGGCACCGGTCTCGCCGTGGAAGTACTCGTAGAACAGCGCGGAGTCGCGCCAGGCGCCATCGGCTTTGAAGTGAGCGTCGCGACGCAGTGCCGGAATCATGCCTTCCTTATCACGCCGGTAAAGATTGACCAGCCGCTCCGCGAGCAGATTGGCGATCTCTTTGAGGTTCAGCCGCTGATCACCGAGGCAGGGCGCGGCGACGGTAAAGTGCGGGCCGAGAAAGCGGTGGAACTTTTCGATGGCCTGGATGAGCGAGTAATTGGTCGGCAGCCACACCGGTCCGCGCCAGTTCGAGTTGCCGCCGAACAGCCAGGAGTTCGACTCGCCCGGCACATACTCGATCACCGCGTGTCCGATGCCCGGCAGAAAGCCAAGATCTTTGTGCGTGGCGTGGAGCTTGCTGAGGCTGCGCACCCCGAACGGCGACAGAAATTGTGCTTCGTCCAGCAAGCGGCTGAGAATCCTCGGCAGCATGGAATGATCGACCAGGGCCAGCAGGTGCTCGCCGCGCTCGTTTTCCCAGTCGGGGCACGCACAGACGTGGCTGCCGCGAAACAGACCCTGCTTGTGTTTTTTGAGCATCTCGCGAAAGCGCGGGGCGTAGCTGAGCAGGCGCCGGTCGATCACTTCGGTGGCGAACAGCGGGATCAGTCCGACCCAGGAGTAGACGTCGATGCGGTGCGCGGCACCGTCGGGTCCGATCATCAGATCCTTGAAAAAACCGGCATCGGCGTCCCACAGCGCGGGTGTGCCCGCCGGGCCCTTGCCCGCGATGGCTTCGGCGATTGCCAGAAACTGCAGATAGCACTGAATCGCCATGTCTTCATGATCGGGATCTTCGGCGCACAGCTCGAGCGCCATGGCGGTCATGTTCAGGGCGAACATGGCCATCCAGCCGGTCGCGTCCGCCTGTTTGAGTGTGTAGCCGTGCGGCAGCACCTTTGAACGGTCGAATACCGAGATGTTGTCGAGTCCGAGAAAGCCGCCTTCAAAAAGATTGTGTCCGTGAGCGTCCTTGCGGTTGATCCACCAGGCGAAGTTGAGCAGCAGCTTGCTGAACACCCGGTGCAGGAAATGCAGATCGCCGCGGCGCCGCTGCACGCGCTCGGCGCGAAACACCTTGAGCGCCCCCATGGCATGGACCGGCGGGTTGACGTCACCGAAGGACCATTCATACGCCGGGATCTGCCCGTTGGGGTGAAGGTAACGCTCGTTGAGCATCAGCTCGATCTGGTGCTTGGCAAAGTCCACGTCCACCAGTGCCAGCGCGGCGCAGTGGTAGGCGAGGTCCCAGGCGGCAAACCAGGGGTATTCCCACTTGTCCGGCATACTGATGATGTCGCGCGCCTTGAGGTGCATCCACTGGCAGTTGCGGCCCTGGCGACGGGTGGACGGCGGCGGGTGAAGGTCGCCTGCCAGCCAGCGCTCGACGTCGTAGTGGAAGAACTGCTTGGTCCAGATCAGGCCGGCGCAGGCCTGGCGCAGGATGCGCATGTCTTCCGCGCCCGCCTCCGGCAGCATGTCGTCGTAGAATACGTCTGCCTCTGAGCGGCGCGACGCGAACACCGCTTCACTGGCGCCGAAGGGATCGCTTTTCGCCGCGCGCGTCAGGACCAGATCAAGGCGGACCCGCTCACCCGCGGCCAGCCGCCACTGGCTCCAGGCGGCGAACTTGGTGCCGCGTCCATGCGGATTGATCGCCCCGGCTTCGCCGTGCACGATGCGGCGATGGAACGCGTCCTTCGGGTACGGACTCGCGTTAGGGGCCTGCCAGAGGCGCTCGGCATTGGATTCATTCTCGGTGAACAGCGGCTCGGCGGCCTGGGCGCCGTACAGATAGTAGGTGCCGAGCAGCGGATGCACCGCTTCCACCGCCCAGCCTCTGCCGGCCGGCGCCGGTCGCTCGATCAGCACCGGCTTTGCACCTGCCGCTTCCCAGGACCAGGTGTTTCGAAACCACAGTGTGGGAATGAGATGAAGGGTCTCGGTATCGGGGCCGCGATTGTGCGCGTAGATGTGCACGTGGATTTCGTCGGGCGAGGACTTGGCGTAGTGAATGTCGACATCCCAATAGCGGTCCTCGTCCATGACGCCGCTGTCGAGCAGGTTGAAAGGCGGCGCATCGCGGCTCCGCCGCCGGTTCTCTTCCAGAAGCCGGCGATAGGGAAACTCGCGCTGAGGATACTTGTACTGATAACGCAGATAGCTGTGCGACGGGGTGGCGTCGCGGTAGAAATAGTACTCCTTGACGTCTTCCCCGCGGTTGCCTTGCTTGCCGGTCAGCCCGAAGGCGCGTTCCTTGAGGATGGGATCGCGGCCGTTCCACAGAGCCAGCGCGAAACACAGGTACTGCGCCTGGTCGCTGATCCCGCCCAGCCCGTCCTCGTTCCAGCGGTAGGCGCGTGAACGGGCCTGGTCGTGATCAAAATAATCCCAGACGTTGCCCTCGGCGCTGTAGTCTTCACGCACGGTGCCCCAAGCGCGCTCGCTGAGGTAGGGGCCCCACAGGCGCCAGTTTTCCGTCCCCCCCTGCTGACTTTCAAGCCTTTGGCGTTCCTCATTCATACATAGTGTCCGCTCACCGAGTTCGCCTGGTTCCCGCCGCTGCTCCCGGTGCCGTGCTGGCCGGCGGCTTGATACTAACCCCCTTCCCGAAAGCCCGGGTAGAGGGTCATCCCGCCGTCGGCATAAATCGTCGCCCCCGTGACATAGTCCGAGGCGTCCGAGGCGAGCCAGACCGCCACATGGGCAATGTCCATCGGATCGCCGACCCGTTCGTAGGGGATCAGCGTGATCAGCTCGGCCTCGGCCTCCTGCGTCTCCCACGCCGTGCGATTAATGTCGGTGCGGATGGCACCGGGCGAGATGGCGTTGACGCGGATCTTCTGATGAGCGACCTCCTGGGCCAGACTTTTCATGAACATCAGCAGGCCGCCCTTGGAAGCCGCGTAGTTGACGTGACCGGACCAGGGGATGATGTCGTGCACCGAGGACATGCAGATGATCTTGCCCGCGGCGCACGACACTTCGGGGATGACACCCCGGCGGTTGAATTCGCGCACGGCCTCGCGGGCGCACAAAAACTGGCCTGTCAGGTTCACGTTCATTACCGTGTTCCACTGCTCCAGCGTCATTTCGTGGAAAGGCGCGTCGCGCTGTATGCCGGCGTTGGCCACCAGGATCTCGATGCTGCCCCAAGCATCGATCATGTCGCCAAACAGCCGCTGAACCTCGAACTCCTTGCTGACGTCGGCCTGCAGCGCCATAGCTTCACCGCCGCCGGACTCGATTTCATTGACCAGCTGGTCGGCCTCGTCGCGATTCGACAGATAATTGACCACCACGCGCGCGCCGGCCATTGCCAGCGCGCGGCAGACCGCCGCGCCGATGCCCGAGCTGCCACCGGTGACCAGTGCACGCTGGCCGCGCAGGGCGTCGGGTTGAAAAGTCTTCATTCCTGTTTCTCCTTTCCTCCGGTGTCAGGGCAGGCCCGCTCCCGGCACCGGCACATCGACCCGCTCAATGCGCCCGGAGCGAAGCTGCGCCGCCCGTTCAGGGTCGTCGGTCTCGGAAGTACAAACGAACAGCGTACGCCGCCCGAGCCCGCCAAGCATGCAGGCGTAAGGCGTACCTTGGGTCTGGCAGCTCCCCAACACGGCCCCACCCTCAGCCACGCGCAGGATTTCCCGGGTGCCGGGTGAGGCGGTCCACAGTGCGCCCTCGCTGTCGAGGCAGATGCCATCGGGCGTGGCCTCGCCGAGCTCAGCCCACACCCGCCGCGCCTGCAGGCGCCCGCGACCATCCAAGCGAAATTCGCTGATGCGGTGCGCGAAAGTCTCGGCGACCAGCAGACGTGTGCCATCCGGCGTGATGACGCTGCCGTTCGGAAAGACCACGTCTTCGGCGAACGCTTCAACGCTTCTGTCGCTGTCGACCAGCAGGATGCGGGTCGGCCGCTGGGCCTGGCCACCGTGCAGGTCGAAGCCGAAGTTCCCGGCGTAGACGCGCCCTGCCGCGTCCACCACCATGTCGTTGCAGTGGAAGTCGGCGTGCTCGGAAAGATCGGCATAAACCGCGAATCCCGTGCCCGTCCAGCGCATGATGCGTCGCTGCGTCATATACACCACCAGCAGGCTGCCGTCTGGCAGCCAGCCAAGCCCGCCGGGCAGATCCTGACTGTGCGCGAAGGTCTCCAGGTGCCCGGCCATGTCCAGGGTGAGAATGGCGCGGGTGTGCTGATCAGTGAACCACAAGCGCCCTTCACGCCAGCGCGGCGCCTCCGGAAAGGCAAGCCCCGAGGCCGCAACCGCGCAAACCCGCGTGGTCATTGTCCAGCCTCCAGTCCGAGCCCGCGCAGCACCGCCGCAACCTGCTGATCGGTGGGCATGTCGATGTCCACCCGCACCGCCCGCTCCGGCGGTTCGAGCGTCGCAATCTGACTGTCGAGCAGCTCAGCGCGCATGAAATGCGCCTTGCGCGACTGAAGCCGTGCACGGATCAGCGCGACTGCACCGCACAGGTAGACAAAGCGCACATCGCGGATGGCGGCACTCAAGATCTCGCGGTAACGTTGTTTCAACGCTGAGCAGGCCACCACCGCGTCGCGTCCCTGCCTGTCCAGCGCCGCGATATAGCCGTGCAGCTCCGCCAGCCAAGGTGCCCGATCCGCGTCGTTCAGGGGCTCACCGCGGCGCATTTTCTCGACGTTGCGCGGCAGGTGAAAGTCGTCGCCTTCGACAAATTCCCAGTCGAGCGCCTGCGCGAGCGCCCGACCCAGGGTCGTCTTGCCCGATCCGGCGACACCGATGACGATGACGATCATGAGCGCCTGCCTCCACGCTGCCGCAACTGCCCGGCCCCGCACCGATCAATGCGCGGCATGCTAGCACAGCAGGGGCAGGGGGGCGAGGCACCCGCGGGCACCGCCGTGATCCCCTCGCCCGTCAAGATCGCGTTTCGGCCTTTCTGAACACCGGTGGGGGCAGACAGGAGCGATGGCCAGTAGGCACACCACATATAATGTTCGCTGCCAAATAGACCGGAAGCAGGCTTTGCTCAAGCGCTTCACTCAAGCGGTTCTTTGTGTCGTCTTTTCCCTCGTGTGCTTGTCCGGCCTCGGCGGAGACGAGGACGGTGATCCTATCGTCCGGCACGAATCCGCTGACGCCGCTTTTTCCGTGGGCATCAAGACGGACCGGGCTGGTGACGCCGATGTGCATGAGCGGCATGAGGCGGAGAGCGGCCGTAAAGGCTTGAACGCCCTTCGGGACAGTGATCCTGATGTCGAGAGCGGCGCCAGGGATACCAAGGCGAATGATGGCGGGGTCATCCAACTGCGCTCAGATACCGTAGACGGCGCCGCGCCACACTCGGGCGAGCTCGTCGTGCTCACCTACAACGTTGCCGGGCTACCGGATTTCGTCTCCGGCTCCAATCCGTCGGTCAATATCCGAGCCATTAGCCCTCTGTTGAACGGTTATGACCTTGCCCTCGTACAGGAGGACTTCTGGTATCACGATCAACTCGCAGCGCAGGCGAACCATCCCTACCGTTCCGAACCCAGCGTTTCCTCCCCCATGCCCTGGGCCATGGGGGATGGTTTGAACCGTTTTTCTCGGTTTCCTTTCCAAGATCTCACGAGGGTGGCATGGGGGGCGTGTCATGGCGTCATAGGTGCAGAAAAGGATTGCCTGACGACCAAAGGCTTTACAGTCGCCATCACCGCTCTGGGCCCCGGCACGTCACTCTGCCTTTACAACCTCCATATGGACGCTGGCGGTGACGACGGTGACGTCAACGCTCGGAGGCAACAGGCTGAGCAGCTCGCCGTCGACATGGCGACTCGATGCGCCGGGCTGGCCGTTATCGTGGCCGGGGATACCAACTTGCGCGCCGGCCGGCCTGCCGACCTATTCATCCTGAATACTCTTCTAGAAGGTTCCGGACTCAACGATTCGTGTCGCGTCCTATCGTGTGACGATGAACGCATCGATCGGATGCTGTATAGGAGCTCTCCCTCACTTTTGATTATGCCGTTAACCTGGGAGACACCGGAGGAGTTTGTTGACGCCGCCGGTAATCCCCTCTCCGATCATGAGCCGGTAGCCGTGCGGTTTCGCTGGGAGGTCAGAAAGTAACGACTGTAATCGCCTGTCTGTCTATGGCAAATTGGTAATCATGCGTTCAATTGACCACCTGCTATCTACAAATTGCGCTCCTGCTCACACAACCCGGCGCGACGTTTCGGGTGTACCTTTCCCCGGCATTCAATCGATGTGGAATGGCACCCGCTCCCAATTCGGAAATCCGGCTTCCTCGGCCACCTGATCCCGCAGGATCTGCCATGCCCCCTGCAGATCGGAAAGCACGCTCTTTTCATAGCCAGTCGGCTCTTTCTCAAATGCCATCAGGTTCATGTTCCCCAATCATGTGCAGTCGATGCTGGAGATTGGTCAGGCGCTTCGCCGAGCCGACGCGCTTTACCGCCATGGCCAGAGCCTTCATCTGACCAATCACCACGACCAGCTTCTTGCCGCGGGTCACCGCGGTGTAGAGTAGATTTCGCTCTAGCAGCACATAGTGCTGCATAGCGAACGGGATCACCAACGCCGGATATTCAGAACCCTGGCTCTTGTGTACGCTGGTGGCATAGGCAAGCGAGATCTCATCAAGCTCCCCGGGCTCATACTCGACGATCCGGCCATCAAAGTCGATGCGTACCCGTCCGTCCTCCTCGTCAATTTCTGCCACACGCCCGATGTCACCGTTGAACACCTCCTTGTCGTAGTTGTTTACCGTCTGAATCACCTTGTCGTTGGCCGCGTAAGTCCACCCGAAGCGGCTGATTCTGGGGTATCGGTCGGGGTTGAGTCGCGCCTGAAGATCAATATTGAGCGAGCGGGTGCCGAGCCCGCCACGGTTCATGGGCGTCAGAACCTGGACATCGTTGATGGGATGCAAACCAAAGGATGCAGGTATGCGTTGTGTGACCACATGCATCAGTTTGGCGTGGATCGCTTCGGGCGTGTCTCCCTGAATGAAATAGAAATCGCTCGCCTCGTTGTCTTTGGGCGTTTCGGGCAGCAGCCCCTGGTTGATTCGGTGAGCGTTGACGATAATCTGGGAGCTGGCGGCCTGACGGAATATCTCAGTGAGGCAGACGGTGGAAATTATCTCGGAAGCGATAATATCCGCGAGAACTGCCCCCGGTCCGACCGAGGGGAGTTGGTCCACATCCCCGACCAGCAGGACTGCGGCATGGTCAGGGATCGCGCGAAGCAATTGGCTCATCAGCACCACATCCATCATCGAGGCCTCATCCATGACCAGCAGGTCGACGTCCAGTGGTTCGTTCTGATCGTGTTTGAAGCCCATGGTTTTGGGCTCGAATTCAAGCAGCCGGTGGACGGTCTTTGCTTCGAGTCCGGTCGATTCCGATAGCCGTTTGGCCGCCCTGCCCGTCGGCGCACAGAGCCTGACATTTGCGTCCTTGGCCCGAACGATCCTGAGGATGCTGTTCACCACGGTGGTCTTACCGACACCAGGACCACCGGTGATGACGGTAACTTTTCCCTTTACCGAAACGGAAACCGCCTGGCGTTGTGAGGCGGAGAGTTGCAGTCCGGTCTGCTTCTCCACCCACGGGATAGCCTTTCCGACATCGATCTCACCCCAAGGGACGGCGCCCTTACGGAGTCTTGCGATGTGCCCGGCAACGCTCGCTTCGGAACGATACAGAGGAGTGAGAAAGAGTGCCGTCTCGTTCCCAATCGTTTCGCGCACCAGATTTCCGTCAGCCACCTCGGATTCGATTGCGGTTTCCACAGTCTGCTCCGCTATTTGTAGCATCTTCGCCGTTGTATCCACCAGTTTCGGGCGGTAGGCGGCGCAATGCCCCTGACCGGAGAGCTCCTGCAGCATGTGGCGCACACCGGCCCGGGCCCGAACCAGAGAATCATTCGGAATACCCATTTGCCGGGCGATCGCGTCGGCCGTCTTGAAGCCGATTCCGTGAATATCGAGCGCCAGCCGGTAGGGGTTCTCACGCACCCTTTCGACCGCCTCATCTCCATAGGTCTTGTAGATGCGCACCGCCCTGGCCGTACCCACCCCGTGGGACTGGAGAAAGACCATGATCTCCCGAATCACCTTCTGTTCGGCCCAGGCCTGAGTGACGCGTTCCTTGCGTTTGGGACCTATGCCTTCGAGCTCGAGCAGCCGGTCCGGACACTGTTCAATGACGTCGAACACCGTCTCACCAAACGCACTGACCAGTTTCATCGCAAAGTGGGGACCGATGCCCTTGACCATCCCGGAACCGAGGTATTTTTCGATACCTTCCAGCGTACTCGGTGGGACGGCGCGAAGACGCTGAGCCTTGAACTGTAACCCGTGCTGCCGGTCGTTGCTCCATGCACCCTCACATTCGACATACTCGCCTGCTGTGACTACCGCAGCAGTTCCCACCACGGTGACCAGATCGCGCTGACCACGCACCTTGACACGCAAGACACAGAATCCGCTCTCCTCACTGTGGAAGGTGACCCGCTCGATCGCTCCTTGCAAGCGTTCAACCGCCGCATCCCGGTGAGCTCTATCCCTGGAATTGCGTATCATCTGCGACATTGAGGATCAGTGTCTTGCGAGGCAGCACTTTTTGTACTTCTTGCCGCTGCCACAGGGACAGGGATCATTGCGCCCCACCTTCTTGCTTACTCCAAGAAACGTAGCATGTAGAATTGCACGGTCGATCCTGCCGAGCCTGCGCAGCAGGCCATTGTATGAATGTGCGAACTGCGCCGTCAGCTGGGCGGGGTTTGCAATATCCGTCAGGAAGAAACGCCAGTTTTCTCTCGACTCAAGCGCCTGGTCGAGAAGCTCGAATGCCGCCTCCTCTTCCCCCTGCATTGTCATCGCTTCGGCTTTCTGGAGCACAGCTTCCACGGCGTTGGGCTCGAGAGCCAGCGCCCGCTCAGCATACTCGAGACCCTGGTTTGGGTGGAAGAGGAGCTGGTGATAGCAGTAACCCAGCCGCAGCCAGTCGGCGATGCTACCCGGATCATCGGCTAAGGCTGCCTTGCAACGGGAGACGACCTCCCCCACCGCTAACCTTTGTCCATTGTAGGGGGCCTCAACCATGATCAGAACCTTGCTTTGGCCGACCAGTTCCGCGTCGCGGTCTGAGGTTAGTTTGAGAAGTTCGGCAGAGAGCGCCATGTGCGCGCCAGGGGTGAACTCGAAATCAACCCAGTGACCGCAGGAGACACAGGGAA
>JASFKW010000109.1:0-12837 GCA_050118435.1 Gammaproteobacteria bacterium | reverse complement strand
ATATCAATGGCCCCTCGTGGAAACCGCAGAGACGCCCTGCACGGTCATGCTCAGCCGACGGTCTGGTAGTAGAGATTCTGGGGGTGGCTGGCCTGGGCGAAGAAAAACCAGCGCTCCGCGAGCAGCCCGACGTACTGGACCGCGAAGGCCGCGCCGAACGCCGCGAGGGCGTGAGCGGCGAGCCCGAGCGCCAACAGCAGGATCGGAAGGGGAAATACCAGCAGCAGGAAGGTCCACTTAACCAGCCGGAACAGGCTGTCCGGGGCGCCGTGAAAAAATTCCCGCGTGTTGAACGAGCCCGCCATGAATCCCTGTGATCTCTGCACGATTTTTCCATGGCGGATGCCGATGGCGGTCTGCGGTGTGGACTGGTGGCGGAGGCCGGCGTTGCGGATCAGGCTCGAAGCGCGTCCCAGGAATGCCGCCAGCGTCAGAACGATGGCCCAGCCGCTGTAAAACGCGATGAGATCCGAGCCCTGATAGGCCGCAAAGGCGGCGGCCAGGGTGAAGCCCGAAGCCGAGCCAAGCAATGTGTAGTTCACCACCGTCAGGGGTGTGGCCCATTCCTGGAGGAACTTGATGCAGGCATAGATCATGCCGGTGCAGAGAAACAGCAGAAACGCGAGTAGCGTGTTGAGCGCGCCGACGACCAGCGAAAGATCGACCGCGAACGTATCCCGGATACTGAACAGAACCGGGTTCCAGCCCGCATAGTGGATCAGCCCGTAGACGGCGGTCATTCCCATGAAGGCGGGAAGCACGATGACCTCGCGCGACAGCCAGGAGGTGCGCCACTGACTCGCAGCGCGCCAGCCACGCTCGGGGTGCCCCAGATGAAAAAACGACGCGAGCAGACCGCCGCCCAGAAACAGAACCGCGACCAGGCTGCCCGTACCGTAGAAACCGGCCGAGTCCTGCACCGGCAGCACCTTCACGACTGAGTACAACTGACCGGTATAGAGCGCCAGGAACAGCCCCTGACCGACGCCGATCAGCGTGGTCAGAAAGATTACCGAAAACGCCGGATGCATGACCCCTCTCCTGTGTCTATGTATCAGCCACGGAATACACGGAAAGCGCGGTCACCGGTCTGTCCGGCGTGGGCTGTGTATTTGCGGCCCCGTTTTGCCTCGCTCACATTCGAAACCTGTTCGCCAGCGGGCGTATGGGAACAACCCGCGGCGCGTAGCTTGCTGCGCCCCGGCAGCGTTTGTATCCCGATGCTTTCCGTGCTTTCCGTGCTTTCCGTGCTTTCCGTGCTTTCCGTGGCCGAATACCGACATAGGGTGCCACCCGCCGCCGGTGTCGCGTTCGGTGCGTTGCGCGAACCCGGAGGCTCCACCGGCAGCTCTTCCCGGCGACGGGTGACATTGATCTACGATCTATACGTTGCGACTCACTGACCTCGCTCAAGCCCCTCCTGAACCGCGAAGGCGCACGAAGGCGCGCAAAGGGAATGTCTGTTGCGAACCTCCCCGGTTCCTGCCTGGTGCCGTGCCTCCCTCATGGCATCGAGGCCGAGCTTCGCTCCGACTGACCTCAAGGCAAAACTGCCGATCATCGATCATGAAAAAACCGCGGATCCACATTACGCGGTCTTCCTTCGCGTGCCTTAGGGCGCCTTCGCGGTTTATGTCGGTCATCGCTCCCGTTACCACGTCGTTACATCGTCCAGCGTCGGCGCGTCCTTGTCCGGCATGGGCAGCTGACGCTCTTTCTTCAACGGGTTGTCGACGCGCATCAGCTCGTCGGCGTGGATGGTGATGCGGGTCTTGCGGCGCGGCAGGTAGTGGTTGGCCGGCCGGGTGCCCCACTCCGGCATCAGCTGATAGCCGCCGCACTCGCGTATCGCAACGGCGACCTCCGAATCGGGGTCGTTCACGTCGCCGAAAAGCCGGGCGCTGGTCGGGCACGCCAGGACGCAGGCGGGTTTGCGCTCCTCTTCCGGGAGTGCCGTGTCGTAGATGCGATCCACGCACAGCGTGCATTTCTTCATCACCTTCTGGTGCTCGTCCAGCTCCCGCACGCCGTAGGGGCAGGCCCAGGCGCAGTATTTGCAAGCGATGCACTTGTCGTAGTCGACCAGCACGATGCCGTCCTCCGGGCGCTTGTAGCTCGCCCCGGTCGGGCAGACCGGCACACAGGGCGGCTCCTCGCAGTGCAGGCAGCTCTTGGGAAAGTGCACCGTCTCGGCATTGGGAAATTCCCCGATCTCGAAGGTCTGGACGCGATTGAAGAACGTGCCGGTGGGATTCCTGCCGTAGGGATTGCGGTCCGCCAGGTAACCCGCGGTACCGGACGTGTTCCATTCCTTGCAGCTGGTCACGCACGCGTGGCAGCCGACGCAGACGTTGAGATCAATTACTAAGGCGAGTTGCTTCATATTGATAACCTGTGCCTGACCACCAAGGAACACGAAGACGCAGAAACGAAAACCATGTTCGCGTCCTGTCGCTTGCAGGGCAGGGCGACTTCGCTGGTGCTCATGGTGGAGCTATCCGATTTCACGTGCACGACCAGCCCACAAGGCGCTGACCCGCAGATTTCGGACACGGACATGCCAGACATAAAGATCTTCCTTTGTGTTCCTTTGTGGTTCGAGGGTGTTTGTACTCATGCCTTTTTCTTTCCCGCGAAATAGGTCAGCCAGCGGCTGCGCTTCTTGCTCCGAGCCTGCCCGGGGACGGGGCGCAGGGTTTCGAACTGTGGCGCGCTCAGGGCCGGCTCGTCGGGCGCGGCCGGGTAGATGCGCACCTGCACGTCGTACCAGCCGGCCTGACCGGTAACCGGGTCGGAGTTCGAGATGTGCGCACCCTCGTCGCTTCCCGGCAGCTCCTCGCTGATCAGATGGTTCAGCACAAAGCCGCTGCGCGACTCGTTGGCGTCGCCGTCCAGACCCCAGGCGCCGGATGCTTTGCCGATGGCGTTCCAGGTCCACACGGTGCCGGGCTCCACGGTCTCGGAATAGCGGCACAGGCAGCGCACCTTGCCGTGCATGGATTCCACCCACATCCAGCCGCCGTCCCCGATTCCGGCGCGGCGCGCGGTCTCCGAATTCACGTACAGGTAGTTGTAGGTGTGGATCTGGCGCAGCCAGGCGTTCTGCGAATCCCAGGAATGATACATGGCCATGGGCCGCTGGGTGATCGCGTTCAGGGGATACCTGTGCAGGTCGGTGGTCTGCGTCTCCAGGGGCTGCGCGTAGAACGGCAGGGGATCGAAATGGGTCTCGACGCGCCTGCGCAGGCGCTCGGGCGGCTGCCGGCCCAGCGACTTTCCCTGCGCGGCGAGGCGGAATTTCTGCAGCACTTCCGAATAGATGTGAATATTGATGGGCTCGGCGTAGCGGGTCAGGCTGTGGCGCTTGGCCCATTCCAGGTAGCCCTGGTTCCAGTTGCGCATGTACTGGTAGGATCTCGGAAGCTCGTAGTGAAACACACAGTCGTTCTTCTCGTACATCTCCCACTGCCGGGGGTTGGGCTCCCCTTTCATGAACTTCTCGCCACCCTTGCCGCGCCAGCCGGCGAGGAAGCCGATGCCGGAGCCCGGAGAGGTTTCATAGTTGACGATGAAATCCGGATAATCCCGGTACTTGCGGCTGCCGTCCTCGGCGGTGAACGCGGGCAGGTGCAGCCGCGCGCCGAGCTCGAGCAGTACTTCCTGGAAGGGCTTGCATTCGCCCCGGGGCGCCGTCACGGGAATGCGCACCGAGTCGACCGGGCCGTCGTATTCCGAGATCGGCCGGTCCAGCATCGACATGCAGTCGTGCCGCTCCAGGTAGGTGGTGTCGGGCAGCACGAGGTCGGCGTAGGCCACCATCTCCGACTGGAAGGCGTCCGCCACCACCAAAAACGGAATCCTGTACTCGCCGTTATCGTCCCTGTCGGTGAGCATGCTGCGCACCCGGGTGGTGTTCATCGACGAGTTCCAGGCCATGTTGGCCATAAAAATCAGCAGCGTATCGATGCGGTAGGGATCGCCCCGCCACGCATTGGTGATGACATTGTGCATCAGTCCGTGCACGGCAAGCGGATATTCCCAGGAGAAGGCCTTGTCGATACGCACCGGCTCGCCCTGCGCGTCGACGAACAGATCGTCGGGGTCGGCCGGCCAGCCCAACGGCATGCCGTTGAGGGGCGTGTCGGGCTGTACGTCCTCGGGACCCGTCGGTGTCTTGGCGCAGGGTGGAATGGGGCGGGGGAAGGGCGCCTTGTGACGGAATCCGCCGGGGCGGTCGATGGTCCCCAGCACGCTCATCAGAATCGACAGGGCGCGGATGGTCTGGAAGCCGTTGGAGTGCGCCGCCAGTCCGCGCATAGCGTGAAAGGCGACGGGATTGCCGGTGACAGACTCGTGCTCGTTGCCCCAGGCGTCGGTCCAGGGAATCGGCAGCTCGATGCGCTCGTCGCGCGCCGTGATGCCCATCTCGTACGCCAGGCGCCGGATGCTCGCTACCGGAATGCCGGTGATCTCGCTGGCCCATTCGGGGGTGTACTGTCTGAGCCGGTCGACCAGCAGCTGGAACGCCGGCTTGACCGGTGTGCCGTCGTCGAGCCGGAATTCGCCCAGCAGATAGGGGTCGGCGCCCGGGGTGTGGGTGGAGATGGGCCTGTTCAGCTCGCGGTCCCACCACAGCTTGTTCTGCGGGTCGAAACAGCCCTCTTCCGGCGGCACCTCGAAGCGCACGAACATACCGTACTCGGTCGAATCCGGATCCATGTTCACCAGCTCAGCCGCGTTGCTGTAGCGCAGCAGAAAATCCCGGTCGTACAGACCCTGCTTGATGATTTCGCTGGTCAGCGCCAGCAGCAGCGCGCCGTCGGTGCCGGGCCTGATCGGGATCCATTCATCGGCGATCGCCGCATAGCCGGTGCGAACGGGGTTGACGGAGATGAATTTGCCGCCCTGGCGCTTGAGCTTCGAAATCGCCATTTTCAGCGGGTTGGAATGATGGTCCTCGGCGGTGCCGATCATGACGAACAGCCGTGCACGGTCCAGGTCCGGCCCGCCGAATTCCCAGAAGGAGCCGCCGAGCGTATAGATCATGCCCGCTGCCATGTTGACGGAGCAGAAGCCGCCGTGGGCCGCGTAATTCGGGGTGCCGAACTGGCGCGCAAACAGGCCGGTCAGCGCCTGCATCTGGTCGCGGCCGGTGAACAGCGCGAATTTCTTCGGGTCGGTGGCGCGGATGCCGGCGAGCCGCTCCTCGAGCAGGTCGAAAGCCCGCTCCCACGAGATTGCCTCGAATTGATTCTCGCCGCGTGCGCTGCCCGGCTTGCGTAACAGGGGACGGGTCAGCCGCGCGGGCGAGTACTGCTTCATGATGCCCGACGAGCCCTTGGCGCAGATCACACCCCGGTTCAGGGGATGATCCGGATTTCCCTCGATGTAGCGCAGCTCACCGTCGCGCAGCGTGACCCTGATGCCGCAGCGGCAGGCACACATGTAGCAGGTGGTGTCCTTCACCTCGATGCGGTGGTTTTCGTCGAGGGTTTTCGACAACGGATCGTGGAGGGGGCGGGACATAGGGCGATCCTAACGAATGTTGGGAGCGAGTCAAAAAAGCCTCAGCACCTCACTCGACTATTGTTTCCTCGTGTTTCCTCGGCCAATCGGTGTCGGCGAAGAGCCTATAGAGCATTATAATATACTAATGCATCGACGATTTTTTTGCTTTTGGATACAGAAGGTTGAGATTACTGCCCCCCTGTGGACAAATAATAAGGTGGCTTTATGCAAGATTAAATTAAAACTGCTGGATTTCCCCCCGGACATCGGTATGGTAACAGCCCCTGCCGGTCCCCGGCCGCAGTCGAAAGCGCGTAATAACCCCAGAATTTGCCCGGTTGGCGAGGAGTCTCATGTCCAGTTTAGTCAAGCCCCATGGCGGCGGAAGCCTCAAACCGTTGCTGCTCGAAGGCAGTGAACTTGCGGCGGAAAAGGAGCGCGCCGCGTCGCTCCCCAAGGTGAACGTGTCCTCACGTGAGGCGGGCGATATCATCATGATGGGGATTGGCGGGTTCACACCCCTCGACGGGTTCATGACCCGCGCCGACTGGGAAGGCGTCTGCGACGGCATGAAGATGGCCAGCGGGCTGTTCTGGCCCATCCCGGTGACGCTGTCCACGGACAAGGCGACCGCGGATACCTTCGAGGAAGGCGGCGATATCGCCCTCTACGACTCCGAGCGCGACGAGATTCTCGCCACCATGCGGGTCACCGAGAAATACGGCATCGACAAGAAGCACGAGTGCATGATGGTCTACAAGACCACCGAGATCGAGCACCCGGGCGTGAAGATGGTCATGGAGCAGGGCGACGTGAACCTCGCCGGCCCGATCAAGGTGTTGACGCTGGCCGAGTTCCCCGCTGAGTACGGTGAGCAGTTCATGACCCCGGCGCAGTCCCGCGCCGAGTTCGAGAAGCGCGGCTGGAGCACCATCGCGGCCTTCCAGACCCGCAACCCGATGCACCGCTCACACGAATACCTGGCCAAGATCGCCGTCGAGATCTGCGACGGTGTGCTCATTCATTCGCTGCTCGGCAAGCTGAAGCCCGGCGACATCCCCGCCGAGGTGCGCAGCAAGGCGATCGGAACCCTGATACAGAACTATTTTGTCGAGAACACGGTCATGCAGGCCGGCTACCCGCTCGACATGCGTTACGCGGGTCCCCGCGAGGCGCTGCTGCACGCGTTGTTCCGCCAGAACTACGGCTGCTCCCACCTCATCGTGGGCCGCGATCACGCCGGCGTCGGCGACTACTACGGCCCGTTCGACGCCCACCACATCTTCGACGAAATCCCCGCCGGTTCACTGGAAACCCAGCCGCTGAAGATCGACTGGACGTTCTGGTGCAACAAGTGCGAAGGCATGGCTTCGATGAAGACCTGTCCGCACAGCGCGGAAGACCGGCTGTTGCTGTCCGGAACCAAGCTCCGCAAGTCCCTTTCCGAGGGCACCGAGGTTCCCGAGCACTTCAGCCGTCCCGAGGTGCTGGAGATCCTGCGCGGCTATTACGCGGGTCTCAAGGATGACGAGAAAGTCGAGGTGAAGATGTCTGGTCACTCGGCCAGGTAAAGACTCTAGAGGCCGACGGTGGTGGCAGCTGGCGTCGGGACAAATCACTGCAGTAACCATACGGAGAGACAACCATGCCTACATTTGTACGTACCGACAAGTGCGATGGCTGCAAGGGCCAGGACAAGACGGCCTGCATGTACATCTGCCCCCACGATCTGATGAAGCTCGACAAGGACGGCTCTGAGACCGGGCACGCCATGAAGGCCTTCAACCAGGAGCCCGAGCAGTGCTGGGAGTGCTACTCCTGCGTCAAGATCTGCCCGCAGCAGGCGATCGAAGCCCGTCATTACGCCGACATCGTGCCCCTGGGCGGGTCCGTACAGCCCCTGCGCGGCACCGACTCGATCATGTGGACCATCAAGTTCCGCAACGGCACCATGAAGCGCTTCAAGTTCCCGATCCGTACTACGCCCGAGGGTTCCATCGATCCCTATGCCGGCAAGCCCGCGGCGGACATGAGCAAGATTACGGATCCCGGCTTCTTCTGTGAAGAGAACGGCTACCGCGCCGGCGACCGCAGCGAGCTGATCCGTGCCTGAGGCCAGCGACAGCGTTTTTATTCTGAGTACTAGAGGTAATAGCAATGGCAGGAGAGTTTGGAAATCCTGAAATCGTCGAAGAAGAGGTTGATATCCTCCTGATCGGCGGTGGTATGGCGTGCTGCGGTGCGGCGTTCGAAATCATGCGCTGGGCCGAAGGCACCGATCTCAAGATCAAGCTGGTCGACAAGGCCGCCATGGACCGTTCCGGTGCCGTGGCCCAGGGCCTGTCCGCCATCAACACCTACATCGGCAGCGACAAGGATCCGGCTGACTACGCGCGGATGGTGTCCAACGACCTGATGGGGATCACCCGCGACGACCTGGCCTATGACTTGGGCCGTCACGTCGACGAGTCGGTGCACCTGTTCGAGGAGTGGGGGCTGCCGATCTGGAAGACCGACGAGAATGGCGAGCGCCATGACGGCTCCAAGGGCATGACTCCACTGAAGGACGGCGGCAAGCCGGTGCGCTCCGGTAAGTGGCAGATCATGATCAACGGCGAATCCTACAAGTGGATCGTCGCCGAAGCCGCCAAGAAGGCGCTGGGTATAGACAACATCGAGGAGCGTGTATTCATCGTCGAGTTGGTGAACGACAAGAACGACCCCAACCGCATCGCCGGTGCGGTCGGCTTCTCGGTCCGCGATCACAAGCTCTACGTCTACAAGTTCAAGGCGTGCCTGCTGGCCGCCGGTGGCTGCGTCAACCTGTTCCGCCCGCGCTCCGTCGGTGAGGGCCAGGGCCGCGCCTGGTACCCGGTGTGGAATGCCGGCTCGACCTATGCCATGGCTGCCCAGGCGGGTGCCGAGCTGACCATGATGGAAAACCGCTTCGTCCCGACCCGCTTCAAGGACGGCTACGGCCCGGTCGGCGCCTGGTTCCTGCTGTTCAAGGCCAAGGCCACCAATGCCTTCGGCGAAGTCTACATGGATCGCAACAAGGAGATGCTGGACGATTACCCGCCCTACGGTCAGGCGGCGGTGCCGGCTTCCTGCCTGCGTAACCATCTCATGCTGAAAGAAATGCGCGAAGGTCGCGGTCCCATTTACATGGACACCGTGACGGCGCTTGCCGACCTGCGCGAAACCCTGTCGCCGCGCGAGGTGAAGCATCTGGAGGCTGAGGCGTGGGAAGACTTCCTCGACATGTGCGTCGGCCAGTGCGGTATCTGGGTCGGTGAGAACATCGAGCCGGAGAAGAAGAATTCCGAGCTGATGCCGACCGAGCCCTACCTCCTGGGTTCGCACTCCGGCTGCTGCGGCATCTGGGTGTCCGGTCCCGAGGACGTCGGTGCGCCGACCGCCAGCGACGACGAGTTCGATGGCATTCCTGAGCACCTGCCGCGTGGCTGGAACTGGGGCTACCGCTCCATGACCACCGTGAAGGGTCTGTTTACCGCCGGCGACGGCGTGGGTGCCTCGGGTCACAAGTTCTCCTCCGGCTCGCACGCCGAAGGCCGCATGTGTGCCAAGTCCATGGTCAAGTTCGCGCTCGACAACAAGGACTGGAAACCGGAGCTCGACAGAAGCGTGGACGAGCTGACCGAAGACGTCTACCGTCCGGTGCGTAACTTCCTGGAGCACAAGGACTACACCACGGCGATCGACATCAACCCCAACTACATCACGCCCAAGATGCTGCAGTTCCGTCTGCAGAAGATCATGGACGAGTATGTAGCGGGTGTGGCCACCTACTACACCACCAACGCAAAGATGCTGGAAGTGGCTGAAGAGAAGCTGACCATGCTCAAGGAAGACGCCATGAAGATGCGCGCCAAGGACCTGCACGAGCTGCTGCGGGCCTGGGAGAACTACCACCGCATTCTGACGGCCGAAGCCCACATGAAGCACATCCAGTTCCGTGAGGAATCGCGCTACCCCGGATTCTACTATCGTATGGACAAGAACTTTGTCGACGAAGAGAACTGGAAGTGCTTCGTGAACTCCGTCTACGACCAGAAGAGCCACACCTGGACCGTGTTCAAGCGCAAGCACGTGGACCTGGTGGACAAGAGCAAGCTGTTCAAGTAAGCCTCTATTTGCCAGTCTGCTGAAACTGGAAGCCCGGGTGCGCAATGTGCCCGGGCTTTTCTATTCTTATTGAGCCACGGAAAGCACGGAAAGCACGGAATCAATCAATGATTGCTCTGCTGAATTTCCTGAAGTTTTGTGGTTAATGGCTGGCCGCCGGGGCGTGGTAGACTTAAAAATCAACTGCGGTCAAACTTTCGATTGACGTCACAGGCAGGCTCCGCCCTGTAAGAAACACATCTCCGGCACCGACCCGCGCCAGACAGCAAATGATGGCTTTCCGTGCGCTTCCGTGTTTTCCGTGGCTAAAAAACAGTAGCGAGGATCCAGCGAATGGCTGACGTAGACATCGACATCAAGGAGTCCCCCTTCGAGGCGAGCCCGGTCATTCCGGAGCAGTTCGACGAGGATCACGTCATCAAATTCCGCTGCTACAAGGGCATCGAGTGCTTCAATGCCTGTTGCCGGGACATCGATATCACGCTCACGCCCTACGACATCCTGCGTCTGAAGCAGCGCCTGGGCATCAGCTCGACAGAATTTTTGAGCAGGTACGCCTACCCCTTCGAGTTCGGCAAGAACAGCATCGCCGGCGTCAAGTTGCGGCCCGTGGAGGGGGGCACCCAGTGTCAGTTCATGACCGAGGAAGGCTGCAGCGTCTACGAGGACAGGCCCACGGCCTGCCGCTATTATCCGGTCGGGCTGTTGTCCCTGCGCCGCGCCGATGAAAATTTCGACCGCGCTTCTTACGCGCTGGTCAGGGAAGACCACTGCAAGGGGCACCTCGAAGAGCGGGAAATCACCATCCGGGACTACCGCAAGGAGCAGGGGCTCGAGGAGTACGACGACATGGGGCGCGGCTGGCGCCAGCTGGTGCTCAAGATGAAGTCGGCCGGGCCGGCCATCGGCAAGCCGTCCAAAGCCAGCCTGCAGTTCTTCTTCATGGCCTGCTACGACCTGGATCGGTTCCGCGAATTCGTCAGAAGCGAGGGCTTCAACGCCACCTTCGACATTGACGAGGCCACCCGCAAGGCCCTGTACGAGGACGACGTCGAGCTGCTCAAATTCGGCGTGCGCATGATCAAGCAGATCATGTTCGGCGAGGAGACCATTGCGCGCAAGGCGGATGCCTACGAGCAGCACGTGGACCGGCGCAGGGAGTCGCAGCAGCTGCGCGCCGAGCTGGACGACGAACCGGACGCCTGAAGCGCCGTCTTCTGAGCCCGGTCACGGTCCGGGAGCGCCCCATCCAGGGCGCCCGAACCGCCTCGCATGAGAAAATAGTGCTCCCTCGTCTATCATAAGAAATCCTTATAAATCGCATCATAAATATTTACTTTTCATAATGATCCTCTGGGTCTAGCATCCCTGTTCCATTCGGGTGGCCCGGCTCGGGTCATCAGCGAAGACAAGACAGAAATGATCCGTTTTGCGGGCGGCCCGCTGTATGCCAGGACGCTTGCAGGAGTAAACAACGTTAGGAGACTACGATGGCAGTAAAGAGCTACAGCGCCGGTGTGAAAGAATACCGCGAAACCTACTGGATGCCAGAATACACCCCGAAGGACACCGATATTCTGGCGTGCTTCAAGATTACCCCTCAGCCAGGTGTGCCGCGTGAAGAGGCTGCCGCCGCCGTGGCTGCCGAGTCTTCCACCGGTACCTGGACCACCGTGTGGACCGACCTGCTGACCGATCTGGACCACTACAAGGGCCGCGCCTACGCCATTGAAGACGTGCCGGGTGACGACACCTGCTACTACGCATTCGTTGCTTACCCGATCGACCTGTTCGAAGAAGGTTCTGTTGTAAACGTGTTCACTTCCCTGGTGGGTAACGTGTTCGGCTTTAAGGCCGTACGCGCGTTGCG
This sequence comes from Gammaproteobacteria bacterium, assembly GCA_050118435.1. Lineage (GTDB taxonomy): Bacteria > Pseudomonadota > Gammaproteobacteria > DSM-19610 > DSM-19610 > Thiogranum. The sequence continues at coordinate 1,313 of JASFKW010000109.1, read as the reverse complement.
CCTAGAAGACGTCCGCTTTCCGATTGCGTACGTGTTGACCTGTAACGGGCCGCCCCATGGCATTCAGGTCGAGCGTGACATCTTCAACAAGTACGGTCGCGCGCTGCTGGGCTGCACCATCAAGCCGAAGCTGGGCCTTTCCGCCAAGAACTACGGCCGCGCCGTCTACGAATGCCTGCGCGGCGGACTGGATCTGACCAAGGACGACGAGAACGTCAACTCTCAGCCCTTCATGCGCTGGCGTCAGCGTTTCGATTTCGTCATGGAAGCCGTGCACAAGGCCGAGGCCGAGACCGGCGAGCGCAAGGGCCACTATCTGAACTGCACCGCGCCGACGCCGGACGAAATGTTCAAGCGCGCCGAGCGCGCCAAGGAGCTCGGCGCCCGCATCATCATGCACGACTACATCACCGGTGGCTGGTGCGCCAACACGGGGCTGGCCCAGTGGTGCCGCGACAATGGGCTGCTGCTGCACATCCACCGGGCCATGCACGCCGTGATCGACCGTAACCCGCACCACGGCATTCACTTCCGTGTGCTGGCCAAGCTGCTGCGCCTGTCCGGTGGTGACCACCTGCACTCCGGCACCGTCGTCGGCAAGCTGGAAGGCGACCGCGAGGCCACCCTGGGTTGGATCGACCTGATGCGCGATTCCTACATCAAGGAAGACCGCAGCCGCGGTATCTTCTTCGATCAGGACTGGGGATCGATGCCCGGCGTGTTCCCGGTCGCCTCCGGCGGCATCCACGTCTGGCACATGCCCGCGCTGGTGACCATCTTCGGCGATGACGCCTGCCTTCAGTTCGGTGGCGGTACCCTGGGTCACCCCTGGGGCAATGCAGCCGGTGCCGCGGCCAACCGCGTGGCACTGGAAGCCTGTGTCGAGGATCGCAACCGCAACGGTGCCGAAGGCCTGGAGAAGCGTGGTGGCGACGTGCTGCGTGAGGCGGCCAAGAGCAGTCCCGAGCTGGCTGCCGCCATGGAAACCTGGAAGGAAATCAAATTCGAATTCGATACCGTGGACAAGCTGGACGTCGGGCACAAGTAAAGGACCGAGGCGAGGAGCAGGGGCCCCATCGCCAAGGCGATGGGGATGCGACCGCCGGCGGTCCGCTGTCGGGTAGCGCACACGGCTTCTTTGCATGAGTTACGAATTCGAGATTGAAACTTTATGAGGAATCAGCGATGAGCGAGATGCAAGATTACAGTTCGCGTCTGTCCGATCCGGCCAGCCGCAAGTTCGAGACTTTCTCCTACCTGCCGGAGATGGACAAGGACGCCGTTCGTGCGCAGGTGGAATACATTGTCAGTAA
>JASFKW010000108.1:0-13028 GCA_050118435.1 Gammaproteobacteria bacterium | reverse complement strand
ATATCGTTGTCGCTGAGCTGGGTAACCGCGGTCACGGTGACCCCCCTGCTCGGCGTCATGTTCCTGAAGCCGCCAGAGCACAAGCCGGGGAAAGAAAACACCGACCCCTACGCGGGTCGCCTGTACGGCTCCTACCGCCGCCTGCTGCGAGGCGCCATCCGCGTGCGCTGGGTGACGATGACCGTGGTGCTGGCCGCCTTCACCGCCGCCCTGTGGGGCTTTCGCTACGTCGACCAGAGCTTCTTCCCCGACTCCACCCGCCCCCAGTTCATGGTCGACTTCTGGCTGCCCGAGGGCACCTACATCGACGACACTGTGGCGGCTGCCGAATCCGTGGAGGAGTACCTGCTGAGTCTGGACGGCGTCACCCATGTCAGCACCTTCGCCGGCGCCGGCGCGATGCGTTTTCTCCTCACCTATGCGCCCGAAAAGGTCAACAGCGCCTACGCCCAGTTCCTGGTGGATGTCGATGACTACCGCAAGATCGACGCCCTGATCCCGACCATCGAGTCACACTTGGCGGACACTCATCCCAACGCGCTCGCCTACGGCAAACAGTTCCTGCTCGGTCCCGGTGAAGGCGGCAAGATCCAGGCGCGTTTTCGGGGCCCGGACCCCGCCGTGCTGCGCCGGCTGGCCGCGGAGACCGAGCAGATCCTGCGCGACGACGGCGGCGCCAAGGCCATCCGCACCGACTGGCGCGAGCCGGTCCCGGTGGTCAAACCGGTGGTGGCGGAGGCTGAGGCCAATCTGGCGGGCATCACCCGGGAGGACATCGCGACCGCCATCCGCGGTGGCTTCGAGGGCGAGCCAACCGGGGTCTACCGGGAAGGCGACGAGCTGCTGCCCATCATTTTCCGGGCTGCAGAGGCCGAGCACAGCGACATTGGCAGTATCCAGAACCTGCAGGTGTGGACGCCGGCGGCGGGACAATACGTGCCGCTGCGCCAGGTGGTCTCCGAGTTCGATACCCGCTTCCAGGACGCCATCATCCAGCGGTTGAACCGCATGCCGACCATCACCGTGCACGCCGATCCGGAAACCGGCCTGGCGAGCCCGGTGTTCGAGCGGATCCGGCCCAAGGTGGAAGCGCTGCCGCTCGGCGCCGACTACGAGCTGCAATGGTGGGGCGAGTACAAGAGCTCGAAGGAAGGCCAGGAGGGTATCGCCGCCAGCGTGCCGTTCTTCTTCGTTTCCATGGTGCTGATTGTCATCGCCCTGTTCAACGCCCTGCGCCAGCCGCTGATCATCTGGCTCACTGTGCCTTTGGCGCTGATCGGCGTGACCATCGGCCTGCTGCTCACCGGACAGCCGTTCGGGTTCATGGCACTGCTCGGCTTCATGAGCCTGTCGGGCATGCTGATCAAGAACGCCGTGGTGCTGATCGATGAAATCGAGTTACAGAAGCGCAGCGATAAGAGCCTGTTCAACGCCATTGTCGATTCCGGTGTCGGCCGTCTGCGCCCCGTCAGCATGGCGGCGCTGACCACCGCGCTGGGCCTGATACCCCTCTTATTCGACGCCTTCTTTGTCTCCATGGCGGTGACCATCATCTTCGGCCTGATGATCGCCACCCTGCTCACCATGGTGGTGGTGCCCGTGCTGTATGCGATCTTTTTCCGGGTGCCCTACCGGACCTCGCAGCAAGCCGCCGAGGCGCGGTGATCCGCTGCCCCCCCCACAACAACGGGCTCCGGGAGCCGGACGATGCTCTAGCCCGAAGCGGGCTTCGGTTTAAATACATACAAAACAGCGCATTAAAATTCATTTTAAATGTTATTTTTTAGCTTTTGACAATGCCTCACGGTTCCGCCATGGCTCGGGCTGCGGTTCGCCTACTGCCAGTTGCCCGGCCAAGCGTGGCGGTCGAATGCCGATCGGGGACCGTGCCAGCCCGCCACCGGCTCGAACCGCGCCAGCCGGTGCTTGAGGCGCGTTGTCGGGAGGCATCGAAATAACTATTCAATTCTGATACAGTTCTTATACAGTCAGACCAAGAGATGAATTCCAGCCATGGCGACGGCGAACGAGAACACACCGGCGGCTGAAGAGGAAGCCGTCTACCCCATCCGAACCATATCCAGCCTGACCGGCGTCAACGCGGTCACGCTGCGCGCCTGGGAGCGCCGCTATGGCCTGATCCGGCCCCACCGCACGCCCAAGGGACATCGCCTGTACACCGAGCGCGACCTGGAGCGCATCAAGCGCGTGCTGGAGCTGCTCGATCAGGGCGTGGCGATCAGTCAGGCCAGCCAGCTGCTGGACCGCCCGGCCGAGGCGCGGCACCCGCCCGCTGAAGCCGGCGAGTCCGACGTCTGGCAGCAGTACCAGGCCCGCATGCTCGGTGCGCTCGAGCAGTTCGACGAAGCCGCGCTGGATGGCGCCTACAACGACGCCCTTTCGCTCTACCCCGTCGAGCTGGTCAACACCCGTCTGGTGACGCCGCTGCTGCGGCTGCTCGGGCAGCGCTGGAAGATGAACCCCGGCGGCGTCGCCCAGGAGCATTTCTTCTCGGTGTATCTGCGCAACAAGCTGGGGGCACGGATACACCACCTCAACGTACGCCGTAAGGGACAGCTGTTGCTGATCGCCTGCCTGCCCGGTGAACAGCACGAGATCGGCATGCTGATGTTCGCCCTGGCGGCCGTGAGCCACGGCTACCCGGTGCTGCTGCTCGGCGCCAACCTGCCGATCGACCAGATTCCGACGGTGCTGCAGCGGCGCCCCTGTGCAGCGGTGGTACTCTCAGGCTCAACGCGGCCCGCGCGCGGCCTGTTTCCCGAGCAGCTCAGGCCCCTGGTCGATGAGGTCAGCGTACCTGTGTTCGTGGGAGGCGCGGCCGCCGAACGCTACGAGGGCGACATCGAGGCGGCTGGCGCCATCGCGCTGGGTGAGGCGGTCCAGCCTGCGTTGCAGCGTATCGCCGCCACGCTGGCCTCGCGCAGCGACTGAGACGCCGCGATGGCCAATGCCCTCGTGTGGTTTCGCCGGGATCTACGGGTCGCGGATAACCCTGCCCTGCACGCCGCTCTGGAGGCCGGGCTGACACCGGTTCCGGTTTACATTCATGAGCCGCCCGCCGGCCGCTGGCCGCTCGGCTCGGCCAGCGCCTGGTGGCTGCATCAGAGCCTGGAGCAGCTCGACAGCCGCCTGCGCAGCCTGGGAAGCCGGTTGATCATCGCCCGCGGCGACAGCGCGACGGAGCTGCGGCGCCTGTGCGAGGCGTTCGCTGCCGGCGAGGTGTTCTGGAACCGGCTCTGTGAGCCCGACAGCGGCAAGCGGGATGCGGTCCTCGAAGCCAAGCTTCGCGCCGGCGGCGTGAGGGCGAGGACTTTCAGCGCCCAGCTCCTTTGTGAGCCATCCGAGCTGCTGAAAGCCGACGGTACCCCCTACCGGGTGTTCACGCCCTTCTGGAGGGCATTGCAGAAGGCCGTCGCACCGCGCCCCCCCTTGGCCTCGCCCTCCACCCTCCCTGCGCTGCCGCGGGCGCAGGCCAAGGGGCTCGCCGTAAAAGACCTGGGCCTGCTCCCGGACATCGCCTGGTACCGGGCCTTCCCCGAACACTGGCAGCCGGGAGAAGCGGGCGCGCAGCGGGCTCTGGAGCGGTTCCTGGCGGCGGGGCTGGTGGATTATCCTAGGGATCGCGACCTCCCCGCGCTGGCCGGGACCTCGCGACTCTCGCCCCACCTGCACTCCGGAGAGCTGAGCCCACAGCAGGCCTGGCACGGGGTGCAGGAGGCGGCCACCGGGCGTCGCGAGTCGGGCCTGGTGACCGCCTCCGAGGCCTGGCTCCGCCAGCTCGCCTGGCGCGAGTTCGCGCATCACCTGTTGCATCACTTTCCGGAGACCAGCGACGAGCCGATGGATGCGCGCTTCGCGGCCTTCCCCTGGCGTTCCGATTACACCACCGATCTGCGCCGCTGGCAGCGCGGCATGACCGGTTTTCCCATCGTCGATGCCGGGATGCGCGAGCTCGGGCACACGGGCTGGATGCACAACCGGGTGCGCATGCTGGTCGCTTCGCTCCTGACCAAGAACCTACTGATTCCCTGGCAGGAAGGTGCGCGCTGGTTCTGGGACACGCTGGTCGACGCCGATCTCGCCAACAACACGCTGGGCTGGCAGTGGACCGCGGGCTGTGGGGTGGATGCCGCGCCTTATTTCCGCGTGTTCAATCCGGTGCGGCAGGGTGAGCGCTTCGATCCGGATGGGACCTACGTCCGGCACTGGGTGCCGGAGCTGCACGGCCTTCCTCCGGAGTGGACACATCAGCCCTCGGCGGCTCCGAAGGAGGTGTTGCGCGGTGCCGGGGTCAGCATCGGCGACAGCTATCCGGCACCCATGGTGGATCTCCAGCAAAGCCGTGGCCGTGCCCTGGGTATCTGGGATCGCATCAAGCGCGCTCCGAAGTGAATCAGGCAGCCGACGCGGGCTCGAAGCTCAGCGCGCGGCGCTCGAGCTCCGCGACAAGATCGTCGAAGGCAGGTTGTACGGCGCTGCGCCGACCGCGAAAACCGAGCTCGATGCGGAGAGTTTCACCCAGGTGCGGCAGGCTGAACAGCCGGGCATCGGCGTGGCGCTGAGCCAGGGACTCCATCATCTCCAGCAGCTCGGATTCACGCACCCCGAACACCTGCAGCCCGAGCTCGACCCTGACCTCGCCGTAGGCCGGGTAGTAGCGCTCCAGCACCCAGTCGAGCATGGGCCAGGCCATCTGCGGAAATCCCGGCAGAAAGTGATGCTCATAGAGGGTGAAGCCGGGGATGCGATTGACCGGGTTGGGTATCAGCAGGGCGTCTTCGGGAAGATCGGCCATGCGGATGCGGTGCGGGTGGGCATCGGCGCCGAACTGCGCCTCGATGTGCGCGGCGGCCTCGGGATGCCGCACCAGCGGACAACCGAAAGCATCCGCCGCCGCCTGCCGCGTCTGATCGTCGGGTGTCGCACCGATGCCGCCAAAACAGAAGACCGGGATCTCATCCTGCTGGGTCTGGCGCAGCTCCTCGCCCAGCCGGGTCCTGTCGTCACCGACATAGCGGCACCAGGCCAGCTGCATGGCGCGGGGCCGCAGGGTGTCTATCACGTGCTGCAGATGGCGGTCCCTGCAACGGCCCAGCAGCAACTCATCCCCGACGATCACGATGCCCGCGGTGCTCTGGCTCATGGCGGTGATTATACCCCGCGCCGGCAATCCATCCGAGTCATGTGCTCCTGGATGCGTTATAGATGCTAGCGCCAATGGACACTTACCCTAGACTGGATTGTGCAGCATGAGCTCACGGGGATGCGGCTGCAGGTACAGCTGCTGACTGACCCAGTGGTGCGGATTCCTGCGAAAGTGGTGCCGCGGCAGAGACAGCGGGGCCACCAGCGGATACTCGCCCCTGCGGTAGGCTTCCAGGCAGTCCAGCAACTCGGCGCGATCGCCCGCCGGCGTAGGGCATGCCAGAAGGGCACGAATTCGAGGTAGTCGCGCAGCACTTCGTCGACATAGCGGTTGCGCTTGTGGCCGCCGTCGAAGCGCACCCTGGCGCCGAGCAGGCAGGCGCTCACGCCCACACGGATCTCTCCTCCGGCCGTGGCAGGGGTTGTTTCCGTCATTCCGGCTTCTCCTTCAAGGCGTCAGAGCAGCGACCATCGCTCCGCTCGCAAGACAAAGCACGGCCGCTGTGCTCAGGTGCAGGCGCAGCCGCACAAACCAAGGCTGGGCACCCCAGGCGCGGCGGTCGAACAGGTACAGGCCAACGAAGCCGGCTGCCAGCAGCGCCAGCCCCTCGGCCGGCGGAAGCAGCAGCGCGACCCAGGCGAGCAGCGCGGGCATCACCGACAGCACCAGCAGGCCGGGGCCGGCGCCGGGCATCCCCGACTGCAGCCCGCGGGCCCAGTGCAGCGCCCCGACGAAGCTGAGAATGAGGGCGCCATATCCGAGCAGAGACTGCACCGCAAGCGCCTGCGCCGTGCCCTCGGCGACGAGGGCGGCGCCGGCGCACGCGGCGAAGGGCACCGCACCCAGGTAGCCCAGCCGCCGCGCTGCGCGCCGCACCCCGTCGCCGGTCTCCGTGAACGCGGCCCGGGACACCCGGGGATGCGCGAAGAACTCCTGTATTCCGCCGACGAAGCTCCCATCGATGAAAATCTGCGGCAGACCCCGCCAGCCCGTGGCGCTCTGCAACCGGTGGAATTCATCCCGGCTCAGCGGGCTCGCCATGCCGAGCTCGACCTCCCGGAAATCCACGCCGTGCCGCCTGAGCCACCCGGTCACGGGTCGTGCATCGGTCAGCGGGGAAACGATGACCACCACGGACGCGCTCCGCACGGCCTGCTGCAAGCCCACGGGCAGACTGGCAGGTCCGACTGCCATCGCAGTCACAGCAGCGCCTCGATGACGTTCAGGAGCTGCGGGTCGTCGGGTCGAACATGACTGGGGAAGCTGGCAACCACGCGTCCCTGACGGTCCAGGAGGTACTTGTGAAAGTTCCAGCGCGGAGCATCTCCGGTCACCTCGATCAGGTGGCGGTACAACGGGTCGGCGGAGACGCCCAGGACCCGCGTCTTGGCGAACATCGGAAACCGGACGCTGTAGGTGAGGCGACAGAAATCGCGTATCTGTTTTTCAGTGCCGGGCTCCTGCCCGCCAAAATCGTTGGACGGAAAGCCGGCCACCACCAGACCCCGCTCCCTGTAGCGGGCATAGAGCGACTCGAGCCCTTCGTACTGCGGCGTGAAAGCGCAGCGGCTCGCGGTGTTGACGATCAACACCACCTTGCCGCCGAACAGATCGCACAGATGCCGGGGCTGCTCGCCAAGCAGCTCCCGTTTATGGAAGTCCAGGCTGGCCGGACACAGCGACGCCCCCGCGTGAGCGACGCCGCCCCCCAGCGCTGCCAATATCAAAATGGCCGTGTTCAACGCGTTCATCCCGCGCCCCTCCGACATTCTGGAAGCAGACCACTATTTTATACATTATTTGTACATAATATCAACACCTGCCACTCAATTGTACAGCTATGCGCCCCGCCCAAGCCCACGGTACCGACACGTGGGCTTCCAATGGGCCGGCCTTGCACGGCCAGCCGAGCGAGTTATAAGCAGAAAAAACCCCGGCCTGGGCCGGGGTTCGATGCGCAAACCGGTATCCGGTGCAGCGGCTCTACTGTGCGGTCTGAATCATGTATTCCACGGTGGCGCGCAGATCTTCCTCCGAGCACTCCATGCAGGTGCCCTTAGGCGGCATGGCGTTCTTGCCGTTCATGACGCTGTTCATCAGGGTGTCCATGCCGGACTCGATGCGGGGGGCCCAGGCCTGCTTGTCGCCGAGCTTGGGTGCCCCGGCCACGCCGCTGGCGTGACAGGCCATGCACTTGGTGTCATAGATCTTCTTTGCGGCGCTCTCTTCCCCGGCCTGGGCCATGCCCGCCAGAACCAGCGCGCTTGCGAGTGTGACAACAATCTTCTTCATCGCTCGTTTACCTTTTCTCTGATCGTGAAAAAAATGCGGTATCCACTACCCCTAACGTGGTCAGCGGGTAAAGGTTACCACCCTAAATCCTCGGGTTTGCTCCGGCACCGACCCATCGCAACTGCTCTGTGTCACGGATTGGTCCAAAATGGTCCGATCGGGAGCATCACCTGCGTGTGCGCGTCGGGCGGCACCGAAACGGCTCAAAATCATACCATTTCCGCCGCCCGATCGCATTCCCGGCCGCGCGCATGGGTTCCTTAGACGAACCGAACGGGGTTGGGTTCCTCTGCGGGCGGGCACGTGGGAACGCCCCGCGCGGCAGCCGGGCCGCTGACCGGAAAGATTACCGCTCCCTGGCGACCGGAACCGCACAGGCTCTGGGGCCTTGTTCCCGCCTCGGCGCTAAGCTCCTATAATTGCGTATGAAATGTTATCTCCCGCTCGACACGACCGCGAGGCGACCCGATGCCCGTGAGCCATCCGCTCCGCTCCAGGGCAGACAGGGCCCAATTTCTGCCCCCCATCGCACGGTGCCTGCTTTTTTCAGAGCTCGCGCCCGCGCAAAGGGAGCGGATACTGGACAATACCCGGGTCATCGAGCTGAACGAAGGCGAGATCCTGTTCGAGCAGGGGCAGCCCGCCCGGGAGTTTTTCCTTCTCGAGGGCGGGCAGGTGAAGCTGGCCCGTTACTCTTCGGAGGGCAACGAAAAAATCATCGACCTGATATTGCCGGGCGGCACCTTCGCCGAGGCCCTCATGTTCGCCAAGCAGCCCGCCTACCCTGTCACCGCCGTTGCCATCACCGCCAGCCGGGTTCTGGGATTCAGCTCCCAGGTCTATATCGGGATTCTGCGCGACTCGACCGAAGCCTGTTTTGCGGTCATGGCCCAGATGAGCCGACGGCTGCACCAGCACATCGGGGAAATCGACCGCCTCACCCTGCACAGCGCCACCTTCCGCGTGGTCTGTTATCTGCTCGATCATCTCCCCAGCACCCATGTCGCTGTACCCGAGGTCAGACTCGATACGCCCAAGCACGTGATTGCGGCGCGGCTTTCCATCACCCCCGAAACGCTGTCGCGCAGCTTCTCCAAACTCACCCGCGACGGCCTGATCACGGTACAGGATAACGCCATCACCCTGACCGACGTGGACAGGCTGCGGCGCTTCGCCAAGGGCGAAGCGCACTAAGCCGGATTTCCCCACAGCCGCAAGCACGCGCTGCGCATCGTTGCTCCACCGGCGACGCCCGCATCCGGGCCCAGGGAGACGCCTTGATCTGAATCAAGGCTATCTCTGAAGCCGTATACGACCATCGGCACCGGAGCTGCGTATGGACGTGCATACGCGGCGGCTCGATGCACCTAACAAGATTTACCAAAACCTACCAGACATGCCGGTCAACGTTCTTGCCCGGAGATAGAGTGTTCAAAGGAGGCTCCTATGGCTGATCAATCTGGCAAACCCACGGAACACGAGGACGAACGCATCCCGGCCATGCAGGCCCTGTTGGAGAACCCGTTTCTACTGCTGTTCATCGGCGTCGCGATGCCCACGGTGTTCTACATCCTGTGGGGCATCATGGAAGTCCTGAGCCTGCCCATCGCGCCCTAACCCACCTTCAGGGAGGAACAGCCAGCCATGACCTCTTACATGCCACCCGCCCAGCGCATCTGGTGGAAGGTGCCCGTGGGCCGCGAGGAGATAATCTGGATCGCGCTCGCGCTCGTCTGGTGCCTGATCATGTTTTTCATGATGCCCTTCTGGCACGTCTACGGAAAGCAGAATCTGTCCACCGAGGCCTATCAGACCACACCGGCCAAGTTCAGCGAGAAAGTCCAGGCGATGGTCGACCAGTACACCGTGCGCACCGAAACCGACCAGCAGATTCCCGTCGTGGCCCCACCCGCCGGCAGCGACATCTACATGCTGGGTCGGCTGTGGCAGTGGTGGCCGATTCTGGAGCTCGAGAAAGACCAGACCTACCGTCTGCACATCTCCTCCATGGACTGGCAGCACGGCTTCTCTCTTCAGCCCGTCAACATCAACTTTCAGGTGGTCCCGGGCTATGAAATGGTGTTGAGCATCACTCCGGACAAGGCGGGTGAGTACGGGGTCGTCTGCAACGAGTACTGTGGGATCGGTCACCACAGCATGCTCGGCAGAATCTACGTGAAGGAGTGATGAGCGATGGCGAACTTTAGACTCTGTCCCGACTCAGGGCTGTACTTCGACAGAAATGCGGAAAGTCTGATGAAGGTCCACGCGGTGGCCGCCGCCGTCGCTCTGCTGGTGGCCGGCGTCCTGGCGCTCGGGATCGCTCTGACCCGCTGGCCGGCGGTGCACCTGCTGCCCGCGGACCGGTTCTACATGTACCTCACCGCCCACGGTGTCGATGCACTGATCTTCTGGATCATCTTTTTCGAAATGGCAATCCTCTATTTCGCGTCCTCGACACTGCTCAGGTGCCGGCTGGCCGCACCGCGCTGGGCCTGGCTTGGCTTTGCGCTCATGCTGATCGGAGCGGTCACGACCAACGTGGCCATCTTCCAGGGCGGCTCCAGCGTCATGATGACCTCCTACGCACCCATGCAGGCGGCGCCGCATTTCTACCTGGGTCTGATCCTGTTCGCGGTGGGCGCCCTGATCGGCTGCTTCGTGTTCTTCGGCACGCTGGTGATCGCCAAGAACGAGCACACCTACGACGGGTCCGTTCCGATCGTGACCTTCGGTGCCATCACCGCCGCCATCATCGCGGTGTTCACCATCGCCAGCGGCGCCATCATCCTGATCCCGACCTTCCTGTGGTCGATCGGCTATGTCAGCCATATCGACGCGGAGATGTACCGCATCATCTGGTGGGGCATGGGCCATTCGTCACAGCAGATCAACGTTGCCGCCCACGTTTCGGTCTGGTACCTGGTCGCCGGCCTGGTGTTCGGCGCCCGTCCGATGTCGGAGAAAGTCAGCCGCGTCGCTTTCCTGCTCTATATCCTATTCCTGCAGCTCGCCTGCGCTCACCACATCCTGGTGGATCCGGGGGTGGGCACCGAGTGGAAGATCTTCAACACCAGCTATGCCATGTACCTGGCCGTGCTGGCGAGCATGATCCACGGTCTGACGGTGCCGGGCTCGATGGAGGTCGCACAACGCCGCAAGGGCCTGACCAAAGGCCTGTTCGAGTGGCTGCGCAAGGCGCCCTGGGGCAACCCGGCCTTCTCCGGGATGTTCATGTCACTGGTCATGTTCGGCTTCCTCGGCGGGATATCCGGCGTGGTCATGGGAACCGAGCAGATCAACCTGATCATCCACAACACCATCTATGTACCCGCCCACTTCCACGCGACGGTCGCGGTGGGCACCACGCTGACCTTCATGGGCCTCACCTATTATCTGATCCCGGTCCTGTTCCGGCGTCAGATGATCCTGCCCGGGTTGGCCCGAGTGCAGCCTTACCTGTTCGGGGGCGGCATGACTATTTTGATCCTGTTCCTGCTGGGGGCGGGCACCCTCGGCGTCTCGCGACGCCACTGGGACATGGACTTTGCCGGTGCTGCCTTGAGCTTCGAATACTCGGGCATGGCCTATACCATGATGGGCCTCGCGGGTATCGGCGCCGTCATCGCGGTGCTGGGCGGCGGGGCTTACCTGTTGATCACGGTCGGCTCGCTCGTGGTCGGAAGACGCCTGGAGGCCTCTGCCGGCCTGCTGCAGAGTTTTGGCCTGCCGTTGTCTCACTCCGCCTACACGGCACAGCCGCAACGGCTGCCGATGGCGGCCGTGGAGCAACACGGCTCGGCGGGTTTCGAGGCACCCGGCACCTTCGCACTGGCGATGGTGCTGCTGGTCTCCTTCGTCGTGTATTACTTCATCAACTGGAAATATCTGGCGTCGGTCTGGCCGCTCGGCTGAACAGCCCGAGCCGGGCCCCTGCGGGGCGGGGGCACGATCCCCGCCCCGCTTGCTGCTGAGGGATACCTGTAACAGCATTCGTCACAAACAGCGCGCCGCCCGATCGGAAACGGCGAACCCCGACCCGGGCCGGGTGAGGAGTGACACATGAATACCGCCTTGATAGAGACACTGGATGTATCAACCCTGCTGAGGCAGCTGTCAAATCTGTTCAAGCTCCGCATCGGCGTCGTCATGGCCGCGACCGCCGTGGCGACACTGGCGGTGACGCCGGGAGAGGCGGTGCCTGCGTGGCAGGCGCTGCTCCTGGGCGTTGCGGTGTTGCTGGCCTCCGCCAGCGCGGGTGCCTTCAACCAGTACTACGAAACCGATATCGACGCGCGCATGCGGCGCACCAGTGACCGGCCGTTCGTGACCGGGGTCTTCCCGCGCAAACGCTGGTGGCTGCTGGTGATCGGGGCGCTGCTGCTCGCCGGAGTCGGGTCTGCCGCGTTGTTCCTCAACGGCATGGCCGCGCTGTACATCTTTCTGGGGGCGTTCTTCTATGCGGTGGTCTACACCGTGTGGCTGAAACGCCGCACGGCGATGAACATCGTGATCGGCGGCGCCTCGGGCAGTTTTGCCGTGCTCGCCGGCGCGGCCGTCGTCGACCCGCAGCCGGGGCCGGTGCCGATCCTTCTGGCCCTCGTGCTGTTTCTTTGGACGCCGCCGCATTTCTGGAGCCTGGCCATCGCCAAGCACAGGGACTACGCGGCCGTGGGCGTGCCGATGCTGCCGGTCCTGGTGGGCGGCGCCGGTGCGGCCAAAGCCGTGCTCGGTCACACCCTGCTGCTCACGGCCGTCTCCGTGCTGCCGTTTTTCTTCGGTCTGGGCTGGCTGTACCTCGCCGGGGCGCTGGCGGGAGGCGGCTACTTTATTTATCGGAGCCTGCTGCTGGTCCGGGATCCCTCCTACGCCAACGGCATGCGCTGTTTCCTGGCCTCTCTGATTCAGCTGGTGATACTGCTGGCGTTTGCCGTGCTAGGCGCCCAGTTTTGAACGGTTGAGGCTGCAGCATCGCATGCGCCGCTCAGGCAGATCACTGGCTCAGTTTCTCGGCCTGCTGCTTGCAGTGCTGTGCCAGCCGGCCACTGCCGGCCCTGGGCCGCGGGGCGCGAGTGAGACACAGGATCCGGTCAGGGCCTTCCAGTACAAAACCGCCCTCCAGCAGAGCCAGAATGCCGTCGGCAGCCTGGTCGGCAGCCATCGGCTGACCGACCACAAGGGTCGAGCGCTCTCCTTTGACGACCTGCGCGGCAAACCGTTGGTGTTGAGCCTGATCTATACCAGCTGCTACCAGATCTGTCCCATGACAACCCGGCATCTCGCCAAGGTGGTTGACAAGGCCCGGGCAGCGCTGGGCGAAGACAGCTTCAATGCTGCTGTCCTGGGCTTTGACGCCTACAATGACAGCCCGCAGGCGATGCTCCAATTCGCCCGCAAACAGGGCATCGATAACCGCGGCTGGTACCTGCTGAGCGCCAGCCCCGAAGCGGTCAAGGCCCTGAGTCGGGAGCTTGGCTTCGAATTCTTCCCGTCGCCGAACGGTTTTGATCACATCGTCCAGGCGACGGTTATCGATGCCGAGGGCCGCGTCTACCGGCAGGTCTATGGC
>JASFKW010000107.1:0-13191 GCA_050118435.1 Gammaproteobacteria bacterium | reverse complement strand
TATAGCCCTGCGTGATGCGTGCCTGGTTGGCGTCGACCCCGTTGACGAACACACCGATCGGAGCGTCTCCGGCGCTGAGCAGACGGGAGGAGAAGTCTTCGCGTAACCACAGAATACCATCGATCTTGTGAGCCGTAAGCGCCTGCTCCGCAGCCTGAATACTGTTGTAGAATCGGGGAGCGAAGAATTCCGAGCCCAGAAAGGCCCCCGTCAGGCTGGCCGTATTGGTGTCGGGCTGTTCCACGACCAGGGCCAGCCGGATGTTGCGGGCGTCCAGGGACACGCCGTAGCCGAACAGGAACAACAAGATGACGGGCAGCACAAAGGCGATCGCGATACTGGAGGGATCGCGCAGGATCTGGAGACTTTCCTTGCGGATGATGCCCCGCAAGCGCCTGGCCGCAGCCACCGGGGAGCTCACGCCGCCGTGCCCCTCTCGCGATCGCGCTGCTCGATGAGCCCGATGAAGGCCTCCTCCATGCTGGGCGCCGGCGTGGCGGGACTGCGGAATCGCACCTTCATCTCTCGCGGCGTGCCTTCCGCAAGCACTTCGCCCTCGGCCATGATCACCAGCCGGTCGCAATAGTCGGCTTCGTCCATGAAGTGGGTCGTGACCAGCACGGTCACACCCGCCTCAGCCAACCCATTGATCCGCTCCCAGAACTCACGTCGCGCGAGGGGATCCACGCCCGAGGTCGGCTCATCCAGGAAAAGAATGTCGGGCTCATGCATGAGCGCTGCCGCCATTGCCAGGCGCTGCTTGTAGCCGAGCGGCAGATCCCCGCTGCTGGTGTTTGCATAGGCCGCGAGCTCGAATTGATTCAGCGCCCAGGCAACGCGCTCGCCGCGTCGCCGCCGGTCGAGTCCGTACGCGCTGGAGAAGAAGTTGAGGTTCTCCCGCACCGTCAGATTGACATACAGAGAAAATCGCTGCGCCATATAGCCGAGGCGACCGCGTGCCTGAGCTGCGGCGTGACGCAGATCGTGACCGGCCACCTGGAGCTTACCCGCCGTGGCAGGGAGAAGGCCGCACAACATGCGAAACGTCGTGGACTTCCCGGCACCGTTGGCGCCCAGTAGACCGAAGACCTCACCTCGCTCGACGCTGAAGCTGACATCCTTGACTGCATAAAAATCCCCAAAGCGCCGCTGCACGCCCCTGACCTCGATGACCCGGTCACCTCCCGCGGCTGTCCTGGGCCGATCTGAGAAAACGGGACCCGCGGTGGCGGCGCCGCGCTTCAGGGTTGCCACAAAGGCGTCCTCGAAGGTGGGCGCCACCGGTTCGATGCGGACGTCCTTCAGAACGGCGAGATCACCGCCTCGCGCCGCTGCGTAGGAGTCGGCGGTAACGACGCGCACCTGCTCATCCTCGACCACTGCATCCACGATGCCATCCAGGGCGCTGACGCGGTTCTGCAGGGCGCGTTTGCTTACCGCCGGGCTGCTCACCCGAAACGTGCGACCACGCATCGGCTCGCTGAAGCTCTTCGGCGTACCCTGGCCGAGGAGGCGTCCCTCGTGCATCAGGATGACCTCGTCGCAGCGCTGCGCTTCGTCGAGATAAGCCGTGCTCAACAAGACACTGACGCCCTCCTCCCTGACCAGCCGGTAGACAATAGACCAGAGCTCGCGCCGCGATACCGGATCAACGCCGACAGTCGCCTCATCCAGCATCAACAGACGTGGCGTACGCACCAGGGTGCAGGCCAACCCCAGCTTCTGCTTCATCCCGCCGGACAGGCGACCGGCCAGGCGGCGCGTGAAAGGCGCCAGGGCCGTCATGCTCAGCAGCTCGTCATAGCGCTTCCGGCGCCGCACCTTCTCCACGCCCTGCAGATCGGCATACAGATCGAGGTTTTCCTGAACGCTCAGGTCTTCGTACAGGCCAAAGCGCTGGGGCATATATCCGACGGCCGCCTGCACCTGCAACGGGTCGCCGGTCACGTCGATCCCGAGCGCATGAATTGTCCCACGGTCCGGCAGCAGCAGACCGGCGGCGAGCCGCATCAGGGTCGTCTTACCCGCCCCGTCAGGCCCGATCAGGCCCGTGATCTTCCCGGCATCCACCTCGACGCTGATACCGTCCAGCGCGGTCACGGTCGCACCGCTGCCGCTGAAGGTCCTCGTGACGCCCTCGAGCAGGAGTGCCGGTGGATGCGTCACTTGGCGGCACGTCCCGACCCACCGCAGCGGTCCTCGGGCGAACGGTTTTCCGCTTCGCTCTGACCCAGCGGGATGCTGACCGTGGCGGGCATGCCCAGGCGCAGCTCAAGCTCCGGATTGCAGGCGAACACGCGTACCTGGTACACCAGGCGCGTGCGCAGCTCCGGTGTTTCGACATTTTTGGGCGTGAACTCCGCGGTGGGTGAAATGAAGCCGACCCACCCCTCATAGGTTTTCCCCGGAAAACTGTCGGTGGCAATGCGGGCATGCGCGCCGGGCGGCACCTGACCCAGATAAGGCTCCGGAAGGTAGGTTCGCACCCACACCGGATTTGCCAGCGCCAGCGTCAGAACCGGGGTCTGCGGGGTGACGAAGTCGCCGGGCTCGACGATGCGCTCGCGCACCACAGCGTCGACCGGCGCATAGAGCTCGGCATCTTCGAGTGCCTGCTCCGCCTGGGCCAGCATCGCATCTGCGGCGGCGACCGCGGCATTCGCCGCACGACTGTTGGCTTCGGCCTCATCCGCCTCCTCCTGGGACGCCAGCTTGCGCTTGGCCAGGGCCCGGATGCGTCGATGGGCGAGTCGCGCCGCATGGGCCCTTGCCTCCGCCGCGGCGAGCTCTGCCCGGGCACGATCGCTAGCTGCCTCCAGCCGTTCGGTGTGCAACCGCGCCAACAGCTGACCCGCCTGAACACGATCGCCTTCGTAGACCAAAATGTCGCCCACGTGCTCGCTTCCGTTGAAGGCCAGCCGGACTTCACGGATATCGACGTTGCCATAGAGCACGAGATCGCCATTCGCACCGGGCTCCTGTCGCGACGCCCACCACCAGTACGTCGCTCCCCCGGCAACGCCGGCCACGAGCACTGCAACCGCAGCGGCGGCTTTCCTGTTCACTCAGCTCGACCTCATTTATTCAAAACTATCTCGCGCGGAAGTCGCCGCCCGTCTCGCGGATGTGGGTGCGCCGCCCGCCACTGCGTTCGTTCTGCATTACGCCTGCACAGCGGACCCCGCAACTGCCGCTCAGCCTCGGCCCCAATGATACTCCGGTGAACGCTGCCCGCGACACGCTGCAGACCTCAGCCACGGGGCACGGGGCGCGGCTTCTCGCAACCGCCGGCCCGGGAAGCCGCTCGTGCATTGCCCGGCCGGTACTGCCGCCCCAAGCCGTCCGACCCGACACCTCCGAATCCAGCCGCAGGCAAACACCCCCGCCCTGCGCACTTCGTCCCAGATCAAAGGTGGAGATGCGGGCCCGACTGCCGATAGCCTGCATGAAGCGTGGACTGGGACAGGGCAATGGAAATCAATGATGCAATCAGGACGATGGAGGCCGCCGGTTTTCACCTCTACCGGCGCATTGTGAACGGCTCGGACCTCATCACCGCACTGCTGGTATACCCCCCGGTCGATATGTATGCAGAAGTGGACAGTCTGCTCGACGGAGTCCTGCTCCGGCTCAACAGCCTCGCGGGAGACCAGGCGTTCAAGTGCATCGATAGAGGCAGCCTCATGGACACTCTCCGGGCCCAGATCCAGGCCGCGAACGCAGCCTGGGAAGCGAAAGGCTTACCGCCCGCCTTTCCCGACCTCGAGCAGTGGTTTGAAGGAGCCGAGCTCAGCACGATCCAACGGCTGAGAAGCATGAAAGCCTCCTGTGGCGACGGGTTCGAAGCCATCTGGCTCACTCGGAAATCCGGCTTCAAATGCCTGTACCGGGGCGCCGTCATCGCCGTCAACAAGAAGCTGATCACCGCCATTGGCGTCGACGGCAAGCGGGTCGAGATTCCCCTGGACATCGCGCTGGCCCTGCTCGACGAGATGGACGGGCTGGAGAAACAGCAGATAGAAGAGCCGAAAGAGCTGGAAGCCTGACCCCCGATACGGTGTCCGTCGGATCGGGAAGTCCATAGCGTCCACAGCGACCTGTCTGAATCGCCGCTGGCAGCCGGCATGAACTATGGGTTGACCAGGGTGTGCACCGGAACCGATGACTTCGGTCCGCGGTGCGAAACCGGCCGCCGCCGTTGGCTCGAGATCACAAATCCCGGCCAGGCGCGCTACGAAGCCGCAGCCGCCGGTGCCACCGGTTACTGCCGTCCGGAGGACCTGCACGCCGACGGCAGCTTCGACGGGACCGGCGAAGTCGTGTATTACCACGTGCAGCGCGGCGAGCAGTACGACGAGCTGCGTGACTTCGACTCGAACAAGGTCGATGGACGCACCGACGATCTGATGCGAATCACCGTCTTCAAGGTGAAAAAATAAAGCCCGAAATTCAATACTCCGCCTAACCTTCACAAGCCTGCGGGCGCTAGGGCCCGCAGGGTTGTGTCCCTTTGTAGCAATGGATACTTCCTCCCTGCTACCAGCTGTGCCCGGCGAGCAGGCCGCGATCACGCCGTTGAAAGACCACAACCATCGCCGACGCATCTGAGAAAGTTGTTCTTACTTCCTGTTTTTTTTGTGAAATCCATCACATCCCTCCCATCCAGGCATACATAACCGTTGGGTATTTTCCGTTACTACGCATGTAGCTGGGCAATCCGGCCCCCTTTGGCAGCGAGAGGGACACCAGCCATGCAGACAATACTGGTCATCAATTCAAAAGGCGGCAGTGGTAAGACAACCATTGCGACCAACATCGCGAGTTATTTCGCCAGCCGCAATCACAGGACCGCGCTCATGGACTATGATCCCCAGGGATCAAGCCTGCACTGGCTCACGCTACGCTCGAAACACGCCGCTGCCATCCATGGAGCCAACGCCGCCGCCCAGAAAGGAAGCCTCATCCGCAGCCTACAGATGTACGTACCGCAAAGCATCGAACGGCTCGTCATCGATGCACCCGCCGGCGTGGAAGGCATCCTGCTGCAGGAGCTGGCCCGAAAAGCCGACTTCATTATCATCCCGGTCGCGCCCTCCAGCATCGACGTTCACGCGACGGCGGACTTCATAAGGGATCTACTGCTCAAGGGCGGAATCCGCAA
Organism: Gammaproteobacteria bacterium; assembly: GCA_050118435.1. GTDB lineage: Bacteria > Pseudomonadota > Gammaproteobacteria > DSM-19610 > DSM-19610 > Thiogranum. The sequence continues at coordinate 8,030 of JASFKW010000107.1, read as the reverse complement.
GCAGATCACAGAGATCGCCGTGGTCGCCAACCGGGTGCGCAGGTCCATGCCCGTCTATGAGCCTTTGGAGCGCTTCCTGAAAGTGTTGAGTCTGCCCTTCCTCACAAGGATCTCCGACTCCGACCAGTACATTCTGGCGGCTGAGCAGGGAACCGGCATTTATGAAATGAACGAAGCCGACGTGGTGGCGGAGCGCGAGGAATTCCAGCCCGTCATAAACTGGCTGGACTCCGACGCGGGCCGGCGAATGACGCCTCAAAACGTTGTGCACTTCGAACGTCTGCGCATCGGCGTGTAAGCGAGCCACTTCGTCCCTGCCCCGAATCGCGCTACTTGGCGGGCCAGTCGCCTTCAACTCGTCCGTAGCCATTCCCCTCTCCCCGCAAAACCTGCGTCGAATGGAGACATGGAGTCATAAGACCTGGCCTTCGATCACAGGTCTACGATGGCATTGGTGCACATCGGGTCTCGATCGCCTTTGTCTTTGCAGCACCGAGAACGGTGACGCTTAGCCTGGATTCCCCGGAGTTTTGGTACCACGTGCGAGTCCCCATCACACCTGCCATATTTTGGGTATCTATGCTGCTTTTTCCTGGCTGCGCAGGCCTCATAAGTGACAAGCCCGATCCTGAACTGACCGTCTACGAAGAAACAGGAATAGCTTCGTATTACGCAAAGAAATTTCACAACAGAAAAACCGCCAGCGGCGAGCGCTTAGACAACAATTCCATGACAGCGGCCCACAAAACCTTGCCCTTTGGAACCGAGGTTACGGTTAAAAACACCAACAATGACAAATCAGTTAAAGTCAAAATCAATGACAGGGGCCCGTTTGTCAAAGGGAGAATCATTGACTTAACAAGAGCTGCTTTTGCTCGAATTGCCGATCCCGATGATGGGCTCGCAAGAGTCGAAATCACGGTAGTGAAATAGATGAGGGAGGGTTGACTGGAACCGCGGGGAGCTAGCCGTCCGCGGTCCAGTCGAACTTGCCGCTGGCACCGCGGTACTTTTTGTCATAGGGCTTGGCCTCGATGGCGATGTTCTTCGGTTCAAAGTCCGGGGGCAGGGTCAGCTCGCCGTCGACAATCTGCTGCCCTGTGAAACGCATGTCGAGGTAGGGGTGCGTTTCCGAAGAGATTTGTTTGAGAGAGAGCCGCGTTGGTTTGCCGTTCGACAGCCCGTTGACGGCAATCCAGATGGTGCCCACCACTTGTTCTGGCTCGTTGCCGGGATGAATGACCGAAAAGCTGAACCGGAAGCGGTTCTCGCTGTCGGTCGGTTCGACCTCCACATCCGTCAGCTTCAGCTGGTTGGATGGCCCATCGCCGACCGCTGCCTGCGTGTCGACTTTCGGTGCCTCGGTCGGGACAGTCGTAGGCGGCGGGGGCTTGTTGCCGGCGAGTGCGCGGACGATGGCCTCCGGGTTGCGCACGGGCTTGCGGCCCGCCTGGAGCTCCCGCTCCAGTTTTGCGATACGTTGCCTGAGCCGATCGTGCTCCTGCTCGAGTTGGGCGATGCGCTGTTGCGAGATCCGGTCGGGCGCCGCGTTTCCGGGCTTTTCCATGCCTGCGTGCAGGCTGACCCCATAGTCATAGCTGAACCACATGGCCAGCATAACGCCCACAGATGACAGCGCGACCCACAGGATGCGCCGGGGCGGACGCTCCTGCATGATGACTTTGGGTGCGACGACAGTCTTTTTCTTGCGCGCCATGGTTCCTCTCTCTGTCAACCGGCCTGATGCGACAAAATACCATTCGGAACGCGGAGCTGCGACCCGCGGTAACCTTTTCCGGCGCGGCCCGTGCCGGCAGCTGCGTAGCGGGTCGCCGTGCCTGAGGGTCCTGAACCTGCTGTCAGTGCGGAGCGTGAGGATCACGCCAGTAGCCTACGATATGTAGCGTCGCGCCAGGCAAAAACCTATGACGTCTGTAAACCAGAGCGCGCCTCCGGCGTAACCGGTCATTCCAGACCGCTATTGACCCACATGGATCACTTGAGGTGCTTTTTTTGCAATCGGCGTTGTCAGCTGGGCCGGCGCCCTTTACCGGCAAGAGCAGGTCCGGTGAAACATTCCACCGCTGACCGTTGTCGGTCATCACGTGGCGGTTTTGCGGTTGTATTTTACCAGTAAGCCCCACTGGCGGGCATCCTGCGTCTGGAAACTGACCCGGGATCCAGATTGAAGGTCATCTCGACATGGGCTTGCATCGACTCGAGCATCTTGAGCCGCCTGACAACCCGCTGATTGAGCTCGAGGAGCTCCTCGAAACTCAGGTGGTCGATATCAATCGACATACTGGGGGGTCGGGAAGCCGGAGAACTTATCTGCGAGCGGAGGCACACCGTTTCAGCGCACATGAAGCCCGATCAAACCGGGCCTGCAGCTTTGGAGGACTGAGTCCTCTGAATACCGCGTCGAGCGCCTCAAACTTCTGTGACTGCTGATCCAGCCCTCGGCTCCAATGGGGAATTCCCTGATTCACCCTCCCGCGGGTTTCGCCGAAGTCCACGTTTCGCTCTGTGCTCTGCTACGCCCCGCAAAGCCGTGTGAACACGACAGCGCCCGAATTCACACTCAAGTCGCGCGATACATCCGGTACAACTGCAACTGCAGGCTTCCCAGGCCCAACAGCAACACCGCAAAGATCAGCAGCCCACCGAGCAGCGGCACAAACCCAAGCAACGTCAGCGCGAGCAAAGACAGCAACAATGCCGCCACGCGAGCACCTTTGGAGGGTTCGGCCTCTTGACGTGCCATGCGCAACAGCACCCCGTCGCCCAGTGCAAATACGCCGGTCAGGAAGCCCGTCACCAACAAAATGAAATAGAACGCCATCACCAGCAGCGCCAGCCAAAATCCGATGACGGAGACCCATAGCACGGCTATCAGCGCCGGTATGACGAAAAAGCCGAGAAAGCCCAGCCCCAGCGACATCCACGGGGCGCTGCGCAGCGTGCTGCCCGCCGCAACTGCAAAGCGCGGGAACAACAGGTAAAACACCGCACCCGCCACCGCGAGGGTAACCAACAGAAGCGTACGTACCACCGCCTCCACGGCCTCGCTCGGCGGGCGCGGTCCGGGATAGGGGCGCTGCGAGATCGTGCCCATGACGCGTGCATCGTCGTCAATGATCGCAGATCGTGCGCTGTAATAAGTCAGGTTCCCTTCGATCACGGCATTGGGTCCAAGCTCGACACGCCGGCCTGCCAGCTGGGCGTTGCCCCGTACCGTGCCATCGAGCAGAATGCGCCCGCCGCCGGCTCGCAGCTCACCCTCCACACGGCCGCGCACTTCGATGCTGCCTCCGGCCAACATCGCGCGCCCACCCACGGTGCCTCCAGGGCCGAGCAGGACGCGTCCGCCCGCAGCCGCCGCATCATTGCCCACGGCCGAGAGCAGCGTCACATCGCCGCCGGCCAGACGGACGTCATCGGCCACGTCTCCGCGGAGCGACACCGAGCCCCCAGCCGCCATCACATCGCCGCTGACCGCACCGTCGATGCTCACCCGACCTCCCGCAGCCAGCACATCTCCAGTCACCGCACCCAGCACATCGACCGTGCCGCCCGCGAGATACTGATCTTCCTCGACATTTCCCGCGACAGTGACCGCTTCACCGGCTTCCTGGGCAAGCAGTGGGGCCGGTCCGGCCAGTGCCAGCACAAGGGTCAATAATGCTGTAAAGCACTTCGCGTTCATGAATTGCTCCTGCAGTGCTTATAGGAAAGATAGACGGCATTGTCTGCCAGAGCCACCGGCAGTTTCGCAGCTAATGCCAGTAAGCTGCCGTCCAACTCACTCAAGAAGCCCGAGTGCCGAGGCGGGCCGGCCACGGGTATTACCCGCCAGAATACGACGTACAGCATGAGTAGAGCCGGCGACCGAAGCCGCCGTTACTCGAAGTCTTGCTCGATAATTTATCGAAGCGACTTTCGCTCGCCACACGCGCAAACCCAACACCCTGGTCCCGTGGGCATTCCCATCGACAACCGCTACGGCCTAGCCGTCCAGCACCAACGTATCGGACTTCGACCGCGAAACACAAACGCAAAGCAGTTGCTGCCGTTCGACGGGCGTCAGGCAAAGATCCCGGTGGTCGGGCTCGCCTTCGACAAAGGCCGTGGCGCATAAGCCACATTCGCCGCGCTTACATTCATGGGGCACATCGACGCCGGCAACCAGCAGGGATTCGAGGATGGTACGGTCAGCCGGTACATTGATCGATTTTCCGCTTCGTACCAGTTCGACTGTGATCGCGTGGTCATCCGAAAGTCGCGCAGCACCGAAGCTCTCGAAGTGGATCTGTTCATCGTTCCAGCCATTAGCCCGTGCGGAATCCCGAACTGCGACGATCAGCCTGCGCGGACCGCAGACGTAGACATGTGTATCTGCCTCGGGTGCTGCGAGCAGATCATCGAGCGGTATACGGGAACCATCGCTTTCGCGTGTCGCATAGAAGTTTGCACGGTCGCCGGCGAGGGCTTCGATGTCTGTGCGAAAAACGAGGTCCGACCAGCGCTGCGCGCTGTGGTGCAGTTCGAACGAGTCTCTGTCGCGCACGTGCTGACGCAGCATGCTCAGTATCGGCGTGATTCCGATGCCACCCGCGATGAGGATGCTGTGCCGTGCCGATCGGTGCATCGGGAAGGCATTCTTTGGCGGGAGAGCGATAAGCGGATCACCCGAACCCAGTGTGTCATGCAGATAGCGCGAACCACCGCGACTGCTGGACTCCCGCAGTACAGCGATGTCGTAGTACGCACGCTCGCCGGGATCCGACAGGATCGAGTAATGACGCAGAAACAGCTCGCCGTCGGCGGCGGCTGGCAGGGAAACCGGCAAATGTGCACCTGGCTCGAAAGCCGGTAGCTCGGCGTCGTCGGAGGCACGCAGCCGAAAACGCTTGGTGCGATCGGTTTCCTGGTGGACCTCGACGACCTGTAACACCAGCTGATCCTCCCCCTCCAACGGGGCAGGATTGAACGGTGAAAAGTCGATGAGCTCCCACTGCAGCTGGAAGGAGAGCTCGCTTTCACGCCAACGCTCCACCTCGAAGTCCCAGAAACGCCCGGTGCCACCCGTATGTTGCTGTGGGTCATCAAGATCCCAACGGATCACTGGTCGCCCTGCGAGCTGCAGCAACCGTCCCTGCTCAAAGTCGAGGAAGGCCAGGCCGGCATGCGGATAGCTCTCGAAGTTGCCGAGGGTGTTAAACATACTGTTGCCGCTGTAGTCGGGAACACGCAACCTGCTGTCATCGACGATCTGCACGAAGCCTGGCCTGCCACCGCGGTGCGACGCATCGGCACCCTGCCCCGGATGAGCACTCGCAACGAACAATGTGTCGGCCGCCGCGATCCAGTTGCGCTGCCGGTCATCCAGTGTCCTGCCCTGGCGACCACGGCCCGAAGCGGCTCGCTGAGAGCTCGCGGCTGGCCACGACCAGTGCCGTCGCTGGATGTACTTGGGGCAATTGGGGTAGGCAACACCGACGTCGACTTTGAGCTGCCTGCCGTCCTCAAGGCTTGTCTTGCCATTGATGCGCAGGCGCCGGCGGCTGCCGAGCTCGATGACCAAGAGCCCGACCGTGTTGTCATGCTGAAGGTTCGCCCAGAGCGGGTCATCCATCGCCGCCGGGGGCATCGAGATATCGATCTTCACCGTGTGCGCATCAGCCGCGCTGATGAATCCCGGCTCGCCGACCAGCACCGACGCCCAGACAGCACCGTCCGCCGCGGTACTCGCCGCAACCGCAATCGGCTGCTGGGCCAGGAAAGGGATGGCACCACCGGGGATGCGGTCACTCAATGCGCCGGCGTTCATACGGGCCATCTGCGACTCGCCGGCACGCAGCTGAACAGCGAGCTCACCGGCGTGGAACAGCACCTTCTGCGACATGGCTGTGCACCTCGATTGAGACCGGGGCCGGCGACGCACCGGCCCCGTGGGATTCAGAAAACAAGGATGCTGTAGCCGTCCGCCGCCAGCCGGCGCAGGCTTGCCAAGCCGCGCGTTCCCGGGATCGGATTGTCCCGGATCAAGTCCAGGCCACTCGCCTCTGCCGAGTCGGCCGCACCGAACACGTCGGCGCACCCGCAAGAGATTCCGGCGATCCTGTCCTCTACCGCCTCGTACAGCCCGTGGGCCGGATGATCCTGCTTGACCAGTTCGCCGGCCCAGCGCGTGCCCGCACCTTGGAACTGCAGGGTGACGTCGTCGCCCGCCTGCTTCGCGTCGTAAGCCGCCGCCAAGGCATTGAACACCCGGCCCAGTGCCTCTTCAGAGCCGTTTTTCGGATCGGACATCACAATAATTGCCTGTTTCATCATCATTTCTCCTGTAACGGGTTGGCTTTTTTGCTCGCTCCGACAACACACCCGCGCTGTCATACCTCCAGGCTAGCGGCTAAGCAATGCGCAATAAATGGGCTATTCTTGATTTCACTACTCCATTTTTCGCAGTAATTGAGACGAGTGGACAAGCTGCAGGCGATGTCGGTATTCGTGCAGATAGCCGAACGCGGCAGTTTTACGGCCGCGGCGGAGGCGATCGGAAAATCGTTACCCTCCGTGGTACGGATACTCGCCAACCTCGAAGACACGCTTCAGGCCCGTCTGCTGAACCGGACGACGCGAAGGCTGGCGCTGACCGAAGAAGGCCGAATCTACCTCGAAAACTGCCGCCACATACTGGCGGAAATCGACGACGCCGAGGCCGCGGTGGGTCAGCAGCAGACCGCCCCCAGCGGCCTGATCAACGTGACGGCGCCGGTACGGTTCGGAGAACTGCACGTGGCACCGGCGATCAACGCTTACCTGGAGCGCTATCCATCGGTACGCATCAGGCTTCTGCTGCTCGACCGGACGATCGACATGCTCGAAGAAGGTATTGATGTCGCGATCCGCATCGCGCCGCTGTCGGACTCGTCGTTGATTGCCCGATCGGTGGGTGAGATACGCCAGGTTGTCTGTGCCAGCCCGGACCTGTTGCAAAGGCATGGTCGGCCTGAGCGCCCGGAGGTGTTGTCAGAACTGCCCTGTGTCCGCTTCACCGGGTTGTCCACCGCATCGGTCTGGCGGTTCGATGACGGACGAAAGCCCCTGGCGGTCAGGATCGACGGCCCACTGACCTGCAACCAGGTCAACGCGTCCGTCCAGGCCTGTATTGACGGGCTCGGCTTCGGCCGTTTCCTTTGCTACCAGGTGATGCCGGCGGTGCGGCGTGGCGAGTTGAAAATCGTGCTGCAGGCCTTCGAGCCGGAACCGACGCCACTCAGCCTGTTCATCCTCGAGAACCGCCTGCTCTCAACCCGAATTCGTACCTTCGTCGATTGGATGGCCGAGGCGCTGCCCGAGTCACTGGCCGTCGCGGGCTAGGTGTGCCGTTGAGCGTAAACCGCAAGCCTCGCGAAAACCGACGTGGCGAACCGCGCCCCTGCAAACCGAACGGCTGTCTCCCCGTGGGCGTTCGGAGCCGGACGACAAAAAACCGTCTGAATTCCTTCGCAAACGCCAGGACAACCTTTTCAGGTTCCGTCTCACGAAAAAGTTCGGTCAGGACTGTTGCCCAGAGTGGCCTTTCTGGGGTTTCTGCTAACCTAAAGAAGTCTAAAGAAGCTGTCGGCAATGTTGCCGACTCGCCTTCGATCGGCGAACTGGCCGAAATCTGTTCAAACTAACAGCACCTGAGGTGCCGTCCGATTCTGGTTACCCGAAGCCAAGCGACTATGGAGAAGAAATGCTATGCACAACGACAAGCCCAAGATTGCATGCCTGCCGAATGGGCCGTATTACCTGTTGAATGATCTGACGCCACAAACCATCCCCACCCTCCAAGATGCGAAGGGCGATCCTTGCGCCACCGTCACTGGGGCCGCGTTATGCCGCTGTGGCGGATCAAGCAATAAACCGTTCTGTGATGGGACCCATGGAAAAAACGGCTTCACGGACGAAAAGGAAACGGACGGAAAACTCGACAAACGGGACAAGTATGCCGGAAAGAGCATTACGATCCATGACAACCG
>JASFKW010000106.1:0-13401 GCA_050118435.1 Gammaproteobacteria bacterium | reverse complement strand
CGGTATTAACGCCCAGCGCGATGGGCTGGCAGCGATAGCCCGGGCGACCGAGCTCGCTGCGCAGCAGCGCCGCGGCCGCGGGCTTGTAGAACAGCCGGGTCTCGAAATCCAGGCCCGGGGAACAGTCCAGATAAGCGTGCGTCGGCCGGGCATAACAGTAAATACAACCGTGCTCGCAGCCCCGGTAGGGATTGACGGAACGGTCGAAGGGGACATCGGGAGAGCGGTTATATACCAGCACCGAGCGACTGCTGTCGGGCTGCAGCGTGGTGCGCGGCCTGTCCGGCGGGCTTTCCCCGTCTGCCCAGCCATCGTCGAAGGCTTCGTGACTCCTCTGCAGAAAGCGGTTGGCCGGATTGCTCGCCGCACCGCGTCCCTTCGTGTAACCGGTTGCGCTCATCGACAGCGGTATGCGTCTCGCCGACCCGGCTGGCACCGGTGTTTCAGTCGCTCTCCGGGAGCTTGTCGTTCTCCGGCCACTGCTCGGCCTGGATACTGTCGCGGTAGCCGTGCCAGGTCGCGTAGCCGATCACCGGCATCAGCACCGCGAGCCCCAGAAACGCGGTCGCGAAGCTGAGCGCCACCGATGTCACGATAATCATCGCCCAGATCAGCATCGGACCCTTGTTACGCAACACAGCGTTGACGCTGGTCAGCACCGCAGTCACGGTGTCCACCTTCCGATCCAGCATCATGGGAAGGGAGAAGGCGCTGGCACTGAACACCAGCCCCGCGAACACGGCCCCCACCGCCGAGCCCACGCCGAGAAACAGCGCCAGATCGGTCAGCTGGGGCTCCGACTCCATGGGAAAGAACACGTGCACCATCGAGGCGGCGCGCGCCCACACCAGGAAGATCACCAGCATGATCATGGAGAACACCAGCTCGTCGCCGAGGTGACGACGCCCCTCGCGCAGGCAATAGCCGATCTGAGGATCGAGACCACGCTGGAGCTGGCAGCTGATGGAGTACAGACCGACGGCAAGCACCGGAGCGATGAAGACGAATCCCGACATCATGCTCAGAATGAGGATGTAGCCGCCCAGCTTCCAGGTCACCAGCGCCAGCGCATAGCTGATCAGCACCAGCACGCCTCCGTACCAGAGGCTGGGACCCGGCGCCTGTCGAAAGTCCTCCCAGCCCCGCTTGACCCAGCGCCAGGGGTCGCTGAGCTGCAACGTGCGACAAGGTGCCACGAAGGGCAAGGCATCGGGATCCATCGCCTGGGGTTTCTGTTCGGTTTCCGTTTTGCTCATAGGCCTCATCCGGTTTTCCACTCACTCTAGACCAATTGGGACAGGGCGCAAGATTCTGACCGACAGCCCCTCGCGATCAGCGGCTTGCCCTTATCCACAGCCCCGCGTAGATGAGCAGGTTGAGCGACAACACCAGCACGCCTAGTGAGATCTGCAGCCCGCGGGTCAGGCCCTGCGGGTAGACCACCGGTAGCAGATAATGCTCGATGAACCCGCCCGCATAGCCGCTTGCTCCGGCAGCGGTCCGCAGGTGGTTTTCCAGCGGCGTCAGCGGACAGATCCAGCCACCGAGCTCGATCAGAGCACCCCAACCCACCGCGGGCAGGTGCACCCAGGCGAGCCAGCGCCGCCGCCACACCAGCAGCCCGCCCGCCAGCACGAACAGAATGAAGGCGAAATGGACCAGCAGCACGACGTCAGCGGCGAGCCGTTGCAGCACCCCGCGCTACTCCCGCCTGACCCAGGGCACACGCGCAAGCCACCCTGCAGCGTCCCGCCGGACCCGCGCCGGCAACGAGCCTCGACGGGCGCGCCACCCACGCGGCCAGGTGCGCCTCCGCATCCCTTCAGCCCTGTGGTCTGGGGCGCGTCTCATGCTCGGGCCAGGGCTCGTGATCGGTGAGCTCGAGCTCGAAGCCGCCGACCACCCTGAACAGAAGATTGTAAATCACGCACACCAGAGCGACGGCGATGTAAGCGAAGATGAGGTAGAAGAACGGCAGAATAAAAAACATGAACAGCGGGAACGCCAGTGGGCCGCCATGCTGATCCACCGGGGGTCCGGCCAGCCAGACCGTCACCGCCATCAGCACGAACAAGGGAAGGCTCACGACCACCATCAGCAGCGCAATCACCTTGCCGTTCTGGTGGGGCGACAATCTTCTGATCTGCACTCTCACGTTCTTCTCCCTGCTGGATCCATGTGCTCACAGCATGCGCGTTCGCCCCCACGGCTGCGTCGGAAAGCACAGCCGGACCGGGCGGCGCCATGGTCGGGCCCATACGGATGGATTCGCGGGCCAGGGTCAATCGGGCGAAAGCCGGTTGACCTTGACGAGCTCACCGGCGCCATTTAGATAGCAGGAATATGCCACCGCTTCCTCGGTGCCTGTCGCGCCCATTTCCCCCAGTACCAGACCCTCCACGTACAGCCCGTCTTGGGTGCTGTGGACCTTGCCGGGCTTCAGAACGCGCGCAAAGGCGGGCCTCGCCGACCGCTTGATCGCGGCCTGCCGGCACAGCTGCCCGGCCCGCCAGGCCTGCGGCTCCACCAGCCGCTGCCACCAGTCGGCCACCGCCGGGATCTCCTGGTAGGCCACAATGAAACCAAACAGCAGCAGGACCACAGCGGGCAGCAGTGCACGAGCGCTCCGTTTCCTGCGCGCGCCGCGGTACGGCGCGGTCGGCGTGGATCGCCGGGAACGATGCGTGTCCGAGGCCTGTCGTCGCCCGGAATCGCGCCCTTCGCCCTCAGTCATTGCTCCGCGTCTTCGCGGCCCCGCGCTGCGTTCCATTCCTGCAGCTCACGCTGCAGCCTGGCATAGCTGCGCCCGAGCGCCTCCAGCGTCTGGAGCTCGATGGCTGCCGCCGGCTGACGCGAGCCCGCGATAGCCCGCTGGATGGCCCGCAACCGTTCGATCACCTGCTCGATCTGACGCTGCAATTGTGCCTCGCGGTCCATCATTGTATACCTTCCGCCGCGTCCATCGGCACCATGAGGGGTGTGACGCTTCGCTTGCCGCTTTCGTTGTGCTGCCGGCGGCACATTTATCACAGACTCAACATTTTTTCGATCGTGACGACGGCATAATAGACCAAAGTCGGGGGGCTGCGTGCAGCGTCCTCCGGTCACTCCAGAGAGGGCGCGGCACTGGCGCGGCATCAACAAGACGGAAAAATCGCTCCTCGCCGTCGACGGCGCCGGCAGCGGCCCTTGAGGCTCAAGCTGCTGCGCGCGGCTCTCGGGCCTGTGACAGCAGTCTCGCCACGATTGGCCGGTCGCTGGCTGTATCGCCTCTGGTTCCAGACCCGCCGCTTCCCCGAGCCCGCGCGCGAGACCCGCTGGCGACAGCATTCGCACGAGCTGACACTACCCTGGGAAGGGGGCAATCTCAGACTCTACAGCTGGGGCGAGGGCCCGACCGTCCTGCTGCTGCATGGCTGGAACGGACGCGGCACCCAGCTCGGCGCGCTGGCCGCGCTGCTGGCGCGCTCCGGCTACCGCGCTGTCGCGCTCGACGCGCCGGGGCACGGGCGCAGCCCGGGAAACAGCACCAGTCTGTTTGAGATCATCCAGGCCGTGCAGCGCGTCGCCGCAGCGGCTGGCCCGTTCGAGGCCATTGTCACCCATTCCTTCGGCGCCATGGTGATCACCCGCGCCCTGCGCGACGGACTCGGTGCCTCCAGCACCGTCTGCATTGCGCCGCCGGCCCGGCTCGCGTTTCTCATTGACAGCTTCTGTGCGACCGTGGGCGCGCCGCCGTCGGCCAAGGCAGCGCTGATCGGCCTGCTCGAACGCCGCTTCGGCGGTGACCTCGAGGCCAGTACTGCCACCGATCTGAATGCCGCCCACCTCTGCCTGCCGGGGCTGATTATCCACGACCGGGAGGACCGGGAGGTCCCCTGGCAACAGGGCGAGGCCGTGGCCAGGGCCTGGCCCGGCGGCCGGTTGATGCTCACCGAGGGCCTCGGACACAACCGGATCCTTCGCGATCGCCCGACACTTCGGGCCGCGGTCGATTTCATCGCCGCCGTTCGGCGCGGCGCGTCCATAGAAAACTACTAGGCCTTACGTTGACAATTCGCAATGACGCGCCAAACCCTCTGGTTGTTAATTAAGGCCATGTCGCTCCGATCGGCAGGCTTTTGTTCTGGCGCGGCCAGGAGACGGTGAAAGGTCAGACCAGAAATTCTCAGGGGCAGTCAAATCCATGAAGTATCGTTTCAACGCCGAAACACGGGAATCGCATCGACGCGACGCAGGCTCGAGCCGTCATCCGACTCAGGGACACTCCGCCCGCCTGGGTGCAGCAACGCGCGCCGGGCATGCGGCGTGCGCACTGCTCAAAGCACTCTTGTCGAACTATCGGGGACGCGCCGCCATTCGACTCTGGGACGGCCAGACGCTGGCCGCGAACCGCCATACGACCACCTTCGTGGTGATCCGCCACCCTGCGCTGGTGCGCCGCATGGTGATCAACGCAGACGTTCTGGCGCTGGCAGAGGCCTATCTGGCCGGAGACATCGACGTCGAAGGGGCAATCGAAAATGCTTTCGATCTGGTGGAGTTTATCAGCCTGCACCGATTAAGCACCGGGCAGCGCTGGCGGCTGGCCGTGCAGGCCCTGCGGCTGCCCGGCAGCTACCGGGCAGGCGGCGTGGAAGCCGCGCGGGCCGGCAAGACGATGCAGCACAACGAGCGCCGCACCATCGGTCATCACTACGACGTCAGCAACGATTTTTACCGTCTGTGGCTCGATCCGGAGATGGTCTACTCCTGCGCTTATTTCAGCGACCCGACCCAGTCGCTGGAGGCGGCGCAGCGGGACAAGCTCGATTACCTGTGTCGCAAGCTGCGCCTGCAACCCGGCCAGACACTGCTGGACGTGGGATGCGGCTGGGGTGCCCTGCCCAGCTGGGCGGCGCGCAACTACGGCGTCAGGGCGCATGGCATTACGCTGAGCGAACAGCAGTACCACTATGCCCGCGAGCGCGTCGCCCGGGAGGGTCTGCAGGATCGCGTCAAGGTGGAGCTTCGCGACTACCGTCAGCTGTCGGAGACGCCGGGCTACGACCGGATCGTCAGCGTGGGCATGTTCGAGCACGTCGGCATCGCCAACTTCCCCCGCTACTTTGGGACGGTGCGCCGACTGCTCAAGGCCGGAGGTCTGTTTCTGAACCACGGTATCGCCCAAGAATCCCGCTGGCAGGCGACACCGATCACCCGTTTCGTCAACCGCTACGTATTTCCCGACGGAGAGCTCACGCGCATCAGCGATGCCACGGCCGCCATGGAGGACGCCGGTCTTGAAGTGCTCGACGTGGAGAACCTCCGCCCCCACTACGCACTGACGCTTCGCCACTGGGTAAGCCGCCTGGAGAAGGCGGCCGCTCAGGCGCGCGCTCTGACCAGCGAGACCACCTATCGGGTCTGGCGGCTGTACATGGCGGGCTCGGCCTATTATTTCAGTCTGGGGAGTCTGCGCGTCTACCAGGTGCTGACGGGCCTCGCCAACGCATCGCCCCCCGCAGTCCCGCTGCGGCGCGGCGATCTCTACGAAGGCTGTTAGGGCCTGTCAACACTTACCCGATCGCGGCGCCTTGCCTTGCAGCAAAATGGCCACCGTCGCGGCGATCGGGTAAGTGTTGACAGGCCCTAAGGCTCTAACCGTCCTGCCCGTCGATCCGCGGCCGGGTCAGGACAGGGAAATAGATCCAGAAGTATGCCAGGAATGCGAGTATCCACAGCCACTGGGAGAGCGCGATCCAGGCCGGATACTGTGCCGGCACCAGCAGCGGGGCCGGCACGCGCAGCAGGGCGGCGCCGAGCAGCAGTCCGAACACTGCGCGCAGCACCGGCGGTGGGTCAAACACATTGCGCCCGGTGTGGCCGAGCGCCACGCGCGCCATCATCCCGAGCGTCATGAGACCGATGCCGCCAGCGGCGAAGGCGTGCAGTGCGAGCGATGGAGAGATGCCGAAAAGAACCGCCGCCACCTTGAGCGCGAAGCCGGCGACCATCGACGCATAAGCCAGATACAGCACCCAGAGCAGCGGCTTGCTCCACAAGGCCCGCGTGTGCCAGCCGATCAGACGCGCCAGATGCAACGCGAACAGCAACGCCGCGAGCACCGCGACGGCGAGTCCGTTCGGGCGCACCAGCTCGCCGACCCAGAAGAGCACAAACAGCACCAGGCTGCTGATGTCGATCCACTGGTTGTTGTACAGCTCCACCTTCTGCTCGACGCCGCGCTCGATGAAAAACGGCAGCACCCGCCGGCTCATGGTGAAGATCAGCGCCAGCAGAAGGTAAAGGCCCGAGTACAGGCCCTGGCGAACGCCCTGCTCCAGGTAGCCGGCAACGCCGAGGTAGAACACCAGGTTGCTGGTGAGCAGCAGGACGACCAGGCCGACGATGGCGACATTGCTCCACAGCCGCTTGCGGATGACGGGGCTTCCAATGGCGGCGACCAGAACGGCACCGAACAGCAGATCGAACGCCGCCGCCGCGACCAGCCAGTCCCGCTCGCCGAGCAGCAGCAGGCGCGCCATCAGCCAGAACAGGAACAGAGCCAGCAGAGGTGCACCGCGCAGCGTGGGGATGCCGGTCCAGTTGCGCACCGCCGTGAGCAAGAATCCGGCAACCACGGCCATGCTGTAGCCAAAAATCATTTCGTGGCCGTGCCAGACCGCGGGTGCGAGCCCCGCCAGCGGCAATCCCCAGCCCGCCGTGTAAACGGTGAACCAGACCAGCATGCCGACTACCGCAAATCCGCCGGCGGCCAGGAAGAAGGGCCGGAAACCGAGTCGCAGCCACGCCGGCCCGCGCGGCCGTGATGCGTCAGAGATCTGCATGATCCTTGGTGGGTGAACCCGACCGGCGCCGCTCAGTCGAGCCAGCGCACCAGGTAGTAAAGTTGCTGACTCTCGGAAGAAGTCGATGGACCGGCCACCACCGCTGCATAGCGGTGGCGCTCCGGGTTGGCTGCCTCGCGTGCCGCCCGTTCGGATTCCATCACCTGAACACAGCTCGCCGCGAGGCGCTTCCTTTTCCTGGGTGCATAGACGACCGCGAAGCAGTCCTTCACCACCGCGCCGGCGCGATCCATCATCAAGCCATGGATGGAAACGCCCATGGTCGTCGCGCTAGCCGTCGATCCCGCACATGCCGCCCCCACAGCAGGGGCCGGCTGCACAGGCTGGGGCGGATTCCCCGAGGCTGGAGCTCTTCACCACCTGGCCGCCGGTCGCGAGACGCTGCACCGACACATCCGCCGGCGTATCCCCGGCATCGATGCCGGCCTGTCTGCAGACCTCGCCCCACGTCGACAGCGACTCGCTCATGCGGTGCTTGACCTCGACGACCCGTCCGTTGGCCTCACACAGATAATCGTAGGTTGGCATTTCTCACCTCACTGGCAACCGAGTAATACAGGAGCGCAATTATATCCGAATTGTTCAACGGGACGGTGGAAACCGCGCAAGAATCCTCTGAATCGCGCGGGCGAGGCAGTGCTCGCCCGCCAGCTGCTCGGGGTCCGCGCAGCTCTTGTCGCTGGTCCAGCCACGCCAGATCAGTCGCCGATCGTCCGCCCGCCGCAGGTCCAGTATCAGAGTGGCGCCCCGCTCTTCGCTCAAAACGGCATCGCGCCCCGGATAGTCGTACTCGCGGGTGTAGCGCGGGTAGCTCCAGCCGGCGCCGTAGCCATAGAGCGGGTCGAGACGGGTGATCGAGGGGTGCCGCTCGACACTGAGGTAAAACCCTAGCAGTGCGTCGGGGTTGCGCGCGACGCGGCGAAAACCTTTCTCCTGCAACCGTTCGTCCACCAGCTCCTGGACCCGCAGCCGCAGCTGTGCGGGACCACGAGCCCCCGCGGCATCCAGCTGCGGTGCCGGCACCCAGTCATAGCGTTGCAGCGCGGTGAAGTCGACCTGCTGATCGTATATCCAGGCTGGCTGGGGCAGGCTGCAGGCGCCCAGGCCAACCGCCAGCATCAGCAGGCTCGTGCGCACCACCGGACCGACTCCTTTACCGGGTTTTCCGCTCCAAGCTTAGCCGCCTTTGCGCACGGTGGTGGGTCCAGCTCTGTGCTTGATGCGTTCGCCCCCACCGGCAACCCCGCCAGGCCCTTCTACACAGGGAATCGGTAATCCCTAAAAACACAGCGCAAAATGGATCTAAGCTTCTCAAAGATTTAGGAAGCCATCCTATCCTATTGTTATAAATAATATATTACTGATTGATTAAATTTTGATCGATTTAAATCAAACCGCGTGAATGCTGTGGAAAGCGCTCATTCAGGGGGGTAATCCACAAACTTATCCACAGATTTTGTGGAAAACTCGAGGCCTCAGACACCTACGCCGGCGGTGGATGTCCGGCCCGGGGGCAGGCTCAGCTCGCCGGTGTGGTCGAAGGGCAGACGTTTGCCGTAGTCGCCGACGGCGCGACGCTGCCCCTGATGCGGCAATCCAGACCGGCGCAGGCCCGTTCCTGGGATGACTGCAGCTGCTGCGCCATGCTGTGCCGCGCGCGATACCTCACTTGGACAGGGTGCGGATGCGGTAGCGTGCGCGGCGCCCCGGGTCCAGGCCCGGCGTGCGCTTGAGCCGATCGCGCAGTTGGCGGGTCGTGGCGTGAGCCTTGCAGAACACACCCACTGCATTCTCATTCTGGATCGTGCTCAGCCGGAAAGCGCAGGCATAGCGCGCCCGCAGGCGGGCATCGGTGAGCATCCCGCAGCCCTCGAGCTCCGCACGGCTCGGGAAGTTGATCACCGCCATGCCCTGGTCGGCGATATGGCGCAGCAGCAGCGCACCCCAGGACGGGCTCACGGGCACCGCCCTCGCGGGCTGTCCGTCGGCGTCAGTGAACAGATCATCGACAATCATATCGAAGCGTGGCCCACGAAATGCCCGCAGCCACTGCACGGCATCGGCTCTGATCAGGGTGATGTCCCGGCCCCGCACCCCGAAGAAACGCCGTGCCACGGACAGGTGCACCCGGTCGAGCTCCACCCCGACCACCACCTCTGGCTGCACCAGCTGCTGCAGCTGCCGGATCACTGCGCCTCCGCCGATGCCGAGCACCAGCACGCGGCGGACGTGCTCCGGCCTGGTGAAGAACGCCGGCAGCGTAAGCAGATCCCACACACTTCCGGTCATCGGGCGCGCCGGGTTGTACTGGCTGTGCAGGACACCGTTGGTGTACAGGCGCAGCGAGCCACCGGCGCGGCGCACCTGGTAACAGGTCTGTCCCGCGGTGCGCTCCCAGACAATGCTCATGGGCCGTCAACAGGCGACGCGCTCAGGCGCCCCGCTCGTCGATTGCGACACCGGCCAGGCGCGCTGTGCCCGGGGGGCTGTCCGTCGAGCAGTGTTTTGCGTAGCATCTCCTCGTCGATGCCGGCGCCGAGGTGTTTTGCGATCGGGCGCATACCGAGTAAAAATGTGATCCATTCATACGCGCGCTGATCGTTTGTGCCACGACGCATTATGGTTCAGCGTTTGTCCAAAGGGATGTAATCCCTTTTGTCTGGTCCAACATATAACTGCCGGGGCCGGCCAATGAGCTGCTTTTCTTCGCTGATCATTTCCATCCACTGAGCGACCCAGCCGACCGTCCGGGCGATAGCAAACATGACGGTGAACATATTCACGGAGATCCCAAGTGCCCTGTAAATGATGCCGGAATAGAAGTCCACATTGGGATAGAGCTTCCGCTCAATGAAATATTCATCATTCAGTGCCACCTCCTCCAGTCGCAGCGCCAGCTCGAACAGCGGATCGCTTCGCGCGCCCGGTCTCGCCAGAACTTCGTGGCACATCTCCCGAATTATCCGGGCTCGTGGATCATAATGTTTATACACACGGTGCCCGAACCCCATCAGGCGGTAAGGGTCATTGCGGTCCTTGGCACGCGCCACAAATTTCGAAATATTGCTGACATCTCCGATTTCGTAAAGCATGTTCAGCACTGCCTCGTTGGCCCCGCCGTGCGCTGGGCCCCACAGTGCGGCGATGCCCGAAGCAATGCAGGCGAAAGGGTTGGCCCTGGAACTGCCGGCGAGACGCACGGTGGAAGTACTTGCATTCTGTTCGTGGTCGATGTGCAAAATAAAAATCAGATCCAGCGCTTTTTCGGCAATGGGGTCGATCGCGTACTCTTCACAGGGCACGGAGAACATCATGCGCAGCAGGTTGCCCGTATAGCTCAGGCTGTTGTCGGGATAGACCTGGGGCTCACCCATGGTGTGCTTGTAGCTCGCCGCCGCAATGGTGGGCATCTTGGCGATCATTCGATGTGCGGCGATTTCCCGATGCCTCGGGTTGGTGATATCCGTGGAGTCGTGGTAGAACGCGGACAATGAACCCACGACGCCGACCATGATGGCCATGGGATGGGCATCGTGGTAAAAACCGCGAAAGAACGCCTTCAGATTCTCGTTGAGCATACTGTGATGGGCGATGATGTAGCTGAAATTCTCCAGCTCCTCGCGGGTCGGTAGCTCGCCGTACAGCATCAGATAGGCGACCTCGACAAAGGTACTCTGTGCGGCCAGCTGCTCGATGGGATAGCCGCGGTATTGAAGCACGCCCCGGTCGCCGTCGAGATAGGTGAGCGCACTGCGGCAGCTCGCCGTGGAGAGAAAACCCGGATCGTAGGTGAAATAGCCCGTTTCACGATAGAATCGCCCGATGTCGATCGCATCGGGGCCCTGTCTTGCATGCCTGACGGGCAATTCAAACTGCCGGCCAGTCCTGTTATCGATAACGGTGATAGTGTGCGTGTCGGTGCTCATCTGACACCCCCGACTCGATGTGCGATGGTATCCTTGCTGATACTGCAGGGCCCTGGCGGCGGACTAGTACTAATCTGGCAGTTGCGCAATGTCCTTACGGACCATATCAGCGGAACGTCGGAAGTCGTCACGTTCCCTCTCGTTCAGTTTGAGCTCAATGATCTGGACCAAGCCATGCTTATCCAGCACGGCCGGTACGCCCATTGCGATGTTCTGCTGTTCGTATTCACCGTCCAGAATGCCCACGCAGGGAAGGATCCGCCTGCGGTTATGGCCGATCGCGTCTACCATGGCGGCAATGGCGGCCGCCGGCGTGTCGTACGCGCTGCTGTGTTTCTTCAGCGCAAGGATCTCGCCGCCGCCCTTTCGCGTGCGTTCCGCAATCTGTTCTATTTCCTCATCACTCAGAAAGTTTTCCAGCGGGATGCCGGCAATATCGGTAAATCGCGGTAATGGCACCATCGCATCACCGTGTCCGCCGAGTACCAGCCCGGAAATATCCTTTACCGAATAACCGGTCTCCATTGCAATAAAACTGGTCATGCGCGCTGTATCGAGAGCGCCCGATTGCCCAAACACACGTTCTCGCCTCCAACCCGTCTTCCTCCAGGCATGCCAGGTAAGAACATCGACGGGATTGGTGACCATCATCAACAAAGCCGATGGCGCGAAGCGTAAGACGTCATCAACAATGTCATCGATGATGGAAAGGTTGACGTCCAACACCTCAGAACGAGACATACCGGGTTTGCGTGGAAAACCCGCTGTAATGATAACCAGATCTGAATCGGCCATTGCGGCACTGTCCGTATCGCCGCGAACGCGGGTGTCAAATCGAAGCAATGCACCCGACTGCTGAATATCCAAAGCTACCCCTTGGGGTACACCGTCTTCGACATCCAGCAGGACCACCTCACGGCACAACTCCTCCTTCGCGATGATCTGAGCCGTAGACTCACCAACCCGGCCGGCACCAACGATTGTGATTTTGTTCATCCCGGACTCCTTGATTACAGACGGCACTACAACTTGGACACATGACGCCGGTCATGGTTTCAAGTCTAGACAAGGAGAGTTGTCTTAGTTTTGCACGCCTCCCGCAGCCGACTTCTTCCCGATATCCGCGCGCGATGGCGGGTTATTAACGCTGGAAACGGCACGTCTGACAGGTGAAGTGGCCGTGCCGCCATTGCAGCTCCTTTGGTTCGAATTTCGCCGGCTGATTTCGGGTCCGTGCCGAGCTAGAGTTTCAGGTGGCCACTGAGTGCGCGACACCAAGCGCGTCGCGCTGATTTATCCCGTCAAAGCCCCGGCATCGGCAAAAAAAATATGGTTGCAACTGCCTGAGCGGTTGCGCCTGGTGGTCACACAATCGAGAAATTCCGGAATGGGGTGTGTCGGGCAGGGATCTCACAAGGCTTCGAAGCCACGGATATAACCGCGCCAGCAGTTGCGTGCGGTTGTCGATGTCGAGCATGACCTCCGAAAGGAAGAATTTCGTGATGAAGGCGTATTTTTCCGGACGAGCTACTACGGCAGTTCCGCCTGTCGTTTGAAAACGATGCCGAATTCGTAGTCTGGGTTTTCAACGAGATGGCCGCGAACCTCAAATGAACCGTCGGAAACGGTTCCCTCGACCTGCACACTGAACTCCGGCAAACCTTCGCCGAAAATCAACGAAGTAATGCCAGTGAAGTTTGTAATCGTCACTTGAGCTGTAATCTTGCCTTCGCGTGTCTCATAGGTTCCGAGGTAATAGTAGTTCGAATCACCGCCGAAAACGCGGCCCGTCTCGAACACAACCACGCCACCTGCAACGCGATTTTCGTTGGAGAGAAACTCCACTGACCATACGGCCTCTAGCATTTTCTGATCCTCCTTCGGCCCGAAGATACACAGCGGTCAATGCACCTGCAACCAACTGACTTCCCGGGCTCCTATTTTGGGTGCGGACTGAATGCGGGTTTCGTGAATTCCGGTTGTTCCGTGGTATACCGCAACCCTGTGCCTCAGCGCGCCTCAGACCTTACGGGCCCGGTTGGCCCGCCACCACCAGCTGCGTGTTACATTTGGTCCATAGCACCAAACGGCATCGAACACTCGTTTATCTGGCAAGCCTATGGGCCACTCGCTTTCGGATTCATTAAGTAATTCAGCAATATATTTCATTTGCAGACATAGGTTTCCACCAGAAAACGCCCTTCGACCACGCGGATGAGCCGGACGATCTCATTGTAACGCACGTCGGCGCGCTTACCCCGCAACCTTTGCACCCGCCGCACGAAAGAGCGCGACAACGCCTCGAAGTGTACGGCGCAGTGCTCGCTGTGGGCGCCGAGGGCGACGATCTCCTCGCGGCGCAGCAGCCCGTCGTACACCGCGGGAAAGCCCGGGCCCCGGATCCTACATGTGCATCAATTTGAGTACCGGCTCGTTTGTGGCGGGATCGTCGTGAAAGCCCGAAGCCAGCAGTACATCGTGCCCCGGCCGACCCAGCGCTACGCGTCTGGCGATGAAACGGCAGATGCGCCGCCAGTTGGTGGTTTGCGACTCGCTCAACTGGACCGGCACGATGCCCCAGTGCAGCGCCATGCGCCGGCAGATACGCGCTTCGGCGCAGGCCC
>JASFKW010000105.1:0-13407 GCA_050118435.1 Gammaproteobacteria bacterium | reverse complement strand
AGTCTACTTGCGGCCAAGGCGGCGCCCGCGGGTCCCGGTCCCAAGGCCCTGATCGTTCCCCACGCGGGCTACGTCTATTCGGGGCCGGTCGCCGCCAGCGCGTACCTGCGGCTGGCTCCCGTGCGGGAGCAGATCGAGCGCGTCGTGCTGCTCGGCCCGGCGCATCGGGTACCCTTTACCGGTCTGGCGGCAACGAGCGCCGACTATTTCGCCACGCCCCTGGGGCTGGTCAGGATCGATCACGCGGCAATGCAGCCTGTGCTGGCGCTGCCCCAGGTACGCGTGCTCGACCAGGCGCATCAGGAGGAGCACAGCCTGGAGGTCCAGCTGCCCTTCCTGCAGCGGGCTCTGCGCAAGGACTTCGGGCTGATCCCGCTGGTGGTCGGCGACGCCGAGCCCGATGAGGTCGCCGAGGTAATCGAGCGGCTGTGGGACGGGCCCGAAACACTGGTCCTGATCAGCTCGGACCTCAGCCATTACCATGATTACGCCACCGCGCGCAGGCTGGACACCGCGACCTCACAGGCGATCGAGCAGCTCGAACCCCAGGCCATCGGTTACCACCAGGCGTGTGGCCGAACGCCGGTCAACGGGCTGTTGCTCGCCGCGCGCGGTCACCGGCTGCGCGCCAGCACCCTGGATCTGCGCAGCTCCGGCGATACCGCGGGGGGCCGGGACCGCGTGGTCGGATACGGCGCTTATGCCTTTTCCTGAGCCCCGCCTGGCCGGGACGCTCAGGAGGGAGCGGCCACCACGGCGACCCGGGCACCCCGGCGTCCGCGGGTCCCGCTCGAGCACCAGCGCCCGCGCTTGCGGAACACCCGCACAAAGGCGTTCACCCTGCATCAACCGCGGGGCCCCGCGGCGCTAGCATGTTGGCCCAGCGAGACCGCCGAACGCTGCTGAACGTCGCCTGGCAATCCCTGCGCCACGGGCTGGACGAGGGAGTCAGCCTGGCCATGGACGGCACCGCTTTCGAGGCGCCGCTCGGCGAAGCCGGAGCCAGCTTCGTGACCCTGCATCTCACGGGCCAGCTGCGCGGCTGTATCGGCAGCCTGGAGGCGTTTCGGCCGCTGGTCACTGACGTGGCAGAAAACGCTTTCTCCGCCGGCTTCCGCGACCCGCGCTTCCCGCCCCTGCGGCCGCATGAGCTCGGCGGCCTGGGGCTCGACATTTCGGTGCTGAGCCGTCCCGAGCCCATGAGCTTCAGCAGCGAGCAGGATCTGCTGCGACAACTGCGCCCGCACCGGGACGGCCTGATTCTGCAGGCCGAAAGCCGGCGCGGCACCTTCCTCCCCAGCGTATGGGAATCGTTGCCGGAGCCCGCCCGTTTTCTGCAGCACCTGAAGCTGAAGGCGGGACTGACCCCCGGGTACTGGTCGGAGGACATTCGCGTGTGGCGCTATGTCACCGAAAGCTTTGGCGGGGAGGAAGAACGGCCCACCGAAAACGGGCCATGATCATTGCTCCGGACCGGGCTCGGGGCGCTTTAGATCGCGCCGCCGCCGGTTTTTTGGTGCCGGCCTCACTCCGCCGCGAGCGGCGCCGACGGTGGAAGATTACAGTTGTTCCGGATCACGCCCGGCATCGGCCGGGCCGCGCAGTTGCTGGTCGCCGACTGCGGCTCTGCGTCCCGGCCCAGCAGGCCCAGCATGAACCCGCCGAGCGCCAGCGCCAACAGGGCCAGCGGATACATATAGCGCCGCGCGCGGCGGCCTGGACGCCGGTGCGAGACCTGATACTTGAGCTCGCGGCAACCTATCAGCTCCGGCGTCTCGGGCCGCCTGCGCTCGGGTCTTCCCGGGCCTTCCCGGCCCGGCTCGCCGCGGGCAGCGTCCCGGCGACCGCCGGGCCGGCGCTCGTCCTCGCGCATGCGCGCAATCAGCAGCTTTTGCCGATTCTCCTCGGTGGCGGGGAGCTTCATGACCGCGGGAATCAGCTCCGGGTAACCCGACACCGGTCGCCATTCCCCGTCGCCCGGGCGGAGCTCGTCGCTGTCCCGGATGCGTCCGAGCAGGATGTAGCGGCTGATCCGCCGTTGCGGGTAAGGGCCTCGGACGACCCCCTCGCGTCGCGTATACCAGACCATGACCTCAATTCACCATCCTGTTCCGAGTCTCGCCGCCCGCGACGGGCTCCGGACTGTCGCTGCGCAGTGATCCCGCTAAACGCACGAAGAATACTGCCCCGCGCCGACGGTCGAGCCCACCGGCCACGGCAGAGCGCCCGGTCACCGAGAACCGCAATCCCGGCGCCGAGGGAATCCTGTCAGGCCCTGCCGCGGTGCATCATGACCGGCGGCTCGGCCCCGCCACGGCTGAGACCCCCGGCTTCCACCAGCTCCCGGATGTCAGCGCCCTTGTGCACCAGCCCGGTAGCCTTGCGGCGCGGACGACCACAAGCGCAGACATGGCCAGGCTTTCCGACGCCCCTTGACGCGGCCCCATTGCGGTTAGCCGCCGACCCAGTCTCCCATGCGCGCCCGCAGTCGGATGAGGGCCTGCCCATGAATCTGGCAGACACGGGATTCACTGACGCCCAGCACCTCGCCGATCTCCCGCAGATTCAGTTCCTCGTCGTAGTACATCGCCATCACCAGCCGCTCACGCTCGGGCAGACCCGCGATCGCCTGGGCGAGTGCAGACTTGAAATCTGAATGTTGGAGGCTGTCCAGCGGCTCGTTGCGTGGTGTGTCAGCGACCGGCTGTTGCTGCGGCTCGTCACCGTTGATGCCCGTGTCGTCGATGCTGAACACGCGGCATCCGGTGGCATCCTGCAGGATGCGGTGGTACTCGTTTAGATCGATACCCAGCTTTTCGGCCACTTCGACATCACGGGCATCGCGGCCTTCCTTGTTCTCGATGTCGCGCACCGCCTCGGCCACCTGCCGTGCCTTGCGATGGACCGAGCGCGGCGTCCAGTCGGTGCGGCGGATTTCGTCGAGCATGGCCCCGCGGATCCGGATGCCGGCGTAAGTCTCGAAGCTGGCGCCCTGGGAGGCGTCATAGTTACGCGAGGCCTCGAGCAGACCGATCATACCGGCCTGTATCAGGTCGTCGGCCTGAACGCTCGGGGGCAGGCGGCTCATCAGGTGATAGGCTATTCGTTTCACCAATGCCGCATGTTTGGTGACCAGATCTTCACTGTCAGAATCGGGGGTAACAACGTACATAGCGGCTCCATTCATGCTGGCATCTCCATGCATCCTCTGCGCGACTGAATCAGGCGTTCTACGAAAAACTCCAGATGTCCGGCAGCCACGCGGGGCAGCGGCCATCTATCGGTTTTGCGAGCTGGATTCTTGAACGCCATGGAAGAACGGCTGCACGGACAGGCCCCAACAACCGGGCGCTGCTTCCGTACAGCCTGTCTCAAATGGTCGTCGTGTGGCACGACTCCCCTGAAAGCCAAGGTGACATCGAGCTGCCGGTCGGTCACGCTTGAAATCTCGTTGAACACATCTCGCCCTTCCTGCAGGCTTCGGACCTGATTGGCGAGCACCCTGACATGCTGCAACCGATACTCTGCGCCACCGGTGATCGCAATCGCCCGGACCGGCTTCGGTTGTACCATGAGCTTCAGACTGGTCACCTGATATACCTGCCTCTCAGAAATGAACGTTGAGCCGCATCTCCCAAAACCTCAGCCGTCGGCCGGCTCAAGCCCGGACGCCCTTCGGAAGCGGCTTGAACCAAGCACTGCAGTATCTGTTCCAGGATCGACCGGCCAGAGAAAAAACGTTATCATATTGATTTAATTGGTAACTTAGTGACTGGGCGCAATGTGCACGGCTGCCGCCAGGCGGCAGAAAATTGACGCATCACGCTAAGTGCGGCGCGCATCTCGATGATCTTGCGCGGATCGCAGGCGGGAATGCGCTCTGGCCGAGCTTACGGAGCACCCAGGGAGCGAGGGTGATGCAGGTGGAGTCGGGCACCGGGTTGCCGACAGGGCACCAAATGGGCAACCGGTGCAGATGCTGAGCTCCCGATCAGCAGCGACGCCGCCCGACGCGGCCCCAAGGCATCGGTGGAATGCGCTGGCCACCGGCGCTCCCGGCAGGGTGCCATTGGCGAAGTGCTCGGAGACAGCTGGGTGTTTTCGATACGCCTACTGGGGTCGTCGGGACAACCAATCCCGAAACACGATGTCCGGCAGGGGCTCGCTGATATGAAAGCCCTGCACCAGGTCACAACCGAGCTCCTGCAGCTGGAGGCGCACAGACGCGTCCTCCACGCCTTCGGCGACCACCGTGCAGTCGAGGTTGTGGGCCAGCGCGATGATCGAGCGCACAACGGCCGCGTCCCTGGGGTTGCTGGCCATACCCTTGAGAAAAGACTGGTCGATCTTGAGGGTGTCGATGGGCAGGGTCTTGAGGTCGGACAGAGACGAGTGTCCGACGCCAAAGTCATCGATGGCGATGGAGACCCCGAGGTCGTGGAGGCGACCCAGGATCAGCGTGGCCTCCTTCAGGTCCGCCATCAGCGTATCTTCGGTGAGCTCCACTTCCAGGCACGAGCTGTCTACACCTGCCTTCTCCAGTGCCTGCTCGATGCGGCTGACCAGGCCGGGCGATCGGAAGGAGCGCGCAGAAACATTGATGGAGATGGACAGGGGCGAGCTGTTCCCGGACCACTGTTTGCTCTGGGCCAGCGCCGTGTCCAGCACCCAGTCGGTGATCGGTGCGATCATGCCGAGCTGCTCGGCCACACGGATGAATCGCCGCGGCAGCACCAACCCCTGTTGGGGGTGCCGCCAGCGCAGCAGCGCCTCGGCACCACGGATCTCTCCGCTGGCCAGATCGATCTTCGGCTGATAATAGAGCTGAAATTCCTGGCGTTCCAGGGCACCATGGAGTTGCCCGGAAAACTGCAGGTGCTCGCTGGCCGACTCCACCGATTCCAGCTCATAGAAAAGGTATGGCACGCCGTTCCACTTGGCGCGATACATCGCACTGTCCGCGTGACCGGCGAGCGTATGCGCGTCGTCGCCGTGCTGCGGATATACGGCGATCCCCATGGCGATGCTCAGACACAGCTCCTTCTCCTGGTAGGTGAACGGAGCCGCCAGCGACGAGGCGACCTCACGCGCCACCCGTTCGGCCGCTCTCTCGGCGTCCTGTACCATCGGCAGCACGATACCGAATTGGTCGGCGCCCAGGCGCGCGAGGGTATCGGTATCGCGCAGCACCTGCTGCAAGCGCCGTCCGATCTGCTTGAGCAGCTCGTCGCCGGCCCGACGGCCGAGCGAATCGTTGTACATCTTGAACTGATTGATATCCAGCACCATGACCGCGACGGAGGCGCCCGGATTACGCCGCGCCACCGCCAGGGCCGAGGCGAGGCGGTCGTACCACAGCGTCCGGTTGGCGAGCCCCGTGACCTCGTCCTGCGTGGACAGCTGCTCGAGACGCTCGCGGTCCGTGTGCATCTCGGTTACGTCTTCCATCATGCAATGAACGCGAAGCACACGGCCGCGGCGGTTGGCCATGGGATAAAACGCCAGGCGAAACCAGTTGTGCGGACCGTCTTCCAGAGCTACCCCCACCTCCAGCTGCACCGACTCGCCGTCGAGCGCCTGCTGCCATGCGGTGAGCACGCGCTCACGCTCAGAGCCGGGAATCCGGTAAAAGCAGGGGATCGGCGCCTCCAGCGTGTCCGCGCAGAACGCGCGGGCGCCGGGGCTGGCGTAAGTGATGCTGTTGGACTCGATATCCACGGTCCACAGCAGCTGCGGAATGTTGCTCAGCAACTCGCCGGCCAGGGTCTGCTCAAAGCCGAGCTCATCACGCTGCACGGTTAACTGCTCCACCGCGGCGCGCCAGTAGGCCTCGCTGGTGATCGCGAGATCGCGGAACACCATCTTGGTGAGGGCGGTTTCCAGATCGTCCCGGTCCTCGTGCGCGATCTGGGGATCGGTGGCAATCAGTCCCCGCAGATGCTCGAGGAACAACCGGTAGGCGCCGATTGACCAGACGGGCTTGACGCCGAGCTGGAAGTTCGCGCGTCCCATTTCTTCACTGCGCGCCGTGGCCTGATCGTCGATGGCGCCGTTGAGCAGATCCAGCTGATGCTGCAGCAGTCCGCGCACCAGCTCGCCGATGTTGCCGCCCTGGCGCTCGTAAGCGTACAGCACCTCGGCGATATCGGGATTGTCGAAAAGATAGTTGTAGGCGGTCTCGGCAAAGCCGGCTGCACCCTGCGCCAGCATGTCCCGGTAGCGGACGAGACGAGCCGTGTCCTCCGCATTCAGCTGGAGGACATAGTTGAACTCTTTACCGGCGATCGGATGGGTGCCCTTCCTGCGGGCTCTGGGTCGTTCTTCCCTCGTCCGCCTGCGCTTTTTGGGGGGTGTTGGCATCGCCAAATCCAACATTGTTATAGTTGTCAATTAACGGTAGCACAAGGATATGGCTAAGTACAATCAACCTGTTAGCGAGCCGTCGCCCTCCTCTCGCGTTCAACTTTTCGGCATTGCAGAAACAATCGCTTTAATTCGAGACAGTTAGACAAAGAGGTCCCGAGCCCCCCCCGCTTCAGTCGTCTCGGAGACCACCGGGAGCCGAATCAAGACTGTGCTGGGAAAGGCCGCCGCATCGAGCTGGCTGGGCGGGCGGGCATCAGCGGCCTGGCTTCGTCTGCAGCGGCGGGCCGCCCGATCATGCTCGGGCGCAACAGCGCCGGCTTCTACGATTTATCACACTGTGGGCGCTGCTTGTGAGATCAGACTCCCGACATGCTGTCGGATCGCTGTAGCCCGTACTTGCGGAGTTTTTCGACCAGCGTGGTTCTGCGCATGCCCAGCCGCTTAGCCGCCTGGGCGACGACACCGTTGGCATCGTCCAGGGCCTGCTTGATGTAGCCGACCTCGAGATTGCTGAGGTGTTCCTTGAGATCCAGCCCACCGCGCGGCAGCCGGGGCTCGGCGTCCAGGCTATACCGCATCGGCTGCGGTGTTAGCATCTGCTCGCTGATTTCGCGAGTTTCGGCCCGAACCTCCTCGGTCTGAAACTTATCCGGCAGGTCCGCAGCATCGACGACCCCGAAGGGGTACAGGATGGCGAGCCGCTCGATCATATTCGCCAGCTCGCGCACGTTTCCCGGCCAGTTGTACTGGCAAAGAGCCAGGATAGCGGCCTGGGTCAACCGGACGGATCCGCGTTTTTCGTGCTCGATGCGCCTTACGAGCTCGTTGACCAGCAGGGGTATGTCTTCCACGCGCTCACGCAGAGGTGGCATCTCGATGGGGAACACGTTCAGGCGATAAAACAGGTCCTCGCGGAACGTCCCTTCCGCTATTGCTTCCTCGAGATCGCGGTGGGTGGCGGCGATTATCCGTACATCCGCCTCGATGCTCTTGTTGCTGCCAACGCGCTCAAAGGTGCGCTCCTGCAACACCCGCAGAAGCTTGACCTGCATGGTCAGTGACATGTCACCGATCTCATCGAGAAACAGCGTGCCCCCTTCGGCGAGCTCGAAGCGGCCCTGCCGGCTGCTGATGGCCCCAGTGAACGCGCCCTTTTCGTGCCCGAAAAGCTCGGACTCAAGAAGGTCACCCGGGATCGCCCCGCAATTGACGGGGACGAAAGCTTTCTCGCGGCGGGAGGAGTAATAGTGCAGGTTGCGTGCGACGACTTCCTTGCCGGTTCCCGACTCGCCAAGGATCAGGACGTTGGCGTCGGAATTTGCGACCTGCTGAATCATCCTGCGGACCGCGTGCACGGCCCGGCTGGTCCCGACCAGGCTGCGGAAAAGATCCACCGGCCGCTGTTGTGAGGCGTCAGGCTGGGTTTCTCGATAAACCTCCGCCTGGTGCAGGGCGCTGGTCAGCTGCGTGTAGTGCGCCGGGACTTCGACGCGTCCCAGAATGCAGGAGCTGGGCTCAATGGCCACCGTCGGCTCCCTGTGCTTTTCTGCAAGCAGAAAGATCGGCAGATGGTCATCGAAGTCGTGCACTTCCTTGAGCAGGTTTTCCAATGCCTTGTCAGTCCCGCAGGTTCCGACGAGCACCGCAAGAATATCCTGAGCCTCGTCTACACTGGCCTTCCAATGTCCGCAATCGGCTGTGACCACAGGCTCATAATTGATGAAGCGCAAGACCGATTCGAGCTCACGGGCACGCTCCGTATCGGCTTCAATAATAAGGACTTTTGGCTCGCTGATTGCCACTTGAGTTCCCCCCTCGACCTCGCTGTCCGGGAAGTCGGCGATGCGCGTCGCCGGAAGACGTCAACAGCGCAAAGTTAAGCATTCTTCCCGGAGAATGTCAAAATTTTGTCGTAAATACGCCAAACAGAGGTTCAGCCAATAACAAATTGAATTTTGGATAAGTTTCGCCCGTTGCGCGCGGCACCTGCGCCGTCTCGGCAGGCCAACAGGTTCGGTTGCTGAAGCCAAGCTCCACTCACCCGCGCTTGCCCACGCCGCTGCAGGCAGCCCGGGCAGCCAATGACAATGGCACCCGCCAAAAATACTTTTGAAAATGTAAAGGCCTTGACACAATTCATCTCCGTGCCGACCGGACTCAGGCGACAGCGGTCTATTCAGGCGAAACAGCCCTCAAAGGGCTCATTATATTGTGTACGGCAGGGCTGTCAGCATCGCACGCCGCCCCCGCTGTGCGAAAGCACCAAACACGCCCTTCCGAAAGGCTCTGCGTTGATGGACATCGATACGCCTGTGCATCTGGAGCAACTCGAGCATGAGATCCACGTCTGGCTGGTGTTTCCGGACGCCATTCAGGAGCAGACAAAGCTGGACGCATTGAAGTCTGTTCTTTGCCCCTCAGAGCTAGCATCGTACAGACGGCTCCATTCCCCGCAGGATCAACACCGCTACCTGATATCGCATGCATTCCTGCGGAATGCACTGTCACAATACGTCCCGGTGCCCCCTTCCGGCTGGACATTCCATCATTCCAGTCACGGCAGGCCGGAGATCGCCAATCCCGGAACTCCGGCTCTGCGCTTCAACCTTACGCATACTGCCGGGCTTTCCGCATGCGTGGTCACGCTTTTCGACGCTTGCGGCATCGATGCCGAGCGGATTGTCACCCGACATCATCCGCTGCCGGTTGCCCGACGGATGTTTTCGAGACCCGAGCAAGAGCAGTTGGAGCAGCTGACTGGGCGGGAGCAGTTGAAGTATTTTTTCAGCCGATGGACCCTGCGCGAAGCTTACGTCAAGGCGCTTGGCATTGGCCTCTCGTTCCCGACGCGCAAGCTGCAATTTGATATCGACGCCCAAGGCCGGGTACGGGTAGAGTTTAACCCGGAGCTCAATGAGCAGGCCCGCAGCTGGCAATTCGCCGTTCTCACACCGAGCCAGCAACACTGCGGTGCCGTCGCCGTCCGTCGAAGCAGTAATCGCGAGAAGCAGGTCGTGGTCCGCAATTTCAGCATGTAGCCTGCCAAAACGGTTCAAACCGCGGTTGCTGCAGAGGTTACGCCCCACGCCGCTGGCGACTTGTCCGAAGGACGGGTAAACTAGCGCACATCCAGTATCCGGGGCCGTAGCTCAGCTGGGAGAGCGTCGCGTTCGCAATGCGAAGGTCGGGAGTTCGATCCTCCTCGGCTCCACCAATCCATCTTCCGCTAACGTCCAATGAAGTCCAAGAAATCCGATAGCTCCCGATTTTTGCTTGGCTTTTATATCCGATGACGTCCGAAATATTCTCTTGCAATCCAACATGACTTGGGGGTAGGTTCGGGGGTATTCAGTGATAGTGAGATGCAAATACCCCCAAAATGCCGCTGACCGACCTTGCCGTAAAAAGCGCAAAAGCTGCTGAGAAGCAGCGCAAGATATCCGACGAAAAAGGTCTCTACCTGCTGGTCACTGCTAAGGGCGGAAAGCTGTGGCGCTTGAAGTACCGTTTTGGCGGCAAGGAGAAGGTTCTGGCAATTGGCGTCTACCCCGACGTCAGACTTGCCGACGCCCGCAATGCGCGTGATGCCGCCCGGAAACTCCTGGCCAACGGGATCGACCCCAACGAATACAAGAAGACCATCAAGCTCCAGCAGATCGAAGCAGAGAGCAACAGCCTCGAGATGGTAGCCCGCGAATGGTTTGCCAAGCAGGCCCGTGGCTGGACAGAATCCCACGCCAACAAAGTAATGGGCCGCCTGGAGAAAGACATCTTCGCATATCTGGGCAGCAAGGCGATCCCACAGGTTGCCGCACCGGGGTTCCGCCGCGAACGGATGGTTCGAAGGCACCATACCCCCGCATTGGAAACAGTACCAGGAAAACACACCGTCGCAGTCCGAAATTGAGAGCTGGTACAGGACCGGACTCACGGGTGTTGGCTTGGTGACAGGCGCAGTCTCCGGGAACCTGGAGTGGTTAGGGGCATCGTCTCGTCCTGCGGGCGCGGCCAGCGGAACTTTTCCTCGGCCAGACTCTTGTAATACAGCACGAAGCCGTTGTCTTCCCAGAACAGCAGCTTGATCTTGTTGCGCCGGCGATTGGTGAACGCATACAGACCACCGTCGAATGGATTGTGCCCCAGTTCCTGCTCGACGATCGCGGCCAGGCCCCGGAAGCTCTTGCGGAAGTCCACCGGGTCCCGGTACAGATAGATGTTCGGCATCGACGGCGCCGGTCGAAAATAACGGTTCATGACAGGCGCCCCACCAACTGCTCGACCAGTGGCAGGTTGTCCGAAGCGATACCGCGGACTTCAATCCCGTTGGGCAGGATCAGTGAAAGTCCATGTTCTGCAGGCTCGGGGTGATAGATCACTGGCACCAATGCTGAGGACGGCCGCGACGCCACGCCATTGCCCTGCTGCTCGAACTTGCGCCGCCAGTAGACGAACTGTTCGTAGCTCAGATCCTGTTCCCGACAGAACGCCCGTTGTGACTGGCCGGAGTTGCGCCAGGCATCCACCAGCGGACGCCAATGTGCGGAAAGGGCTTCAGAGATTGCTTTGCTTGGCATGCGTTGTCTCCCCTGTTCAAGGATCGGGGACAGTGTCGATCATGCGCGTGCGGCAGAATAGACGTCGATTCGTGGGCGCTTACGAAACAATCGTTGTTCAGAAACGTCCTCGGGGTGGGACTGGTTGTTTCGCTGGCAGGCTCTCCGTATGCGGGCGCCGGCCGACCTCCACCCGATTCCACGGCAGACGCTCGCAGCATTGACGGCAGTGGAAATAGTCTACGCGCACCCAGCATGGGTGCAGCAAACACGACCTTGCGACGCCGTATTGCATCGGCCTACAGCGACGGCGTATCCCAGATGACGGGAATCAACCGGCCCAATGCACGGGCAGTTAGCAACACCGTTAATGCACATCCGGATCAACCTCTTGTTAACCACATGCGGGCGAGTGATTTTGTGTGGCAGTGGGGTCAGTTCGTGGACCACGATATCGTCCTGACGGACGGCGCCTACCCGCCTGAAGCCGCCGACATCCTGATACCGCCCGGCGATCTACATTTCGACCCTCGAGGAACCGGGCTTGCGTTCATGCCGTTTAACCGGTCGGCCTACGATACAAGTACAGGAACAGGTACGGATAATCCCAGGCAGCAAGTCAATCAAGTAACGGCATGGATAGATGCATCCAATGTCTATGGTTCCGATGAAAAACGCGCGAAGGCACTTCGCACGAATGACGGGACAGGACGCCTCAAAACGAGCGAGCAGAATCTGTTGCCATTCAACACTGAGCGCTTGCCTAATGTTGGCGGCAACGATCCTGATTTATTCCTGGCGGGTGACATACGTGCCAACGAACAGGTTGGTCTCGCAGCGCTGCATACGTTGTTTGTTCGAGAGCATAATCGACTGGCCACTGAAATCGCGAATTTACATCCTGATTTGAGTGGCGATGAACTATACGTGCGTGCACGCCGGATTGTGGGTGCATAGATGCAGGCAATAACCTACAACGAATATTTGCCCGTGATACTCGGGCGTGGCGCATTGGCTCCTTATCGAGGATACAGTCCTGATGTAGACGCCTCCATTACGAATATATTTTCGAGCGCCCTGTATCGATATGGCCATAGTGCGCTGAGCGCAACCCTGTTGCGGTTGAACGGGCACGGAGAGGAAATTCCACAAGGCCATTTGCAGTTGCGTGATGCGTTCTTTTCACCTCATCGAATCACGGGCGAGGGCGGTATCGCGCCCCTGTTGCGCGGATTCGCGGCTCAGGCCTGTGAGCAGGTCGATGTATTCCTCGTTGACGATGTACGCAATTTCATGTTCGGTGAGCCTGGCTCGGGTGGCCTTGACCTGGCCGCACTGAATATCCAGCGTGGACGTGACCATGGCTTGCCGAGCTACAATGAGTCTCGCGAAGGTTTTGGTTTGCAGCCCGCGCTTGCCTTTTCAGACATCACCACGAATCCCGACCTTCAGGAACGCCTCGCGAATGCTTACGCGGACGTGGAGGACATCGATGTATGGGTTGGCGCACTTGCCGAGGATCATCTTCCCGGTGCGATGGTTGGTGAGCTTATGTTTTTCGCGGTGAAGGAGCAATTCGAAGCACTGCGCGACGGAGACAGGTTTTGGTACGAGCGCATCCTGAGCCCTCGTGAATTGCAGGAAGTGAAACGGACGAGGCTTGCAGACATAATCCAAAGGAATACGAGTATCGGTGATGAGATCGGCAAAGACGTGTTTCGAGTACCCGGCCACGATAGATGGGGAGCAGCTCACTGAGCCAGAGCCCAGTCCCGCATTACGACAATCTGGCTCTGGCCTCCTTGGGTTGCTGTGCTTCACCCGTCAAATTATCGGATCAACGAGTCAGGTTTTCGGGTCGCACGGAGAAGCTCTCCCCTATGGTTTACGATTATTCACGATGCTCACTACGTCACAGGCTGTAAATGGGATACCGTCCAGAGTTTCGCCGACTAGACATGCCTCGATGTAGCCCGGTGCAAGACCTGCCTCTTGTGTCGGAAAATGCGCGATCAGGTCCGTCCGATTATCTTCGTTCGCATCCTCCAGATGATTTCTGTATCCCGGCGCTTTGTTCAGGTGGTGCCATGGCAATGCACCATCAGGCCCGAAGGCGAGCGTCGTAACATCTACCTCTGTTACGTCGAAGCTTTCAGAGCCAAGGATCGCCACTGGTACAACGCCTCTTGAAACCGGGTTCACGGGATTGGTCGTACTACCGGGCTTTATATCTATTTCAATCGGAAGCGCAACGGCAATCATTACGCTTGCTTTCCCAGTCAGGCCATCGCTGTCGATGGCCGTGAGGGTGATCTCATGTGTTCCCAGTGTGAGGTCGGATCCCCACAGCAACAACTCGGCCCCCGATCCAAGATGTCCATCCTGGTCAGAAGACCACTCAAGACTTGAGCCATTGAGTAGTCCGTCTTCAAGGTCGTCACCAAAGCCGGAAAGTAGTACATGCCCGGATGCCGAGATCCGGACTCCG
>JASFKW010000104.1:0-13626 GCA_050118435.1 Gammaproteobacteria bacterium | reverse complement strand
CGGCATCGTCGGACGTAGGTCTGCACTGATCCAACTAGTGGGCCTTGTTTTGAGGTTCGAAGTGGCGCGCCAACGAAGTCGTTTGAGC
Source organism: Gammaproteobacteria bacterium (assembly GCA_050118435.1). Lineage (GTDB taxonomy): Bacteria > Pseudomonadota > Gammaproteobacteria > DSM-19610 > DSM-19610 > Thiogranum. The sequence goes on along the minus strand of JASFKW010000104.1, from coordinate 13,538 downwards.
CCGGGAGGCGGCGCGACGTACCCTTTGCCACCCCGTAAAGCCGCCTTCTGCGAAGCCCGGTGAGGAGGCCGAGCTTCGTTCTGGCCAAACAATTGCGGACGTTCCCGGCTCTCGACATAAGCGGCCTGCACCCTATCCAGAGGCCATTGTCGCGCCACACTAAACCACAGCCCCCGGCTGCCGTTAGAGTTCGTGTCCTGGTCTTTCAAACGGAGTTGATGCGGTAGCCGTATATGGCAGTCAGATTGCAGATTCCAAGAACCGGATTAGACCGCGAGGATGTGATTCAACGGCTCGCGAGCGCCAAAGCCGACGACGTCGATTGGCTGAACGGCAGGAGCTGGAGCCTCGTTTACTATGCGGGCGAAGAGCACACGGCGGTGGTCAGGGACGCGTACGATCTCTACTTCTCCGAAAACGCCGCCGGCCCCTCCCTGTTTCCCAGCCTGCGCCGCCTCGAAGACGAACTGATTTCCATGGTGCTCGGCCTGCTCAACGGCCGGAGCGCCGAGGTTGGCAACCTGACGTCGGGAGGCACTGAAAGCATCTTGTTGGCGATGAAAGCCTACCGGGACCAGGCAAGACATCGCAAGCCCCGGCTTTCGACCATGGAAATACTGGTACCGGAATCCGCCCACCCGGCGTTTCTCAAGGCCGCGCACTATCTTGACCTGCGCGTTGTGCCGGTGCCTTTGAATTCAGACTGTGAAACGGATCTCGATGCACTGCGCCAACGGACCAGCCCGAGGACGATTTGCATGGTAGCTTCCGCACCCTCTCTTGCGCACGGCGTCATGGACCCCATTGATGAAATGGGGAGAATCGCTACAGAGCACGGGATCGGGCTGCACGTGGATGCCTGCCTTGGGGGCTTCCTCCTGCCGTTCATGAGGCAGCTCGCCTACGCTGTGCCCCAGTTTGATTTCGCAGTTCCCGGCGTGACGTCGATATCCACGGATCTTCACAAGAACGGCTACGCCGCGAAAGGCGCCTCGGCACTTCTGTATAAGTCCAGAGAACTACGGCGATACCAGAGCTATGTAAACGTCGACTGGCCCGGCGGTGCCTATGTGTCCCCCACCATGATGGGTACGCGGCCGGGCGGAGCGGTTGCTGCTGCTTGGGCTTCGATCATGGCACTCGGCCAGGAAGGTTATGTGCAGACGGCCCGCCGCACCATGGATGCCGCCAACGCGCTGATGGAAGGCATCGCGGCACTACCGGGGCTCTTCGTGGTCGGCAAGCCGGTGATGAGCGTTTTCGCATTCGGCGCTGATGATATTGATGTTTTCGCACTTGCTGACCACCTGGACACGCAGGGATGGCGCGTGAACCGCCAAAATCATCCACGCAGCCTGCACATGGTCGCTACCGCAAATCACCTGACGGCTGTTCCACGTTTCCTCCATGATCTGGAGGCGGCGGTGAGACTCGAGCGCAAGGACCCGACGGTGACCACCGGCAAGTGTGGCGCATTTCTGTACGGCGGCAATGCCCTGCTCGAAGATGAAAGTCAACCGGAAGAAACAACGTTGTCACGGTCCAACGGGTTGTGGTGATCGGAGCTGGCACGAGGGACTCCCGACTTATGTCCATCCATAGCGCGGCACAGCAGAGCCCACTACCGGCACGGGAGTTACCCTGCCGTACAGAAACGCTGTGGGAAGCCATCCCGCGCACTTTCAGGGAATTCACGGGCCGCAGCCTCTATTCATTCGGCTGCGATTCGACTGTGACCGGTGAAGAGCGGCTCGCCGTCGCGACAGTGTGCAAGCGTCCGGAATTCCGGCCCTTACTCAAAGACATCGTATTTGATATCACCGACCTGGGCGACGTCCCTTTTGTGCTCGAGGACACACGACGGATCATCGTAGACCGACTGATATTGGACTCGCCAGCCCTGGCCGCATTCCATCTGCGACACGCACTCGAGCTTGTGGCTCTTCGTTCAGGCCTTCCCGATGCGCGTTTCCCTGCCACATCGATCGCCGTTGCTCTGCTGGCTTTCCATACGGCGCTGTCTTACCTCGACGGAATGATTCATCAGGAAAAGCGGATTGTCTGGGGCAGCATTCCCGAATGGATGCGCAGCATTGCCGAGCACTGGCGGCACGGCCTCTATATCATGGACAGGGGCTCAGCTATCGACGCGGTGATGGCGGCTTGCAGATTGCTGCTGCCCCTCCAGGGACAGGATGCCGGAGATGCCCCAGCCGAGACGGGCCGCGCCGTGGTACGCATGGCGCTGAAAACGGTGAGAGCACTACGGCCACTGGCCCATCCAGTTGAACATATCCTGATGACCGGCGGGGACAGTCGGCTGGTCATCGACGAAGAGACCGGTTTGAACGGCTACGGCTGCAGCCCACGACCCAGGCCATGGGCCATCACGTTCTCTTCGTGTACCGCGTCGTCGATTTCGGATCTGGCTTTCCAGGAAGCAGAATGGCTGCGTCAGAGTCTGTTCGCGGATGCGCGCCGGGGCCGCCTCCTAGACCGCTGCGAGGCGGAGTGCCAGCGTGTCCGAGACAGCATCTCGGCCTTGCTGCGTTTGGACCGAATTCCGGGAACCGAGATAGTCCTGACTCCATCGGGCACCGATGGTGAATTCTACGCCCTCTGTCTCGCCATGGGCACGAGCAAGGCAAGAGTTTGCAACGTTCTTGTTTCCTCCACCGAAATCGGAAGTGGAACAGCACATGCCGCAGCGGGATGCCACTTTGACACTGTCACTCCGCACGGCGAAGGGGTGGAGACCGGTACACCTCTGGATGGCTTTCCTTCGTACCGCATTGATGTACCGACCCTGGAGCTGCGGCGGGGCGACGGAAAGCCGCTGACGGCGAAACAACTGGGGAAAACCACCCGGTCGCTGGTCACCGATGCAGTCCGCAAAGGCGAACGCGTCCTGATCCACCTTCTTGACTGCTCGAAAACGGGAATCGGTGGCCCAAGCATCCAAACTGTTCGTGAATTGATGCACGACTATCCAACTGCGGTGTCCGTCGTCGTCGATGCCGCGCAAATGAGGTTGAACAGAGACGCGCTGCAACGTTATCTGGAGGACGGTTTTTTGGTGCTCATGACGGCCTCGAAGTTCTTTACGGGGCCCCCGTTTGCGGGTGCACTGCTCGTTCCGCCAGCGATCGCCCAGAGGGTCTCGCATCTCGGTCCGCTTCCCCGCGGGTTCGCAGCATACAGCACAAGACAGGATCTGCCGCAGGGGTGGCGGAAACTGGCGCAGACACTCCCGCAGCAGGCGAATCTCGGTCTTCTGTTGCGGTGGAGATCCGCCCTATGGGAAATGAGGGCGTTCTATGCAGTCAGCGCGTCCAGCCAGTACAACACGCTGCGTACCTTTGGCGCAGCAGTCCAGCGGATGATTCGCAAGAACCCCGATTTGGAGCTCGTCATGGCGCCGCCACACGACCGGGAACCCAAAGACCGGGAACTGAGCTGGGATCAGCTACCCACCATCTTCACTTTCCTTGTCTATCGCTGGACGAGGTTTTCGGAACGGCGCCCGCTCAATTATGTCGAGGCTTGTTTTGCCTATCGCTGCCTCAATACCGACATCGCGCGCTTCCTGCCCCTGCAGGCCTCTCACAGCGAGCAGGAACTGGCGCGTCAGTGCTGTCATATCGGACAGCCTGTTCGTGTCCATCAACACCGGGATCAGTGGCTCGGTGGAATGCGCATCGCCGCCGGAGCCCGGCTGGTATCCGGGGTGGCGTTCGACGGTGCGCTCGGCGAGGCGCCCCGCGAGCGCCTTGAAACCGAGATACGTACCGCCGGCCTCGTTTTCGGAAAGCTTTCAGTCATCGTCAAGTATTGGACTGAGCTTAGCCGATATGACTTGCGGAGCGGAGCCAGACCCGATGCGGGTTTTTATTGGTTTTAGGGCGTGCTGTCTGCACACAGACGGTAGACCGGCTGGCCAGTGCGGAACTTGAAACGCTATTTTTTGAACTGTTGAGGAAGCTCACCCGTGGAAAAGCAAAAGTATCAGTCAGACTACAACACCTACAGGCCTCGATTCGATTTCAATCAGTGTTTGCGAAAAACGCTCGCCAACACCGGAAAAAGCCACTTTTCTCAGATTCGAGAGATTTTCAGCCTCATGCGGAGACCCTCGTTGCTGCTACCACCTGATTACTATTACTTTCAGCTTTACGATGATTCCAAATACTCCATGGAAGACAAGCGACGCTTTCTGTCGGACCGGGCTCACGCGGGCGTCATCAGAAAATGCTGTGATCGAAGCTGGTGGGCTCTGGCGGATGACAAGCATTTTTGCTACACGCTGCTTCAGGCATTTGGCGCACCAACACCAAGGCTCCAGTGCATTTTCTCGTCGGGTACACGCCATTACGGAACAGCTCGCACGTGCCGTTCGGCCGAGGAGCTCGCCACGTTCTTCCACCATGAAGCCTCATTCCCGATTTTTGCAAAGCCCAATGGCGGCATCGGAAGCTTCGGTGTATTTCTGGTCGAAGGCTATGACAGCAACGCAAAGGAGGTTCGCCTGTTCGGCGGAAGCCATCTGCCCCTCGATTCATTCTGCCACCAGATCGACGGATGCGACGGCTATCTGTTGCAGGACGTGTTGAAACCACACCCCCAGCTTATTCCGATCTGTGGTAAGCGCATTTCCACGGTGCGCGTGATCGTGCTTCTGGATCAATCTTCGCCGGAGATCATACAGTCGATATGGAAAATACCTGGTTCTGACAGCATCGCCGACAACTTCTGGCGGAAAGGGAACATGCTCGGTGCCGTTGACATTGAGACGGGGGAGGTCAAACGCGTGATACGGGGTTACGGATTCGATCTTCACGAAATCCAGACTCATCCCGACACGGGAAACGCTATTCAGGGTATAACCTTGCCGTGCTGGTCCGAGCTCAAAACTCTGTGCGTCGAATATGCACGCATGTTCGAGAAGATACGCTACTTGTCGTGGGACATCGCTCTGTGCCCCGAAGGACCGGTGGTGGTGGAGGTCAATACGGGATCGTCCTTCATGCTCTCCCAGCTGGTCACCGGCGAGGGATTCCTGACCGATCGCTTTTGCGCATTCCTGGAACACTGCGGCTACGCCATCAAACGTCGCCCCTTGCCGGCGACCTGACCAGGAAATCCGAGCCTTGGCTCGGTCCAGCGGCATCGATTTGGCCTTACTCCACGGGACAGGGGTTATGCGGCTCAACCGTGTCACTGCAGATGGGAGATTGTGGCAGCACCAGGATAGAGCGTAAGGCGCATTGGCTCTCTCAAGCAGGCGCAGCGGTTAGTTCATCGCGCGCCCCCGTCGCCGCTTGGTAGCGCTTTCGGCGACCGGGTTGCGGTGAGATTGCGCGTTTTCTTAGTGCAGCAAGGGGTCGACTAGCGCCGTTGCAGTCGCAACAGCAGCTCTGCGTGAAGATCGGCCGTCGAATCCTCGCCTGCGTTAGCCTCATCGGACTGCTGCGCCTTGCCGGCTCCGCCGGACTTTGCAGCGCCCTTTAGATAACGCTCTCGATATTCTGAAGGGCTGATGCCCGCATAGCGCTTGAATATGCGGCTGAAATAGGACGGGTCGCGAAAGCCGACCTCATAGCATGTGCCGGTCACCGACGCCTTGGCGCGACTGAGCAGCCCGATGGCGTTCCTGATGCGCACCTCGAGCAGGTATTCCGAGAAGGTGATGCCGCAGATGCGCTTGAAGCTCCTGCTGAAGTGAAACGGGCTCATGTTGCAGATATCCGCCACTTCGCGCGCGGAGATCTTCTCCGCGTAGTTCTGGGCGACATAGACCTTGGCCTTGGCCACGGCGCGCTCGGCAGCGTTGGCGGCCGCTCCGGACGCGTTACGGCCCTCCCGGTCGCCTCGCGCGGACGACGCCGGGATGATGATTTCGCGCCCCGCACCCCGCTTGCCCCGGCTGCGCAACTCATGAAGCTGTTGCACGGCCTGCAGAAACGCTTCGACGTCCAGCGGCTTTACAAAATAGTCCCAGACGCGCGAGCGCAACGCCCAGACCGCGAGGTCCTCGGAGTTGTGCTCGGTGAGCATGAGGATGGGCAGCGAAGGAAACTCTTTCTTGACTTCCCGGAGCTTTTTGAGTCCGCCCACGTCGGGACAGTCGTAATCGAAGCACAGGACATCGGGCCTTATCGCAGCGATTTCTCCAAACAGCGACTCGGACACGCGCAGACTGCGCAGCTCGACGACACCGCGAGCCGCCGGTGGCAGCCCGAGGGGACGCGCATTGCGAGTGAAGTCGATTCTCAACAGCAGTGGCCGCTGCATACGCCGAAGTCCGTTAACACAGATTCCAATCCGGGAGATGCCGCAGCGATGTGACCACGATCCGGGTCGCCGTCAGTGCGCCCCTCATCCCCCAGGTCCTCTTTCTCCTCGGGACGCGATGCAAGCTTATGTTTTAATAGCTGTTCTTTTTCTCGTCCCAGCTATGCTAGCGGCATATGCAAAAAAAAATTTAGGGGGATCGGAGAGTTACGACAGAGGCGATCGGCAGTAGCCCCCCGTAAGAGGCGAACAGCGGCCGGCAACAGGAAAGACTCATCCGCACGAGCGGGCTCGGGAGTGATTGCGGACGCAGAACGTCCGGCGGGATAGGTGCGATGTGGGGAGCCGGCGGCCGTTCTATCTTGCGTGTGTCGCCGGGGCCGCGGCTTCTAGCGTCTTTTCAGCAGACCGCTGCCGCCCTCGCCGCGGGGATGCTCGAGCGGGCGGAGCTTGCGCGCGGCCTGGTCCAGCACGCCGTTGATGTATTTGTGCGCCTGCTCGGCGCCGAATTTCTTGGCGAGATTGACCGCCTCGTTGATGACGACTCGATAGGGTACGTCGATGCGCACCAGCAGCTCGTAAACCGACATGCGCAACAGGGCGCGCTCGACCGGGTCGAGCCCGCCCAAGGGCCTGTCCAGATACGGCCGAAAAGCCTGATCGACCTCGTCGAGGCGCGCCGGCACCTGGTGCAGCAGCTCATGAAAATACTCCCGGTCGACCTTGGAAAAATCCTCGTCTTCATGAAACTGCACCTCGATGACGGACAGATCGCTGCCCGAGAGGTCCCACTGGTAAAGCGCCTGCATGGCGAGGCGCCTGGCGCGGGTGCGGTGCGCGGCCTGCGCTTTAGGGGGATGGCTCACCGGGGCTGAGGTTGCTTACCGATCTCGCGCAGCAGGTTGATCATCTCGATGGCCGACAGGGCCGCTTCCTCGCCCTTGTTCCCGGCCTTGGTGCCGGCACGCTCGATCGCCTGCTCAATGGTGTCGACGGTCAGCACCCCAAAGCCGATCGGCACATCGTACTGCATCGAAACCGTCGCCAGGCCCTTGGTGCACTCGCCGGCGACATATTCAAAATGGGGCGTGCCGCCACGAATCACGGCCCCCAGGGCAATGATGGCGTCGTATTGCTGACTGGCTGCTAGCCGCTTGGCCGCCAGCGGCATTTCGAATGCACCCGGTACGCGCACGATCTGAAGATCCTGCTCCTCAGAGCCGTGGCGCTTCAGGGTGTCTACCGCGCCGCTCAACAGGCTTTCGACTACGAAACTGTTGAAGCGGGAAACCAGCAGCGCAATGCGTGCGCTGCGGATGCTCAACTTGCCCTCGATTTCCTGTATGCCGCTCATGTGTCAACACTCCGGATCATCTGCATCGATATCTGTGCCACGGGCATGGGCTTCGCTCAGTGAAGCCCGACGGGCTATTGCCCGCCCCCGTCGCCCGATCGCCGGGCCCGCTTGCCAGCGGCCGCCTCGCCGCTCACGTACTCGACCACCTCGAGGCCGAAGCCCGAAAGCCCGTGCACCACCATCGGCGCGCTCAGCACCCGCATGCGCTTCACGCCGAGGTCGCTGAGGATCTGGGCGCCGATACCGTGGGTGCGCAGCTCGTGTCTGACTTCGCGGATCAGCGGCTCGCCGCTCTTTTTGTGCTCGTTGTAGCTCTGGATCCGGTGCACCAGATCCTTGGGGGATTCGTGCTGGCCGAGCACCACAATGACGCCCTGGCCCCGGGCGGCCACCCGCTGCATGGCGTCGCGCAACGGCCAGCCGGTGTCCTCCATCTGGGCGCCGAACAGGTCGCTGAGCGCGTTCTGCACATGCACCCGGACCAGCGTGACGTCATCGGAACGGATTTCTCCCATGACCAGCGCCAGGTGCAGCCCTTCATGCACGATGTCCTGGTACGCCACCAGACGAAACTCGCCGTACTCGGTGGCGAGATCACATTCCGCCACGCGCTCCACGCTCTTCTCGTTGGCGATGCGGTAGTGAATCAGATCGGCGATGGTACCGACCTTCAGCTCGTGCTCCCGGGCAAAGCGCTCGAGATCGGGACGCCGGGCCATGGTGCCGTCCTCGTTCAGGATCTCCACGATCACCGCCGCCGGCTCCAGCCCCGCGAGCCGGGCCAGATCGCAGCCCGCCTCGGTATGCCCGGCGCGGGTCAGGACGCCGCCCGGCTGAGCCATCAGGGGGAAAATGTGTCCGGGCTGGACCAGGTCCTGGGGCTTCGCGTCGGGCTGGACCGCGGTGCGCACCGTGTGCGCCCGATCGTAGGCGGATATGCCGGTGGTGACCCCCTCCGCAGCTTCAATGGATACCGTAAACGCCGTACCCAGCTGCGCCTGATTGTCATTGACCATCAGCGGCAGTGAGAGCTGCCGGCAACGCTCCGGCGTGAGAGTCAGACAGATGAGGCCCCGGCCGTGCGTGGCCATGAAATTGATGTCCTGGGGACGTATGAGGCTGGCCGCCATCAGCAGGTCGCCTTCGTTCTCGCGATCCTCGTCATCCATGATGACGACCATCCGGCCATCACGGATGTCCTGGATGATTTCTTCAATGCTGTTCAATTCCATCATGGGTCTGTGTCACCGCAATGCCCATCATCGCACAATGCGCGCTGAGTTGTCGTTTTCAGTCCCTGTCCATGAACCCACAGCGCCGCAGCAGCTCTTCGCTCACCCCCGACGCCGTCGCATCGCCGGCTTTCTCTCCCAGCAGCAGGCGTTCGAGGTAGCGGGCGATTATGTCGACTTCCAGGTTGAAGGCGCGCCCCGGCCTGAGCTCGCCCATGGTGGTCTCCGCCAGGGTGTGGGGAACGATGTTGAGCTCGAACTCCGCGCCTTCGACGGCGTTCACCGTCAGACTGATACCCTCGACACAGACCGAGCCCTTGGCGGCGATATAGCGCGCCAGCGCCCCCGGCGCCCGCATCCGGAAGCGCACCGAGCGGCCGTCCTGGCGCTGAGAAACCACCTCGCCGATGCCGTCGACGTGTCCGCTGACCAGGTGTCCGCCGAGCGGTGTGGAGAGCGTGAGCGCCTTTTCCAGGTTCACCCGGTCTCCCAGCTTCAGGGCGCCGATGCCGGTGCAGGCCAGGGTTTCGCCGGATACGTCGGCCCAGAAGCCGTCACCGGGCAGCGCTACCACGGTCAGGCACACGCCGCTGGCGGCGATGCTATCGCCGATGGAAACGTCGCGCAGATCGAGCTTGCCCGTGCGGATCCGCAGACGCAGATCCTCGCCCCTGGGCTCCAGCCCGGCAACCTCGCCAACCGCCTGAATGATTCCGGTGAACATGATCAGATTCCTGTCGCGCGTAACCGCGAAGGGCACAAAAGGCTCAAGTGCAGAATGATCAAACCTTCATTTACCATAGAACCGTCGGACAAAGCTCCATGTCGCTCGGCGGGACGCCGTGAATACGTCCCCGTAGGCTTGACGGCCGCATCCCTGCGGCCGACACCCGCCGACAGACATGGGGCTTTGTGCATTATGCCTTAGTACAGCCAACAGACATCCCTTCGCCTTATTCGCGCCAGAAAAAGACAGTGCAGAGGGCGACCGTCAGCGGTCGCTTTACAGCCTTCGCGTCCTACGCGGTACATGCTGCGTCAGGCAGGCCGCGCGGTGACGCGCAGCTCGCTGCCCACTTGGCGGACATCGAGCCACTCCAGACCGATTCGATCCTGCATGCGCTCCAGGCCGGGCAGCCTGAACAGTCCCCGTGCCGCGTCACCCATCAGGTGCGGCGCCAGGTAGAGTATCAGCTCGTCCAGCAGGCCGGCCTGCACGAAGGCGCCCGCCAGGGTCGAGCCGCACTCCAGCAGGACCTCGTTGATCTCGCGCTCGGCGAGGAGCCGGAGCACGGAGGGGAGGTCCAACCGATGCCGCCCTCCGGTCACCCGCGCCACTTCCGCTCCGCGCGCCTCGAGCTCGGCGCGCCGCCGCGGATCGCGCTTCGCCGTGACCAGCAGGGTTCGACCGGACAAAGACAGCATCCTCGCCGCCGGCGGTGTCTCCAGATCCGGATCGAGCACCACCCGCAGAGGCTGGCGTACCGGCTCCACCCCATTCAGATCTGCCGCTTCGAGGCGCACGTTCAACGCGGGATCATCCGCGAGCAGGGTACCGATGCCGGTCATCACCGCCGAGCTGCGCGCGCGCAGGCGTTGCACATCCCGGCGCGCGGCCGGGCCACTGATCCATTTGCTCTCCCCGGACGCCATGGCCGTACGACCATCGAGACTGGCCGCCAGCTTCAATCGCGTCCAGGGACGGCCGCGCTGCATGCGGGAAATGAAACCGGGATTGAGCGCCCTCGCCTCGCCTTCCAGCAGCCCCGTGTCGACCTCAATTCCGGCATCCCTCAGTCGCTGCAGGCCCTGTCCCGACACCCGCGGGTTCGGGTCCTGCATGGCGACCACCACACGTCCCACGCCCGCGGCGACCAGGGCATTCGCGCAGGGCGGCGTGCGGCCCTGGTGGCTGCACGGCTCCAGGGTCAGGTAGACCGTGGCACCCCGCGCCCGCTCCCCTGCCTGCTGCAGCGCGAACACTTCGGCGTGCGGGCCGCCCGCCTGCCGGTGCCACCCCTCGCCGACCACGGTGTCGTCCCGGACGATGACGCAGCCCACGCTGGGGTTCGGGTGGGTGCTGTAGATGCCGCGCGCGGCCAGGCGGATCGCCTTCGCCATATACTGCCGGTCAATCATGCTGTAGACAGGGTGCCGGCGGCGTCAGGAAGGGTCCGCCTCGTCTTCGTCGGGCAGCAGGCGCATCTGGTTGCGCCGCTCTTCCGGCGAAGGCTGGCGCTCCAGCCGCTCGATTTCCTCGCGGAACTCGCTGACATCCTGAAAGCTGCGGTACACCGAAGCGAAACGGACGAAGGCCACCTGATCGAGATTACGCAGCTCCTCCATCACCCACTCACCCAGCAGGCGCGAGGCGATCTCCCGCTCGCCGCATGACTGCAGCCGATGTTGGATGCGGCTGATGGCGCTCTCCACGCTGTCCGTGTCCACGGGCCGTTTCTCGAGCGCCCTCAGGATACCGGTCAGCAGTTTCTCCTGATTGAAAGGCTCGCGAGAGCCGTCACTCTTGACAATGCGCGGCATCACCAGCTCGGCCGTTTCATAGGTCGTGAAGCGGTCGCCGCAGTCCAGGCATTCGCGACGCCGGCGCACCTGGCTGCCCTCGCCGGCGAGCCGCGAATCGATGACCTTGGTCTCCATGCTTCCGCAGAACGGGCAGCGCATCAGCTCACGATCTCCGCGAGACCTATCATATTGCAGGAGTACTACCCGTAGACCGGGAAACGCCTGCACATGTCGAGGACCCTGGTTCTGACGGCCGCAATCTTTTCCCGGTCCTGAAGGTCGTCCAGGATATCGCACATCCAGCCGGCCAGCTCGCGCACCTCCGCCTCGCCAAAGCCGCGGGTGGTGACCGCCGGCGTGCCCACACGGATGCCGCTGGTGACGAAAGGCGACTGGGGATCGTTGGGGACGGCGTTCTTGTTGACCGTGATGTTGGCGACGCCCAGGGCCGCGTCGGCGTCCTTGCCGGTGATTCCCTTGTCGATCAGGTCGACCAGGAACAGGTGGTCGTCGGTACCCCCGGACACCACCTTGTAGCCGCGATCCATGAAAACGGCCGCCATCGCCCGCGCGTTGGCCAGCACCCGGCTCTGGTATTCGGCGAACTCGGGCTGCAGCGCTTCCTTGAAGGCCACCGCCTTGGCGGCGATCACGTGCATCAGGGGCCCGCCCTGGGTGCCGGGGAACACCGCCGAGTTGAGCTTCTTCTCGATCTCGGGGTTGGCCTTCGCGAGAATCAGCCCGCCGCGCGGCCCGCGCAGAGTCTTGTGCGTAGTGGTGGTGGTAACGTCGGCGATCTGCACGGGGCTGGGGTAGTGACCGGTGGCGATCAGCCCGGCCACGTGAGCCATATCGACAAACAGATAGGCGCCGACCGAATCCGCGATGCTTCTGCACCGCTCCCAGTCCATCACCCGGGAGTAGGCGGAAAACCCGGCGACCAGCATTTTCGGTCTGTGTTCCTGCGCCAGCGCTTCCATCTGCTCGTAGTCGAGCTCGCCGGTGTCGGGATGCACGCCATACTGCACCGCCCTGAAGGTCTTGCCGGAGAAATTGACCCGCGACCCGTGGGTCAGGTGGCCGCCGTCGGCCAGGCTCATGCCCAGGATGGTATCCCCGGGCTGGCAGAGGGCGAGATAAACCGCGGCATTGGCCTGGGATCCCGAGTGCGGCTGTACGTTGGCATAGTCGGCCCCGAACAGCTGCCGGGCGCGCTCGATGGCCAGCTGCTCGGCCTGATCGACGAACTCGCAGCCCCCATAGTAACGCTTGCCCGGGTAGCCCTCCGCGTACTTGTTGGTCAGCACCGAACCCTGCGCCTCCAGGACCCGCGGGCTGGCATAGTTCTCCGAGGCGATCAGCTCGATGTGCTCTTCCTGACGTCTGACCTCGCCGCCAATGGCGGCGGCAAGCTCGTCGTCGAATCCGGCGATGGTCATATCTTTACGGAACATTCGGCTTTCCCAGCGAGGGTGAAAAGAGCCAAATGATACTGGATTCAGGCGCTCTCGCCCAGTAAGGCCTGCACCACGGCGGTCCAGGCACGGGCCAGGTTACTGCGGTTGTAGCCGCCCCCGCCGAGCGCCAGCAGCCGCCCCGCACAGTGGCGATCGGCCAGCATTTTCAGGCGCTTTGCGGCATGTGCGTGGGCGGCCTCGGAGTACCGCAGATGGGTGATGGGGTCGCCGTCGAGACTGTCGGCGCCGCACTGCAGCAGGACAAACTCGGGCTCGGCCCGATCGATGAAACGTTCGACCGGATCCCACAGCTCAAGAAAGGTTTCATCCCCGCCCTGGGGCGGAACGGGCACATTCAGCTTGGTGCCCCGTGCCGCTCCGATGCCGGTTTCATCGACCGAGCCGGAGCCGGGGTAGAGATAGCGACCGTCTTCGTGCAGGTCGGCGAAGATCAGGTCCGGGTCGTCCGCGAAGGCGTAGAACACCCCGTCGCCATGGTGGGCGTCGATATCCACATAGGCGACCCGCTCCAGGCCGTACTGCTGGCGCAGGGTCTCGATGGCGATGCCGCAATCGTTGAACACGCAGAAACCGGCCGCACTGTCGCGACGCGCATGATGCAGCCCCGCGATGGGCACAAAGGCGTGCCGGCAGCGTCCCGAAACCACCTCGTCGAGG
>JASFKW010000103.1:0-13640 GCA_050118435.1 Gammaproteobacteria bacterium | reverse complement strand
CACGGCGATGACCCCGCCTGGGACCGCGCCGAGGCCGAGGCGCTATACCGCCTGCTGGAGGAAGAGGTGATCCCGGCATTCTACCAGCGCGACGCCAGCGGCATCCCCCTGGGTTGGGTCAGGCGCATGCGCGAAAGCATGGCCCGGCTCACCGGGCGTTTTTCCACCAACCGCATGGCGCGCGAGTATACGGAGTCCTATTATCTTCCCGCCGCATCGGCGTACCGGGCCCGGCGTGCGCAGGACGCACGCCTGGGCGCCGACCTGGAGCGCTGGGTCCAGGAGATCGTGCGCCGCTGGCCCGGCGTAGCGATCGAGAGCGTGCAGCGCACCAGCGAGGACGGGCGCCGCGAGGTAACGGCCCGTATCAAGTGCAACGGGCTGGACCGAAACTGGCTGACCGTGGAACTCTACGCCGATGCCCCGTCGCCCAACGGCGTAGCCGAGCGACTCGCGATGACACCGGTCGAACCGCCCGGAGAATCATCCGAAAACCGCACGTACAGGATTGAGATCCCAGGGCAGCGCGCGCCCGATGACTACACGGCGCGGGTCCGCCCCTTCCACCCTGCAGCCCACCTGCCGCTGGAGCTGAACCTTGTGACCTGGGAACGCTGAGGCAAGGTCGCCCGCAGCGCTGGAGCGGCACCATGACGCGCTGTCGAACCCAACAGGAGTGAATACCATGATGACCGAAGCCGCCCGCGCGGGTCCGTTGAGCGCCGATGAGCTGCGCAACATCAATGACTACTGGCGTGCCGGTCTCTACCTGTGCGTGGGGATGCTGTATCTCAGGGACAACCCGCTGCTCCGAGAAACGCTGAAGATCGAGCACGTCAAGCACCGCCTCATCGGACATTGGGGCTCGGATGCCGGACAGACCTTTGCCTGGGTCCACCTGAATCGGCTGATCAGGAAACACGACCTGAACGTCATCTTTCTTTCCGGCCCGGGACACGGGGCGCCCGCAATGCTGTCCCAGGCCTACCTGGAAGGAACCTATTCCGAGGTCTACCCGGACAAGAGCACCGACGAGGAAGGGATGCGCCGGTTCTTCCAGCAGTTCTCCTTTCCCGGCGGCATCGGCAGCCATTGCACACCCGAGACGCCGGGGTCGATTCATGAAGGGGGTGAGCTCGGTTACAGCCTCGCCCACGCCTTCGGCGCGGCCTACGACAATCCCGACCTGCTGGTGGCCGTGATGGTAGGCGACGGCGAGGCCGAGACTGGGCCGCTGGCCACCGCCTGGCATTCCAACAAGTTTCTCAATCCGGCCCGCGACGGCGCGGTGCTGCCGATTCTGCATCTGAACGGCTACAAGATCGCCAATCCTACCCTGCTGGCCCGCATCAGCCACGAACAGTTGAAGAATCTGTTGGCTGGTTATGGTTACCGGCCGTATTTCGTGGAAGGCTCCGAGACCGCGATCATGCACCAGCGCATGGCCGAGACGCTGGAATCGGCTTGCGCCGACATACGGGCGATCCGAGAGGACGCGCGCCGCCGGGGCGTGCGCGGCCTGCCCGAATGGCCGTTAATCGTCCTGCGCTCTCCCAAAGGCTGGACCGGCCCTAAAGAGGTCGACGGGCATCGGGTGGAAGGCTTCTGGCGGGCCCACCAGATCCCGTTCGACGTGCATGACAACCCGGCACACCTCAGGCTCCTGGAAGACTGGTTGAGGAGCTACGAGCCAGAGCGCCTGTTCGCGGATTACGGCCGGCTGATCCCCGAGTTGCGGGCCCTGGTCCCGACAGGAGAGAGACGCATCAGCGCCAACCCGGTGACCAACGGCGGCTTGGTACGCCAGGCGTTGCGCTTGCCGGATTTTCGGGGCTACGCTGCTGAAGTCACGCAGCCTGGCCAGACGCTGGAGGAGAACACACGCCGCCTGGGGCTCTTCCTGAGAGACGTGATGATCGCCAACCCGACGACGTTTCGTTTCTTCTGTCCGGACGAGACCGCCTCCAACCGTCTCAGCGCCGTCTACCAGGCAAGCAAGAAGGCGTGGATGGCGGAGATCCTGCCTGAGGACGAGGACGGCAGCGAGCTCTCGCCCGACGGCCGGGTCATGGAGGTCCTGAGCGAGCACACGCTGGAAGGCTGGCTGGAGGGTTACCTGCTGACGGGACGCCACGGCTTATTCGCCTCTTATGAGGCCTTCGTCCACGTCATCGACTCCATGTTCAACCAGCACGCCAAGTGGCTGGAAAAGTGCCTCGAGGTCGCGTGGCGCACACCCGTCTCCTCGCTGAACATCCTGTTGACCTCAACCGTCTGGCGTCAGGATCACAACGGCTTCAGCCATCAGGACCCCGGCTTTCTGGACCTGGTTACCAACAAAAGCCCGCGGGTCACCCGCATCTATCTTCCTCCCGACGCCAACTGTCTGCTGTCGGTGGCCGATCACTGCCTGCGTAGCACCAACTATGTCAACGTCATCGTCTCCGACAAGCAGTACCATCTGCAGTATCTTTCCATGGAGGAGGCCGTGCGGCATTGCACCAAGGGCATTGGCATCTGGGATTGGGCGAGCAATGATGAGGGAGGCGAGCCTGATTTCGTGTTCGCCGCGGCCGGCGACATCCCTACCATGGAGGCCCTCGCCGCGACCGCCCTGGTGCGCGAGCACTTCCCCGATCTCAAGGTGCGCTTCATCAACGTGGTGGACCTGTTCCGCCTGGTGCCCCGGAGCGAGCATATTCACGGGCTTTCGGATGCGGACTTCGACGGCCTGTTTACCCCGGACAAGCCCGTCATCTTCAATTTCCACGGCTACCCCTGGTTGATCCACAAGCTCACGTACCGGCGCACCAACTCGCGCAATCTGCACGTGCGCGGCTACAAGGAACACGGCAACATCAACACGCCCATGGAACTGGCCATGCAGAACCAGATCGATCGTTTCAATCTGGTCATGGACGTCATCGACCGCGTGCCGGGACTCGAGGTGCGCGGCGCCCATGTCAAGGAACGCATGAAAAACGAGATCATCGCGTGCAAGCAGTTCGCCTACAGCGAAGGCTACGACCGGCCGGAGTTCACCGACTGGAAATGGCCTGAAGTGCGATGAGCAACGCACCGCGCGATGGAGTTTTGCGCTTTCGGTACGTTTTCAATGTGATACTGACAGGACGGCGCTGGGCTCGCGCCTAACGGCGTTGCTCTGTCCGTCGGAGCAGCGTGTCCGGAGAGGGTGACATACCATCTGTTCACCAGTGCGCTGCTCGATGTGTATTCGTGCCGGCAGTGCAACACCAACGCGACGAGATCCCCGCGGCTGCGCGCACAGTCTTGGTCCGTTGTCCGCCTGCTCACTCTGACGCACTATGCCCAATCGCGTCCCAGTATCGGTCTTCGGCGAGCTGCCGTTGCAGGTCGATCTGGGATTGAATGTCGTCCAGGAGCAGCTGAATGTCACTGCCTTCGGGCCTTACCTTGTCGATCAGGCCATGCGCCTCCTCAGCCAGCGACCCTCCTCCAGGTGCATCATGCAGATCCTTTTCCGCCTGCGCCAAGTAGTCGAGAACGCTCTGCCGCTGATCGGCACGAAACCGTGGCCCCGTTGCCAGGACGTAAGCACTGAGTACGGCATCGTAGGCAGACAGTAATCCATGAGCCGGAACCTGTGTGTACCAGTTGAATGCCGCGAGCGAGCTTTGTACGGCCTCCAGCACAGCACTCCAGTCCGGTACCGGCAGATTCGCAGAGGCTGCTGCGACAGCAAGATTCTGCGCAACCCTGTGCAGCGGGAAAATACCCAGGCTGTATTGCAGGGAAGAATTGACGACATCGAGCTGCGCCGATGCCGTCTCGCGATCCCCCTGGCTCGTTGCCGCCCTTGCTTTGCGAATCGCTTTTCGTGCCTTGGCTTTCAGCGCCTCCGGCGCATATACCAGCGCCCGGTCAATTTCCGCTGCGACCGGAACCCACAGTTCCTGGTCCGGTTCCTTGCTCTTATCTTTGAGGTCGTTGCGGATAACCCGCAGCTGCGCTTCCAGCGCCATAAGCTCCGGCGGTAGCTGCAGTCGATGGATTGCAGCCCGCGCCTCCTGCAGTGCTACGCGCAGATTCGTCACCTCCTTGTCGAGAGCGGCCTGCCGTGCTTGCTGCAGGTCCGCGTAGACGGACCGGCCCAACTGAAGCAGTAACGGGTCGTAGCGCAGCGGAATGCGCTGGACATCGACCTGAGACCAGTCAGGATCCAGCCAGTCGGACGCAGACTGCGTTCCCTTGTTCATATCCGTGGAGCCTGTCGAGCCCTGGGCCGACGCCGTGACAATAAGGCCTGCCAAAAAAGGTATGAGAACACTGTTTTTCGCGAGAACTTTCATTTTGGCCTGACCCTCCGTTTGGGCGGCTTCGCATGAGCGGCAACCGGTGGCGGCTGGCCACGCCGACGCACTGTCATGCGGCATTCCGCGCCGTCTGCCACTGCCTGAGATTGGTCTCGACAAAGTCCCAGTTGACAATGTTCCAGAAGGCGGTCAGATACTCGGCGCGCGCATTGCGATAGTCGATGTAATAGGCGTGCTCCCACACATCGCAGGTCAGCAGCGGTGTCCTGCCGTCGGCCAGCGGTGTATCGGCGTTACTGGTGCTGACAATCTCCAGGCGACCCTCAATGGTGCCCACCAGCCAGGTCCAGCCGGAGCCGAAAGTATTGAGCGCCGCCCCGCTGAACCTTCGGCGGAAGCCTTCCGGCGACCCGAAGCGGCTATTGAGCGCTTCCGATAAGGCCGCGCCGGGTATGGGGGGGCGAGGGCTCAGACACTGCCAGTAGAATGCATGGTTCCACGCCTGCGCCGCGTTGTTGAACAGCGGATCCGACGCGCCTGGTGCTGGCCTGGTGGCGCGAATGATCTTTTCCAGTGAAGCGTGCTCCAGGGCGGTACTCTTGACCATCGCGTTGAGCTTTTCAACGTATGTGCGATGGTGTCTGCCGTAGTGATAGTCCATGGTTTCGCGCGATATATGTGGCTCCAGCGCGTCCAGGTGATAGGGAAGCTGAGGTAATTCATGCATGATGTATCGTCTCCTTTGCTGATGAGAACTGCGGGGCTGCACCCCGATTTCTCTGATGCAGCAACGGTGCCAGGCAGCGTGACCCTGTTTCCCCTCGCAAAAAACCCTGGCACCGCGGGTTCCAGCCAGTCGAGGTGCCGCAATAGTCCCCATCCGGGCAAAATAATCCCCATCAGAAGGGCGGCGCCTGTATCCAGTCGTCCGGCTCTTCGGGGGAGCCGCGACTCGGGTAGCTGGTCTCTGACAAAAGCGACGGTGCACGACGCGCCCTAAAGCGAGCCAACCTGCGGCATCGGCGAGAGCAGCCCCCGCTGAGAATCGGACAGTCGTAGCGTCCGCGTTTCATTCAACGGCCCGGCGCGTCTCCGGGGCAAGGTCGAACACAGCGTATGGTCAATATTGCCCACCGCAGAGAAGCCCCCCGAGGCGGTTGGCTACTGACTGAATCCGATGACCCCGACCTCACCGGTCCGAGCTCTGTCCCAGAACACTGATCGGGCGGCCCAGGAGATCCTGGATGTAAATCGTCTGGCACAGCAGGATAACTACTACCGCGAGCGGCGTGGCAAGGAGTATGCCCAGAAAGCCGAACAGCACCCCGAGCAAGAGCTGTGCGCTCAGAAGCACGGCCGGGGGCAACGACACTGCGCGCCGCTGGATCAGCGGGGTGATGAAGTTGCCTTCCAGAAACTGCACTACGGCGTAGACCATCAGAACCCAGATCGGCTTCAACGGGTCGGCGGGCTCCACCAGGGCGATCAGCACAGCGGGGACGACCGACAGGATCGGTCCGACAAACGGGATGAATGACAGCAGGCCGGCGACCGTTGCGAGTGCCAGCACCAGCGGCATGCCGATGAGCGACAGTCCGACAGCCGTCAGCACACCGACTGCGGTCATCGCCGCAATCCGACCGACGAGCCACCAGCGCAGCGCATGGGCGATCGCACCCAGTATTTCGCCCGCCCTGCCCTCGCCGCGCGCCGGCACCAGGCTTTTGATACCGCGCACATAAACGCCCGGGTCCAGGGCGAGATAGAAACCTGTGACGAGAATCAGCCCGATGTTGACCAAAGCACCCAGCGTGGTTGAAAAGACGCCCGAGATGCGCCCGAGGATGTCGGTGGCGCTTGGCACCAGCTCCGCCGGCGCCGGCGTATTGGCGAGCAAGGCGGCACCCCAGGGCTGCCGCTCGATCCTGTCGCGAAGCAGGTCGAGCGCCGCGGGCAGCTGCTCACGCAGCTCCGCGAGCTGATCGATCACACGGGGTTCCGTAATCCAGCCGACGCCCAGAACGCTTCCGATGATCAGCAGGGTCACGGCCACCACCGCCGCGTAGCGCGGCACCGGCACGCGCGCTAGAAGCCATCCCGTGAGCGCGTCGAGAAATATCGCGAACAGCACGGCCGCAAACAGCACCAGTACCACCTGGGACAATTGCCAGAGCAGAAAGCCCGCGGCAATCATCACCGCGAGTGCAGCCGCGGTAACGAATGTGCGGCGAAGATCGTTTGCCTGTGCGTTCATGCTCGTGCGTGGACCCGAGGAAGAAGACCACCGCGAGACCGAATCGCGCCGCGCGAATCCCGGCGAGCGAGGGCACCGCGCGCCGCGGTGGTGACGAAACTGCCCGGCTGCGCCGTACAGTGCAGCGCCCCCCTTGCGTAAGACTACTAGCATCCTTTGAGCCCAAAGTCCATGCAGCTTCGCGACGAGCATTGAGCCACCTTCACAAAGGGAGCAAAAAGCACTTCCGGCACGCTCATCGGTCCGCTTTTCCCCCTGCGCCGGGGGACTCTCAGCACATGACCGTGACAGAATGATCTGGGCGAGCGCATCTCGCACTCTGCCGTGGCGCCGACGTGCGACGGTGAGCATCTCCGCCCGTACCCCGCGGACGGCAGGCGGCGCCAGAGCGGATCATTGCGAAAACGCAATGACCCCGTTGCGCCACTCGCCTAGCATCCCCCACTAATCCGGCATCGGCCGCCACCTCAACAGGCTCGCGCTTCTGAGACTGATCCCGGGCCGCATGCGCGTACAGGGATCACAGCTGGCTTCCTGCAGGGCGGTCGGCGGGGAACCAACCCGCGGCACCCGGCCAGCCAGCACGCCTCCAGGATGCGGGGTGCGGTGCAGCACAGAGGCCGCATGCCGGCAGGCGATTCGACACAAAAAAGCAGCGGCGTAGACAAAGCACGGACATTCGGGACACCAAGCTACGGCCGGAGGCATTGCGGACTTCGCCCCGGCCCTGTGCAATGTCCGGTTTAGGTTGCCTCAGCCGCGCGGTCGGTCAGCCCGGACGGGAGAACAGCAGCGTGATGCATGACTCAGATCTTTCAACGCGGCACTGACCTGGTTGTCAGGCTCGCCGCCCTGGGCGTGCTGATGGTGCTGGTGACCGGTGTGCTGGTCTGGCACGGCAGCCTCGCCAGCCAGGCGCGCCTGCGTCAGCCGGTCGAACAGCCGGTGCCGTTCAGCCACAAACACCACGTCGGCGAGGTGGGACTCGACTGCCGCTATTGCCATACCTCGGTGGAGAACTCCAGCTTCGCCGGCATCCCGCCCACCCATACCTGCATGACCTGCCACTCGCGGCTTTTCACCGGGGCCGCCATGCTCAAGCCGGTGCGCGACAGCCTCAGCCGTGACCGACCCCTGCACTGGAAGGCCGTTCACGATCTGCCCGATTTCGTCTACTTCGACCACAGCGTGCATGTCCGTCAGGGGGTCGGCTGCGTGACCTGCCACGGGCGGGTCGACCACATGCCTCTGACCTATCGGACCCAGCCGCTGACCATGCGCTGGTGTCTGGACTGTCACCGCAACCCGGAGCGCTATCTGCGCCCGCGCGAGCATGTCTTCGACATGGACTGGCAGCCTTCAGGCGACCAGCTGGCACTGGGGCGCAGGCTGCTGGACACCTACCACATCCGTACCGAACGGCTCACGGACTGTTCGGTCTGCCACCGCTGAGGCGCCGATGACGCAACGCCGACCAGACACGAGCCAGCCGCCTGCACACTGCGACCCAGACAACGCCAGGCAGCGCAGCGAGCGGCCCTGGCGCAGTCTCGAAGGCTTGCAAGCAGCGGCCGCCGAGCGGGACACCGGCGACAAAGGTGGCGACACCCCCGCCCCGCAGCTCCCGCTCCTGGACCGCCGGGCGTTTCTGCGCCTCGCCGGCGGCGGTCTGGCCCTGGCGGGTCTTGCCGCCTGCTCACGCGCGCCGGACGAGACGCTCGTCCCCTACGTCAACGCACCCGAGCACCTGCTGCCCGGCCAGTCGCTGTTCTACGCCAGCGCCCTGCCCCTGGACGGCTACGCCCGCGGTGTACTGGTGGAAACAGTCATGGGGCGCCCCATCAAGATCGAGGGGAATCCCGAACACCCGGCCAGCCTCGGTGCCACGGACGTCTACGCCCAGGCCGCAGTGGCCGAGCTGTGGGACCCGGACCGCTCCCCGAGCGTGCTGCACAACGGGCAACCCTCGACCTGGTCGGCGGTGCTGGAGGCGCTGCAGGAGACACACCGGCGGGTCGCACCCAGCGAGGGGCGCGGTCTGGCGATCCTCACCGACACCCTGACCTCGCCGACCCTGGCCGCGCAGCTGCGCAAGCTGTTGGCGCGCTGGCCCGGGGCACGCTGGTATCACGAGCCCGACGCTGGCGAGGCAGCATCGCTCGCCGCCGCGCAGCAGGCCTTCGGCGAACGCCTGCTGCCGCGCCTCGACCTGCAGAGTGCCGCGGTGGTGGTTGCGCTGGACGCCGATCCGCTGGGACCCGGCCCGGAGCAGGTGCGTCACGCCGGTGCCTTCGCCCGGGCGCGTCAGGTCGATACGGCAAGCGGCCGCTACGCCCGCCTGTATGTGGCCGAACCTTCGCCCACGCTGACCGGAGCGGCGGCCGACCACCGGCTGGCGGTGCAGGCGAGCCGCATCGAGGCGCTGACCCGCGCCATCGCCCATCGGCTCGGCCTGGGTTTGGCGCCGCCCCCGACGGTCCCGGTCCCGCAGGCCTGGCTGACGGCGCTGGTCGACGACCTGCGCCGCCACGGCAGCCGCGCCCTGGTGGTGGCCGGAGCGCGGCAGCCGGAAGCCGTGCACCGCATGGTGTGTGCCATCAACGCCCAGCTCGGCGCCATCGGCAACACCCTAGGCTACGCCGAGCCGGCAGCGGCCACCGCCACCGTCCACGCCGGCGGGCTGGCGGCCCTCAGCGAGGTCCTGCGCACCGGCGCGGTCGACACCCTGATGCTGCTCGAGGTGAATCCGGTCTACACGGCACCGGCCGACCTAGCCTTCGACCAGGCGCTGCAGCACGCCGGCACCGTCTTTCACCTCGGTCTGTACCCCGACGAGACGGCGCAGCACAGCCAGTGGCACATTCCGGCGGCGCACCCGCTGGAGAGCTGGGGCGACCTGCGCGCGGTCGACGGTACCGCCAGCATCGTGCAGCCGACCATCGCACCCCTGCATGGCGGACGCAGCGCCGGCGAGCTGCTGCAGGGGCTGAGCGGCGAGATTCCCGAAGGGCCTTACCAGCAGCTGCGGGCGCACTGGCGCAGCGCCCTGTCCGGCTCCGATTTCGAGGACGCCTGGCATGAGTCGCTGCGACGCGGCGTCATCGCTGACACCGTGCTGCCCGTGCGCAGCCCGGCCCTGCGCAACGACTGGGGCAAGGGCCTCGAATGGCTCGAGGAACCGCAGAGCGACGGATTCGAGCTGTTGTTCGCCCGCGACGCGGCGGTGTATGACGGGCGCTTCGCCAACAACGGCTGGCTGCAGGAGCTTCCCCGTCCGCTGACCAAGCTCACCTGGGGCAATGCCGCCCTCATGGCGCCTGCCACCGCCGCACGACTGGGTCTCGGTGACGGCGACCTGGTGCGTCTGCGGCTCGCAGATCGCAGCCTGGAGGCGCCGGTGTGGCGGCTGCCGGGCCAGGCCGAAGACACGCTCACCGTGCCGCTCGGCTACGGCAGGCTGAGCGCCGGGCGCACCGGTACCGGAGTGGGTTTCGACGCCCACCGTCTGCGCGGCTCCGACCAGCCCTGGGTCGCCGGCGGTGCGGCGCTTGAAGCCACCGGGCGACGCGCGAGGCTGGCCAGCACCCAGATGCACCAGGCCATGGGGGGCGAGGACCTGGTACGCGGCACCACGCTCGACAGCTACCGCAGCGCCACGCCTGCACAGCACGGCCCGCTGCCGTCGCTGTACCCGCGCCGCGCGGCCGCCGATCACGCCTGGGGCATGTCCATCGACCTCAACGCCTGCATCGGCTGCGGCGCCTGCACCATCGCCTGTCAGGCCGAGAACAACATTCCGGTGGTGGGCAGGCGCGAGGTGCTGCGCGGCCGCGAGATGCACTGGATCCGGGTGGACCGCTACTTCGCGGGGTCGCCGCAAGCCCCGCGGGTGCTGTTTCAACCCGTTCCTTGCATGCACTGCGAGCACGCCCCGTGCGAGGTGGTCTGTCCGGTGGGAGCCACGCTGCACGATTCCGAGGGCCTCAACCTGCAGGTCTATAACCGCTGCGTGGGCACGCGCTTCTGCTCCAATAACTGTCCCTACAAGGTCCGGCGCTTCAACTTTCTGCACTACACCGAGCAGGCCGAGCCGGCGCTGGCGGCACAGCGCAACCCCGAGGTCACCGTGCGCCAGCGCGGCGTCATGGAAAAGTGCACCTACTGCCTGCAGCGCATCAACGCCGCGCGCAGACAGGCGCAGAAGGCCGGCCGGACGCTGCGCGACGGGGACATCGTCACCGCCTGCCAGGGCGTCTGTCCCACCCGGGCCATTGTGTTCGGCGACCTCAACGATCCCGACAGCGCGGTCGCGCAGGCCAAGGCGTCAGCGCGCGACTACGTACTGCTGCGCGAGCTGAACACCCGCCCGCGCACCAGCTACCGGCTGCGCATCACCAATCCCAGTCCCGGGCTGGAGCCCGGCGAGGAGCCGGCATGAGTGCCGCAGCCCACTCCGGCCGGCGGCAGACCGACAACGGCGAGGCGCTGGCGGTACTCACCGATCGCGTCAGCGACATTGTGCTGAAGCGGCCCGCCGGTCGCGGCTGGCTGGTCGCGCTGATCTGCGCATTGCTGGTGGTGGCCGCTTTCGTCGCCGCGCTGGGTTATCTGTTCGCCACCGGGGTCGGCATCTGGGGCATCAACATCCCGGTGGCCTGGGGTTTCGCCATCACCAACTATGTCTGGTGGATCGGCATCGCCATGGCCGGCACCTTCATCTCCGCGGCGCTGCTGCTGTTGCGCCAACCCTGGCGCACCGGTATCAGCCGCTTCGCCGAGACCATGACGGTAATGGCACTCGCCATTGCGGGGCTGTTTCCCATCATGCACCTCGGACGCCCCTGGTTCGCCTACTGGCTGTTCCCCTACCCCAGCATCATGGGCGTGTGGCCGCAGTGGCGCAGCGCCCTGGTGTGGGACTTCGTAGCCATCGCCTGCTATCTGGTGGTGTCGCTGATGTTCTGGTATCTGGGCCTGCTGCCCGACCTGGCCAGCCTGCGGGACCGCGCCCGGCGTCGCGGGCAGCGGGTGTTCTACGGGCTGCTGGCGCTGGGCTGGCGCGGTGAGGCCCGCCAGTGGCAACGCTACGAGACCACCACCCGGCTGCTCGCCGGTTTCGCCGTACCCTTGGTGTTCATGGTGCACAGCATGGTGGCGCTGGACTTCTCCGAGGGCATCACACCCGGCTGGCACACCACCCTGTTCCCGCCCTTCTTCGTCGCCGGGGCGCTGTTCTCCGGCTTCGCCGTGGTGCTGACCCTGGCCATCCCGCTGCGCAGACTCTATGGCCTGCACGCCTATATCACGCCGCACCACCTGGACGTGCTCGCCCGCACCCTGCTGACGGCCAGCCTGGTGATGGCCTACAGCTACCTGCTGGAGCCCTTCGGGGCGGCCTACACCGGCAATGCCCACGAACTGGCCATGAGCCACAACCGCATGAGCGGCGCCTACGCGCCGGCTTACTGGGCGACGCTGGCGCTCAACGTGGCGCTGCCGCAGCTGTTGTGGTGGCGGAGCCTGCGCAGCCGCGAGGGCGTGCTGCTGCTGGTGAGCATCGGCGTGATCGTCGGCATGTGGCTGGAACGCTTCATGCTCGTAGTGACCAGCCTGTATCGCGGTTTTGCGCCGTCGCGTTGGGGCATGTTCTACCCCACCGCCTGGGACTGGGTGCACCTGTTCGGCTCTATCGGCGTGTTCGTGCTGCTGTTGCTGCTGTTCGTGCGACTGCTGCCGCTGCTGCCCATGTTCGAGATCCGCAAACAGCTGCAGGTGACCCGGCAATGAGCACGCCGGGCCAACAGATCTACGGCGTCATGGGGCGGTTTGCCGACGCCGGTGCGCTGCTGGCCGCGGCGCACACCTGCCGCAGCCTCTACCCGCGGCTGGAGGCCTATGCGCCCTGCCCGGTCCCCGGCCTGGCGCAGGCGCTGGGACTGGGACCCGACCGCGTCGTGCCCCGCTTCGCGCTGGCGGGCGCGCTGTTCGGCGCGCTGTCGGGCTTTCTGATCCAGAGCTGGACCGCGGTCATCGACTACCCGATCAACGTGGGCGGCCGTCCCGACTTCAGCTGGCCGGCATTCCTGCCCATCACAGTCATCCTGGCACTGCTGTGGGGCGCGGTCGGGGCGGTGCTCGGCCTGTTTCTGCTGGAGCGTCTGCCACGCCTCTACCACCCGGTGTTCAACGTCCCGGATTTCGCCGAGGCGAGCCGCAGCGCTTTCTACCTGGTGATCCGCGCCGACGCGCCCGGCTTCGAAGCCCAGACCTGCGCCGATCGTCTGCGCTCACTCGGGGCCACCCAGATCGACGAGGTGGCGCCGTGAGGGGCGGGCTGACGCGCTGCGCCAGGGGCCTCGCCGCGGGCCTGCTGACGCTGGCCGCCGGGGGCTGCGAGAAGGCCATGCAGGACATGTACGAGCAGCCACGCTACGATCCGCTGGAACCCAGCACGCTGTTTGCCAACGGCGCTTCCGCACGGGTCCCGGTCGGAGGGACCCTGCCGCTGCGCCGCGGGGCGCTGGCTGAGTCCAGCGGCGGACGGCGCGGCACGCCGGTGCGGGTCCCAGAGACGGTCCCGCCGGTGCTCCCGCTACTCGGGGCATCCGCCGGGTCTTCCGGCTCCGAGTCGCCCTACGGCCTGTCCGGCCCGGGCGACATTCCGCTGCCGCTCACCCGGCAAACCTATCGGCGGGGCCGGGAGCGCTACGACATCTACTGCGCGCCCTGCCACAGCGTGCTCGGCGACGGCGACGGTATGGTGGTGCGGCGCGGCTTCCCGGCACCGCCCAGCTACCACTCCGCGCGGCTGCGGCGGGCCTCCGACCAGCACTTCTACGCCGTCATCAGCCACGGCTACGGCGCCATGTACAGCTATGCGGATCGTCTCAGCGAGTCGGATCGCTGGGCCGTGGTCGCCTATATCCGCGCGCTGCAGCTCAGCCAGCACGCACCCCTCCAGGCGCTGGATGCGACGGACCGCCAGCGGCTGGGGGCGGCGGGAGAAAAGCATGATTAGGAGCGGCACAGCACTGGCACTGCTGGGCGCGGCCGGCCTGGGCTCCGCCGCCGGCGGGATGGCTCTGGACGAC
>JASFKW010000102.1:0-13739 GCA_050118435.1 Gammaproteobacteria bacterium | reverse complement strand
GGGCGTGCGCGACCGCCGAGCCGGGTACGTGGTGTACGGCCCGTGGTCAAGGTAAGCTGGCACGACGCCGTAGCCTATGCAAAATGGCTCTCGGGGCAGACGGGACACAGCTATCGCCTGCCAACGGAGGCGGAATGGGAGTTCGCCGCGCGCGCCGGGACCATCACGCGTTTCTCGTGGGGTAATCAGGTCGGCGAGGCGAATGCGAACTGTTTCGACTGCGGCGCAAAATGGTCGGGCAGGGAAACTGCACCGGCTGGGAGCTTTGCGGCCAACGCCTTCGGCTTACACGATATGGCAGGCAACGTAAGAGAATGGGTGCAGGATTGCTACGTCGCGAGCTACAAGGCGGCGCCGGCCGATGGCGGTGCGGTGGACGCAGCTGATTGCACAGAACGCGTGATTCGCGGCGGCAGTTATTCCAGCCCTTCGGCGGAGCTACGGGTCACTGCCCGTGATCGAAGCGAGCCCGGCACGCGCCTCGACGATCTCGGCTTCCGAGTGGTCCGGGAATACTGAGCAGCCTTTGGTCCGCGCGGACCGTTTGAAATGTTCGCCGGTCCTGCCTAATCTGGCTGTCGATGGCCAGCATCCTCGCAATCGGAACCGCCACCCTCGACATCGTAAACGAAGTTGCGAGTTACCCTGAGGAAGACGCCGAAGTGCGTGCACTCCGGCACACGGTGAGGCGCGGAGGAAACGCCACCAATACGCTGGTGGTGCTGAGCCAGCTCGGCCATGTCTGCGAGTGGGCGGGTGTCTGGGTCGACGAACCGGATGCGCGCATTCTGCGTGCGGACCTGGAGCGGTTTGCGATCGGTATGCAGTACTGCCGGCGCGTCTCGGAGGGTAAAGTTCCGACCTCCTACATCACCTCCAGCCGTGCCAGTGGATCGCGTACCATCGTGCACTACCGCGAGCTGCCGGAGCTGGATTTTTCGTCCTTTTGCGTCATACCGCTGGAGCGCTTCGACTGGCTTCATTGTGAGGCGCGAAACGTTGCGGAAACACGGCGAATGCTGGCTTTTGCACACCGCAGGCACCCCGGCCTGCCGATTTCGGTGGAGGTCGAGAAGCCCCGCGAGGGCGTCGAAGCTCTGTATCCCTACGCGCGGCTGCTCTTGTTTTCCAGGTCATTCGCCAGCGACCGCGGAGAAACGCCCGAATCGCTGCTTCGCAGCATCGGCGCCGGGTTGGATCAGGCGGACCTCGTGTGCACGCTGTCTGAGGCGGGTGCGCTCGGTCTCAGCAGAAGCGGCGAAGCTCTGTCGAGCACTGCGTACCCACCCCCACAGCTGGTCGATACCATCGGGGCCGGCGACACCTTCAATGCTGGAATGATCGATGCCCTGCTGAGGCAGGAATCGCTCGCCCGGGCAATGGATTTTGCCTGCAGGCTCGCCGGGCAAAAATGTGGACAGGTGGGTCTGGACGGATTGGGACGGGAGCAGTGAGGGGCTGTCGTGGCTGAAGATCGCGTTTTCCTCTGCCCCGTGAGTGACCTTCCCGAGGAGGGAGCGAGCCGCGGCTTCAGTATCGATACGTCTTTCGGGATGCTGGAAATTTTCGTGGTCAGCAAAGACAATGGGATTGTAGCCTATCTGAACAGTTGTCCGCACACCGGCGGCCCGCTCGACTGGCTGCCCGATCAGTTTCTCAGTCTCGATGGCAAATTAATTCAGTGCGCCACGCACGATGCACGGTTTCGCATCGAGGACGGAGTCTGCGTGGCGGGGCCCTGCGTTGGGCAGCGCTTGCAGCAGCTCAGGACGCTGATCGCGAAGGGTGATCTCTACGTTGACTTTTCGGCCGAAGGAACGGCGGCCTTGCGGTAGAGAAACCCACGTCTCGATTGTGCATGCCCCGCCGACGATCGTGGCCACGGCTGGCGCCTTTCGCGGAAGCGCAATCGGTCGGCGTGATCCGTTGCCGATGGCACAGCCACAGAGCTGAGGATAGGGCGCTCTGAGATGCGGTTTCTACCGATCAGGGTGTTGGTCACAGGCCAGCCGTGGGGCGCGGACTTTGGCCCGGGCGCCTCTGGTGGCAATCGTAATCAATCCTGCAATGATCGGATCAACCCGCGAATATCGATTCCCGTCGGCGTCGCGACGGCTGCGGGCTCGGTTGCCGTCGCTACGCGAAGCTGTGGCTGCACGAGGGCCGGTGCGGCTCCGGCACCGCGTGGCTCGGCCATCGACCTTTCGGGGTGAACCGGCTCGTCGCGCGGGTGAAATTCTCCGCTCTCCATGTTCATGATGTACATCGCGGTCCACCTCCTTCGGCGGTTTCGGCTGTTCGTTCAGCGTTCATCGAAAATATCGGCTCCCGCTTCTAAACATTGAACCGGGAACCGAGAGGGTCGGCGGCAAGTTACGTGCCGATTGCCTTCTCAGCGGGCGGAAGGAGCTGATTGTTCGCTTTTTGTCGGTGGCTCAGACGGGTGTAATGTCCCTCGGTCCGGACTCGTCGGTCCGGATCGATGCGCCGAGCTGGCGGCATTCGAGGTTTGTGCCGCATTCCGGTGCAGCTGGCCTGGGCACATCGCCCCGGCCACCGGGCCAACTTATGCCATCTGTAAGCGCGGAGGATGCCGCAGCCTGACACGGAGGCTGACATCAGCTTCGGTTTGGCCGTTTCACCGCGACTTGCGCGTCACGTATTGTACAACGGTTAATCCCGATCCTGGTCGAGTCTATCCAGCTCAGAGAGCCAGTCTTCGGTTTCCGACAGCGTTTCAAAGCCCTGCGTGTCTTCCCTGGCTAGATCCATTGATCCGGACCAGTCCTCGGGCGGCTCGATAAGCTCCGGCCGCAGGGCCTCCCAGGCTTCCCTGTCCAGCTCTTCGACAGTTCCGTCGTAGTACTGCAGCTCCAGCGTATCGTCTTCCTCATCCTGGGCGACGATCTCGAAGGCTTCTCCAGCGCTGTTCTTGTACCAGTCACCGATTCTCGGAACAGGTTCCATGGGCATGACGGGTTTACCTCCCAGAACAAACTGCTGATACTTGCCAGCCTGGCAACGTCCCTGCCGGCGGTCGGCTGCGACGTCTCAGTCGACTTATAGATGCATAAAAACGTTTTTGCAAGCGAGCGCACGGTAGGCGCAGAGGTCTGAGTTATGGCAGCCAAAGTCGTCGTGGTGGGCAGCGCCCTGCTTCCCACGGGTGTCGAGTTTCCGCCGCTCGGAGCGAGCAGGAACGGATGGGAGGAGTATCCCTCACTGCGCCGTGAAGATGTGGTGGATCGGTGCTGGCGTGCCGACGTAGTGGTCCTGCTGTCCGGAGACTCGGGTATCGATCGAGCAATGCCCGAGTCACTGCTGCGTCTCAAGTTGGTGATGGGCGTGGGCGAGGTATGTGCGCGGCTGGATCGGGACACTCTGGTGGAGCACGGGGTGGAGCTGCTGGAGCTCGACGCCCTCGCTCGGGGACGAGGGGATGCGCAGGACCTGTGCAATTGCATCGCTCGGGCGATCGACGATTATCTCCTGCGTATCGACGCCGGGGGACGAGCTCCGTGAGCTGGTGGGGTAAATTCCTGGGAGGCGCTTTCGGCTTTCTGCTCGCCGGCCCACTCGGCGCGTTGATCGGTGTTGCGCTGGGTCACAATTTTGACAGAGGCCTGAGCGGCCGCATGCGTGACTACCTCGGGCCCGGCGCACAGGAACGCGTGCAGACGGTGTTCTTTACGACGTTGTTTTCCGTGATGGGACACATCGCGAAAGCCGACGGCCGCGTGTCGGAAAACGAGATCGAGCTTGCGCGCAGCGTCATGCGTCGCATGAACCTGAACCCGCAGATGCGTGAAGCCGCGATCCGGCTTTTCAACCAGGGAAAGCAGTCGGATTTCCCACTTAATGACATATTGATTCAATTTCGATCCGAGTGCCAACGGCGCCGCAATCTGATGCAGATGTTTGTGGAAATTCTGATGCACGCTGCCTATGCCGACGGCAGACTGCACGCGCAGGAAAGAAGTGTGCTGGAGCAGATTCGCCAGCGCCTGGGGTTTTCGGCTGCCGAGTTTGCCCATCTGGAAGCCCTGGTCCGCAATGCGCGGCACTTTGGAGGCGGTGGCTTTGCGCGAGAAGCGCCGGTGTCCCCGCAGGCGGCTCGCCGTGAGGCGTATGAGATCCTGGGTGTTGCTGAGACTGCCAGCGACATCGAGGTGAAGAAAGCCTATCGCCGTCTGATGAATCAGCACCATCCCGACAAGCTGGTTGCGAAGGGGCTGCCCGAGGAAATGATAAAACTGGCCAACGAAAAGACACAGGAAATCAAGAAAGCCTACGAGCTCATCAAGGCCTCCCGGCACTGATCAGAGGTAACGCCCACCCGCGCCAGCAGCAACTACAATGAGTCCGAGACCGAGATTGATGCCGACGATCCGCCGTATTTGATCCAGCTGTTTTGCAGCCTCGACCCAGTTTTCAGTGATCACCGATTCGCGTAACCGCCGGAACGGCGCGAAATAGAGGTGCGAATACAGGAGGATCATCACCCAGCCAAGCACCTGCATGATGTGGATGTGCAGACCGAGGTTGGTCATCCCCCCGAACAGGACGAAAACCATCCAGTAACCGGTGGCGGGAAGTAGGATCACGAACAGCCAGACCCAGGGGAAAAAGCGGGAAAAAACCCTAACCCACAGGCGCAGGCGCTGCGGGGGCTCGAAAAGGCCGGCCGCGACCGGTCGCAGCACCTGATAGGCGAAGAACATGCCGCCTACCCAGATTACGGCCGATAGCGCATGCAGAGCGATTGCAATGGCGGCGGATGTCATGGTGAGTCCTGCGAGGGCTGCTCTAAACTGGATCTAAGCCACCTGTAAACGCGTTGGCTGAGATCGCTCTCCAGGCCGGTGGAGAAGCAGAAGAAGTAGAAAATCGTTATTGATTTCATTGTGTTATCCCATTGGGTATGAGCAGGGTGCGGCTGATTACGTTTCTCGCCGTGCTGAAATGTTTTCACTGATCGGTTAAAGTGCGCCCTTCTGATTTGCCAGCGGATTTCACCTCACGAGGCCTGGATTATGCCAGATTACAAGATTGCACCCTCCATTTTGTCGGCGGATTTCGCTCGCCTGGGCGAGGAAGTGGATGACGTCCTCAAGTCGGGAGCAGACATCGTTCATTTTGATGTCATGGACAACCACTACGTTCCCAATCTGACCATCGGGCCACTCGTCTGCGATGCCCTGCGCAAGCACGGTGTCACGGCGGAGATCGACGTGCATCTCATGGTAAAACCCGTAGATGCCCTGGTCCCCGAATTCGCCAAAGCAGGCGCCAGCTACATCACCTTTCACCCCGAGGCGAGCGAGCATATCGATCGCACCCTTCAGCTGATTCGTGACAGTGGGTGCAAGTCAGGACTGGTGTTCAATCCGGCCACACCGCTGGATGTCCTGAAGTGGGTGATCGAAAAGGTGGATATGGTGCTCTTGATGTCGGTGAATCCGGGCTTCGGTGGACAGAGTTTCATATCTTATGTCATCGACAAGCTGCGCGAGGCTCGCAGGATCATTGACGCCAGCGGGCGTCCGGTGCGACTGGAAATTGATGGGGGCGTGAAGGTGGACAACATTTCCGAAATCGCGGCCGCAGGGGCCGATACCTTCGTGGCGGGCTCTGCCATTTTCGGCGCGGCGAGGGAAGACGACCCGAACAGTTACGACACCGTCATCCGGGCCATGCGCGACGAGCTGGCCAAAGCCTAGAGGCGACGCAGTGGGCACCATCTTGAAGCCGGATATGATCCTCATCGACGTGGATGGCACGCTTGTGGACAGCGTGCCGGACCTCACTTTTTGCGTCGACGAAATGATGAAGCAGCTGGGTCGCGCCCCCTGGGGAGAAGAGCCGGTGCGCAACTGGGTGGGAAATGGCGTGGAGCGGCTGGTCGAGCGGGCGCTGACGGGAAAGCTCGACGGGCAGCCGGACCAGGTCGAATACGATGCTGCGTACCCGATCTTCCTCAGGCTTTATGCCGAGAACACCTCCAAGCGCTCGCGTCTGTACCCGGGAGTCCGCCAGGGCCTCGATTATCTGAAAAGCGCGGCTTATCGGCTCGGCTGCGTGACTAACAAAGCGGCGCGTTTCACCGTTCCGCTGCTCCAGGATCTGGGCATTTATGAGGACTTCGAGATCGTCGTCAGCGGCGATACTCTCCCCTTCAAAAAGCCGCATCCGGCCCCTCTGCTGCACGCGGCGCAGTTTTTCAAGGTGGCGCCGGCGCGTTCTCTGATGGTGGGCGACTCCATCAGCGATGTAAGAGCCGCCCGTGCCGCGGGTTTCAAAATTGCCTGTGTGCCCTACGGGTACAATCACGGGGACGACATCCGGCTCGCAGAGCCGGATGTCGTCATTGAGACACTGGCGAGCCTGCGTAACGAGCTGGAACAGGCGGCCTGATGCCAACCGTTGAGAGCGCTTCGTGCGAACACGATAAGCGATGGCGGCTCTGAGCCGCCTTCCCGCCGCTGTACTCGTATCGCAAGGCTCTCTCTTCGGTGAGGATCATGACTCCTGAAACATTCCAACAACTCGTCGAGGCCGGCTATAACCGGATCCCCGTTACTCACGAGGTACTGGCCGATCTCGACACGCCGTTGAGCACCTACCTCAAGCTGGCCAACGGCCGCTATTCCTATCTGTTTGAATCGGTGCAGGGCGGAGAAAAATGGGGACGCTACTCCATTATCGGGCTTCCCTGCCACACGGTGGTGCGCGTGTACGGCGATCGTATCGAGGTGCATGCGGACGGTGGCGTGGTGGAAACGCTGCGTCACGACGATCCGTTGCAATGGATCGAAGACTTCCGGCAACGCTATCGGGTTCCTGACACAGATAATCTGCCGCGCTTCAGTGGCGGGCTGGTGGGCTATTTTGGCTACGATTCAGTACGCTATATGGAATCCCGGCTGCGAGATGGTGTCAGCAACGATCCTCTGCAGACACCGGATATCCTACTGATGGTTTCTGACGAAGTCGTGGTGTTCGACAACCTCAGCGGCAAACTGTTGATGGTTGTCCACGTGGATCCGCACCAGCCGAATGCCTGGCAGCGCGGTCAGGAGCGTCTCAGGGAGTTGCTACGGCTGCTGCGCGAACCGGTTCGCATACCCGGCGCGCTGAAACGGTCGCGGCGGGTATCGGAAGAAGATTTCGTTTCGGGTTTCACGCGCGAAGGTTATGAAGCGGCCGTGCGTCGGATCAAAGATTACATCGTCGAGGGCGACGCCATGCAGGTTGTCCTGTCGCAGCGACTTTCCATACCCTATGAGGCCCCACCGCTGGATCTCTACCGGGCGCTGCGAAGCCTGAATCCCTCGCCTTACATGTATTACCTGGACCTGAATGATTTCCATATCGTGGGTTCCTCGCCGGAAATTCTGGTGCGTCTCGAAGACGGGGTCATAACGGTGCGCCCCATAGCCGGCACCCGACCACGCGGCGCAGACGAGGCCGAGGATCGCAGGCTGGAAAACGATCTGCTGAACGACCCCAAGGAATTGGCGGAGCATCTGATGCTGATCGATCTGGGTCGCAACGACGTCGGACGTGTGAGCGTGATCGGCAGCGTCGAGCTGACCGAAAAAATGGTCATCGAACGCTACTCCCATGTCATGCACATCGTATCCAACGTGGTCGGCCGGATTAAAGACGGTATGTCGGCAGTCAATGTGCTGCGCGCGACGTTTCCGGCGGGTACCGTGAGCGGCGCACCCAAGATACGCGCCATGGAAATTATCGATGAGCTGGAGCCGGTGAAGCGGGGGGTCTACGCGGGGGCTGTTGGGTATCTGTCCTGGACCGGGAATATGGATACGGCCATCGCCATCCGCACCGCGGTCATCAAGGACGGTATGCTGCACATCCAGGCCGGAGCCGGCATTGTGGCCGATTCGGTGCCCGAAAACGAATGGGCTGAAACCATGAACAAGGGCCGGGCGGTGTTCCGTGCAGTCGCGCTTGCGCAGGCGGGTCTGGACGGAGAATCCCAGTGAAAGCGCCGCCGTCATCCAACGGAAGGCGCATGGCCAGCGGGAGCGACCGGGGCGTCGACAAGTCGATCAGGGTGCACGTGTTGCAGCGGCTATGAGGCTCAGAAATTCCTTCACGTTTGACATCCTCCCGTCACCCGCCTGACTTTCATTTGTGAGTCCGCCTGCGCCATTCGCGAGCTTGCCGGAGAAGCTCAGCGCCTCCGACCAGTTTGTCGTTGCGCCGAGACAATCCGCATTTTTCAGTTACCTCATTTTTGAGCTCATCCCCCGTATTCTCGAGCAGCCGATTCCGACCGACATCGCCGATCACTCATGCGGAAGACCCTGTGATCAGACGGCAGGGGTTTTATCATCGTGGGAACCTTACCTGCCTATATCAGTCTGTGCGGCACAACTCTGGATCATGAGCTTACCCGAATCAGAAATCTTACCGTTTCTCTCGAGATCATTGGTGATCGCTGCTACGCAACTAGAGAATTTGCCGTGGTTTTTAGCGTCGTCCGCACACGCAACGATGAGGTCGGCAATGGTGCAACCATCAGAGACCATCCTGTTGCTAACACCTGAATTACAGCCCGCGAGTACCACAGTCGGACTCAGATCCGAAGAGAGATCGCAATCGGCATCATCTGGAACCCCATCTTCATCCGAATCCGTGCCGTTCGACTGATGCTGGCTGAGAGAGATCTGCAGCTCATAGGTGGCGCCTTCGGGAAGGACGCTCCAACCGTACCCATCGAGTATGCAATTTTCTCCCGTTTCGCGGACGCCGATCACGTATGTGCCTGGCGCTGCGAATCCATGTGATAAATATGGATCGAGGGGGGATGTGCTCCCTTCGTCAATAACGCCGGAGTCATCATTGCCCGCGACTAATGCACCGGATGCACTATACAGACAAACTTCCATATCAACCCACTTGTCGTCTACGCCGTAGTCGATGTCAAACACGCCGGTCACCCCCGCATCCGGCACCTCGAACGAATAGTAATCGTTAGTTCCGTCACCGACGCCAGTTACGGATACCCATGGCCAGATTTCGGCATTCTGAATATTCAGGTTATCGCCCACATTGAAATAACTGTCGACATTCTGCGGGGTATTTATGGTGTTGGGTTCGACTTCTTTGGTCTCGACCGCCTTCAAGTTACTTGATAAGCCCATAGCTAGCGGCAATGCCAGGATAGCTGCGATAACTTTCGTATCGTTTTTCATGGCGCATCCTCCAGAATGCTTGTCAGGAGAAAGGGACCTGTATCTGTGAAGTTTGCCTCACTACCGATTTGCGAAATGAGAAACCGATCACAAACTGGCGGATGCCGGCAATCCCGTCCATGCCGAAATTCCACAAAGGCTGGCAAGGACACTTCACGTATGGTTCGTTATGGAGATCCTTCGGCATGTATTTCGTGACGGCGTTCACAACTCACCACATTCAGTGACGAAGTTCACGCTCGAGCGGCTTCTCCCGGCCGCGCGCACCCGGAATTCGAAGGACTGCAAAACGTGCGCGGGAAGGCGACAAAGATTGCCCGATCGTCTGACAAGTGGGGTCCGGGCCGGACCAGCGGTTGCGCGGAAGACGAGAAGGCACCCCTCGCACAGGTCTGTTAACAGGCACTCAGCATTTGTGTGCACCGGCCGACAACGGTAATAACACAGTGCATAGGGGAGCTGTGTTCTTGTGCTGGTGACCTGACTCCTCGAACCAGCGATACGCCGGCGCCTCGAACAGTTACGGGCGCTGGCTTTTTTGTCAGGGTGTTTCGTGCAATTGCCGGCAGCCGCCGTGGTCTGAGGCTCGGTGAGGTGGCCGCAAAAGCGAAGGGCGTCGCCGTTTCGTAAGGAAATCACAGGGCGCTGTCGAATACCCTTGAGGAGACGTCGGCCACTGTGACTCTGCCGTGGCGGGCGCGCGGGATCCCCAGCTCCCAACAGTTTTCGAGCACGCACGCCGATAACCAGGACACGCCGGAACTGCGCGAAACGCCGCACTGAGCACGAGGGCGCAAGATATGGACAAGACCTGCAATGTGGTTGTGGATCTGGTAAGCGTTACTGCGATATTGCTGGCACTGGCACTGATGATCGGCGCCTTCGAGAAGCAAGGCATGGCTGCCGGTCTTGAAAGTGCGCTGGTTTTCAACAACTCGGAGCATCGCGCGCAGGCGAGTGTCTTGCCTTGCCATCGTGATTTGGCCGGCGATGTTGCAGGCTGCGCTTTCCAGTCCGACGCGTCCGCGGATTCAGCGCTTCTGGGGCGGTCGCCCCACTGGGAATCCTCGCCCTGATCCCAGGCGGCGCTTCGGTTCTGCGGCGATCGGGCGCAAATGCGTGCCGTCGACACCCAAGAGCGTTTGCGGAACAGTTCTCGCTCCTAGAACGGCCGGCTGCTCCTGGATCGATCGGCTCCTGACCGGGCCGATGGCCAGGGTGCCCAATGCCGGGAACCCTTCTGTGCGGGTGGCCCAAACGCTGCCGGGGGTGATGGGCCTCAAGCCGTTCGGCGGGGGACACCCGTTTTCGGGGCGCCTCCCGGGATTATCCTGCCGGCATCCGGTTTCCCGCAGCCGGCTCCTCGGCGTGTTGGAAATCTACGCGACAGG
This sequence comes from Gammaproteobacteria bacterium, assembly GCA_050118435.1. Taxonomy (GTDB): domain Bacteria; phylum Pseudomonadota; class Gammaproteobacteria; order DSM-19610; family DSM-19610; genus Thiogranum. Next base: position 3,124 of record JASFKW010000102.1, on the reverse strand, counting down.
CGTAAGATGGGGCGCTGGCTCGCTCAATGCCCGACCTCGGCCCGGCTTCCCGGCGCGTGCATTGAAAAAAACTCAGGTCCTTCAACCCAATGCCGTGCGTTCATGTATCCTTGACGGCTGCATCCCTGCGGCCCGAACCGCCGAAAAAAACGGGGCTCGGCCAGTGAACAGCGTTGGTCACTCCGGCCGCGCGTGCTGTTCAGGTGGCTGTGGGCCGTCGCCGACGACCTCCGGGCATTCGGCGCCGAACCACGGCAGGGGGGGGCCGGATGGCTGTCGCATAGGGTGCAAGAAAATTAAATACATTGAAAACAGTAGGATAGGTTCGCTATGCTGCTGATGATCGATAATTGACATGGCCGTCCAAGCGAGTCCTTGTTAAGCCGCGCCCGTTTGAAAATAACTAAATATCAGCATTGTAGCGTCTATCTGTAACCGGCGCCGTCCATTGTCATCCAAAAAAATGCGGGTATCGTTGCGGGTATCAAAACCCGATACCCGTATTATGCCGCTAACCGACGCGAAGATCCGTAATACCAAGCCGGCCGCCAAGCCAATCAAGCTGACCGATGGCGGCGGGCTATATCTAGAAGTTCGGGTGACAGGCAAGAAGCTTTGGCGTTACCGCTATCGAATCGCAGGCAAGGAAAACGTCTTCGCCGTTGGCGAATATTCCACTGCCCCGAATGGCGAAACCCCCGAAGAGGCGGAAACCAGGCGGAAGGGCGGGTGCTTTACCTTGGCCGAAGCGCGGTACGAACGTACCAAGTCCCGGGCACTGGTGAAGCAGGGCATTCACCCGGCACACCATCGGCAGGCGGAACGGTTGGCGAGCCACGCCGCGAACGCTAACACGTTTCAGGCTGTTGCGCGCGAGTGGATTGCTAAGAAAAGGCCGGGATGGACGGCTTATTACTCGCGCCAAGTCGAACGGTTCCTAGATGCCGATGTTTTCCCCTACATCGGAAACCTGCCGATCCGCAATGTGACGGCTGCGCACTTGCTCGAGATCGTACGACGGGTAGAAGGACGCGGCGCTGGCACCGTGGCTGTACTCCTGCGTCAGTGGATTTCAGCAATCTTCCGCTATGCGGTGGCAACGCTTCGGGCAGATAGCGACCCTGCAGCAGCACTGAAGGGAGCAATCCACCGGCAAAGACCAGAGCACCGCAAGCCGCTCAATCGAGCGCAAATCGCGGAATTCCTGACGGCACTGGATTCTTATGGCGGATACCGCACAACGGTTATTGCGCTAAGGCTCGCATTGCTGACTTTCGTCCGTACTGTTGAGCTGCGGGCGGCTTGCTGGGCCGAGATTGATCTCGAGCATGCAGAATGGCGTATCCCCGCTGAACGAATGAAGATGCGGGAACCACATATTGTCCCGCTCTCTCGGCAAGCCATTGAACTATTGAATGAATTGCACACCTATACGGGTGGGCGCAACTACCTGTTTCCCAATTACCGAAACCCGAAAACCTTCATGACCGGGACGACGTTGAATCGGGCGCTGGAGCGTATGGGTTTCAACGGCAACGGCAGCATTGGCTTTTCGGCACATGGCTTCCGGGCGACCGCATCCACCATGTTGAACGAACTTGGGTATCGATCTGATGTGATTGAACGCCAGTTAGCCCACAAGGAACGGAATAAGGTCCGAGCAAGCTATAACCAAGCTGAATATCTCAAAGAGCGGCGGGTGATGATGCAGCAATGGGCAGACTTGATGGAAGAAATAGCGAAGCCCGAACAGAAGGTGGCTCCGATCCAAGCTAGAATCTCAGATCGCGTGCAGCGCCGACATGATAGACGATGACAACCCACTAACGCGGGCAGCCATCAACCAGATCGCATGGGAAATCCGCGAGGGTGATGCTGAGCCAGAGCAGGCCCGACAGCTCCTAGGGCATTTTTGCGATCTTGTAGAGAGTAGGCAGCTCGTCCCGCCCGAACTATTGACTTACATGAAGGATGCAATGCGTGCATATCTCGCGGGAGAAAAAACGCTCGAGTCGGCTCTCGGCCTAGCGAGAAAGAGGGGGCGTCCTAAAGCGGACCAGCAGACACGCATCCAAATGGCAGCCGAAGTGCTACGCTGCCGCCTCGGGGGTATGTCCCATCAAGATTCACTTTCTGAGGTGGCCAAAAATTTTAACAAGGCCGAATCAGTCATTGGCGAAGCATGGGCTGATTGGGCGCAAGACGGTCTGTTTCTGCTCCGGATTGAGCGATCCCTGGATCAATATCCGTGGACCCCAGAGGAAGTAGAAAAACTAACCGACATATTTCACGACAAGTCTTGGTTCGTTGCACCGGGAAAATCGCTGAATTAACCGGCGTGATAACCGCTTCATGAGCGCATAGATTGAACACATTGGTCGGTAACGGCTTAATGTGGAACAATTTAAAATGCGTCAGCTACCTGAAACTGGCTTTCTTCGCCTTTCCCAGATCATTGGCGACCCGAAGGCCGGCCTTCCCCCAATCATTCCGGTAAAGAAATCCTGCTGGTGGGCGGGCGTCAAATCTGGGCGTTTCCCTGCGCCTGTGAAAATCGGGAACGGACGCGGGACATTCTGGCGCGTGGAGGATATACGCGCCCTCATAGATTCCGTCTAAAGGCGCGAGCATGGCCACGATACTGTCGGTGTCAGCCGAGGTGGGCCGAGACCGCCGTCCTGCTCTAGGCGGAAGACGAACGCAGGTCCGAGCCCGCGGGGTGGGCAGAGCCGACCAGTTAGCTCGTTCACCAAGGGAAGCTCATGAATAACACCTGCATAGCTCAGCCCAGCGCGGCTGAATATGTGGCCAGCGGCCTGGTGCTGGTGGAGATCCCTGCGGGAAAGAAAAGGCCGATCAGAAGAGGTTGGAACCTGCGCAAAAACTGCATAAGCACACCGGAGCAGGCTGCCAGGTTGAACACCCACAACATTGGGTTAGCTCATGCTTATTCGCACACCTGTGCGGTTGATATAGACCAGTACGACAAAGCCGTGGACTGGTTCGCCGGCAGGAGCATTGATCTGTTGGCATTGCTCACGGCTGAGGGTGCCGTGCAGATCAAGAGCGGTCGACTGAACAAGGCAAAACTCCTTTATCGTCTGCCGTTTTGCCTCAAGCCCCT
>JASFKW010000101.1:0-14107 GCA_050118435.1 Gammaproteobacteria bacterium | reverse complement strand
ACGGCCGCATTTGAGGTAATCTTCGAATTCCCGCTCGACGTAGCCCGACAATACCGTACCCTGTGCCGCCAGATGGAACACGAATGCCGGGTAGTATTCTTCGACGATCTGGTAAAGAAGGCCGCGCTCCGGTAACCACCTGGACAATCCATGAATGACCGATTGGATCTGGTTACCAATTGGCAGGCGGAAAACCATTCGGGGGACCAATTGGGGGACGAGAAGCCGCCATTGAAATGAACAATCCTCTCTAATCAGCGGCTTAGTCGATCTCGTTACGAGACATTGCGGACCTCTGGGCCATTTTGCCACCGGCGCAGTAAAATCAGCCTGAGTTCGACAGACGCCTGAAAGCTGGCCCCGAACAACATCCAGTCTGCGCAGGAAATGGGAACAGAAAAGCTACCGAAAAAGTCCAGTCGTTCAGAGGTCGATGCGTTTCTGCGCAAGGTGGCATCCACACCCGTTGTGAAGTCGTCGACCCGCCTGGGACGATTGATATTCGCTATGGATGCCACTGCAAGCCGTGGACCCACCTGGGACCATGCCTGCCATATTCAGGCCCAGATGTTCGAAGAGACTGCGAGCCTCGGTGGCCTGGAGATCCAGTTGTGTTACTACCGTGGATTCAACGAGTTCAGCTCCACCGGCTGGCTGACTAACACCGTCGATCTGCAGCAACGCATGGCAGCCGTGCGATGTCTGGGCGGGCACACGCAGATACGCAAGGTGCTTCGGCATGCCATCAAGGAGACCAGGCAGAGAAAGGCCGATGCGTTAGTGTTTGTGGGTGACTGCATGGAAGAAAACATTGCCGAGCTTTGCCGAATTGCCGGCGAACTGGGCATACATAATGTCCCGGCATTCCTATTCCACGAAGGCAGCGATCCTGTCGCCGAGCATGCTTTCAGACAGATCGCGAGACTGACAAACGGGGCGTATTGCCCGTTTGACGCAGGCAGCGCCCAGCAGCTTCGTGAACTGCTGAGCGCAGTGGCCGTCTATGCAGCGGGTGGACGTCGGGCCCTGGAACACTTCAGCAAGACGCGGGGTGAGAAGGTAGAGCTGCTTACCCGGCAGATCAGTAAGGGTTAGTCCCAGTGCGTGCGCTGATTCTCCTGGCCGCAGCTGCCGGCCTGTATCTTGCTTTTCGCTGGTTTCTCAGACAACCAGGCAGAACTCAGCTTCAGGTGGCTGCAGTGACCGTCGGAGTCGCGCTGATAGTATTGGCGGCAACCGGACGACTGAACTGGGTGTTCGCACTCTTCGGCGCCCTGCTGCCTTTCCTGCGCCGTTTGGTGCCACTGATGCCCTACCTGCCGACCTTTCAGCGCGTGTACAGACACTTCAAGAGCCCACAATCTAAACCAGGACCGTCTACTGGCCAGCAGTCAAAAGTGGAAACCCGTTTTCTCAGCATGACACTGGATCACGACACGGGTGAGATGAACGGTTGCGTGCTTGAAGGCCGGTGCGCCGGCAAGGATTTGAAGGCGCTTTCACTCGATCAGCTAGTTGAACTGCTGGCCGAGTACACTCGAGAAGACGAAGAATCCGCAGCACTCTTACGTGCCTATTTGGACCGGGTGCATGGTGACGAATGGCAAGAGCGGGAACAGCCCGGAAAGAGTGACGACGCCACGGGATTTTCCGACGAAATGGCACGTCACGAGGCCTATGAAATTCTGGGTCTCGATGACGGGGCCACCGACGAACAGATCATAGAGGCGCACCGGAGACTCATGCAGAAAGTCCATCCAGACCGCGGCGGTTCCACCTTCCTGGCAGCCAAGATTAATCAGGCGAAGCGCCGGCTGCTGGGCGATGGGTGATTGTGGCATCGGCAGCATATGTGTACAGGGTCGTATCACCGGCGCCGGTGGGCGTCCGCACCCCATTCCCTCTGTCACCGATCACAGAGATCGGCCATTTCCCAGTTACCCTAGTCTGTCCCCGTCGAGTGCCCTGTGGTAGGGTCTCTCCGGCATTTTTGAGAGCAGTTCAATGATACAGAACACGCTGTACTGGCACGATTACGAGACCTTCGGCGTGGATCCGGCGCGCGACCGCCCGGTGCAATTCGCCGGCATCCGTACCGATGAGGACCTCAACATCATCGGCGAGCCGCTGAATATCATGGCGCGGCCGGCACCGGATACCCTGCCGCACCCGATGTCGTCGTTCATTACCGGGATTACCCCTCAGCAGGCGCTGGAGCGAGGTCTGCCGGAGGCCGAGTTTATCGCCCGTATTCTGGCGGAGTTGTCGCAGCCCGGCACCTGCGGCCTAGGCTACAACTCGCTGCGCTTCGATGATGAGGTGACACGCAACACCCTCTACCGCAACCTGCACGATCCCTACGGTCGCGAGTGGCAGAATGGCAATTCGCGCTGGGATATCATCGATATGGTGCGCGCCTGCCATGATCTTCGTCCGGAGGGTATTGTCTGGCCCCGCCGCGCGGATGCCGATCGGCCCAGCTTCAGGCTGGAAGACCTCACCGTCGCGAATGGCATTGCCCATGCACAGGCGCACGACGCCCTGTCCGACGTCTACGCCACCCTTGGGATCGCGAAGCTGATCAAGGAAAGACAACCCAAGCTCTATGATTTTCTCTACCGGCTGCGACGTAAGAAGGAAGTTCTCAAGTACATCGATCTGAAGGAGATGACGCCGATCCTGCACACCTCGGGGATGTACGGCAGCGATCACGGCAATACCCGTCTGGTGGTGCCGGTTGCTGCACACCCGACCAACAGGAACAGCATCATTGTCTTCGACCTCGCTCAGGACCCCGCGCTGCTGCTCGATCTTGGCGTGAAAACGCTGCTGGAACGACTTTACGCCGCAAACGAGGATCTCCCCGAGGGAGTCGCGCGCCCGGCGCTCAAGCAACTTCTGATCAACAAGTGTCCGGTTATCGCCCCGACTTCTACCCTGACCGGAGATGTCGCGCAACGGCTCCGAATCGATCTCATAACGGGCAAGCGCAACCGCCAGACCCTGCTCCATGCGCGCAAGGCGATCCAGCAGAAGATAGCCAAGATATTCGAACCGCGCGAGTTCGAGCCGGTTACTGATCCGGATCTGATGATGTACGCCGGCGGGTTCTTCGATGAGAGTGACAAGGGGTTGATGAGCGCGCTTCACGCTACCGATCCACAGGAACTGGGCACGCACAGCTGGGGCTTTGTGGACAAGCGTCTTCCGGAGATGCTGTTTCGTTATCGGGCGCGTAATTACCCCGAAACGCTCAGTGCCGGCGAGCAGGCGCAGTGGCTGGAACACTGCCGCGCCCGTTTGGTCGACGGGGAATCCGGTCACTTCACGTTCACGGATTTCCGCGCCGAGCTCGAGCAACTGCGCGGCGAGATACCGGTGGACGATCAGAGAACCAGGCTACTGGACGACGTGGCGGACTTCGGTGTCGAGCTGGAATCCTTTATTCGATTGGCGGCTGAATGATCGAGAGGACCTGCGCTCTGCTTCGGCCGACGCACCGCGGACAGCACAGTGCGCATGGATTGGCCCACCTGCATCAGGTCGATACCCCACTCGGGGAACGCCAGGAGCCATTGCGTGGCTCCCGGCGTTCGCTGGGTGGCTTACTGCTATCACAGAAATCGGTGTACGATGGGACAGTTTATGATGATCCCCGTTGAACCATACGGAGCACCGCCGGGCCCTGTCACGAAACCGCGTGCGACCATGCCGAGAATGGCGAATTCTTCGGTCATCCGCGAACGGTAACCATTGTCGATCGCTTCCTGTGTCCATTCGCCCAAGTTCAAGTCCCAGAGTGGACTGTAATCGGTCGCCACCGTGGGAATTCCCCCCAGCACATTGAGTGGACCACCTTGGCCAACGATGGCACTGTTGAAGCCCTGACGTTGGGGATTGACCTCGCTGAAGTCGTTGGTTGGGCCGTTCGTAAAGCCAAAGATGCGCTCAACGGCACTAAACAACGAATCATCGCGTCCCACAGCAACATTCGCCAGCGCCGGTGAGAACGTGGCTCCCTCGAGCGATGCAGCGATACCCGCCGAGGCATCCGTCGACAAGTAAAGCACCGGGCGCCCGAAGCTGAATCCAGGCGTCAGCGCCAGCGTAACGGTCCCCGGTTCGCCGTCCTTTCCCGGACAGATACTTACGACCTTGTCATGCAGGATTGTTCTGGCCTCTTCTTCCTCGTCTGCAGATATGCCATCGCAATATGGCTCAAGGTCTCCGGCTTGCGTCGCGAATGAAACCATTGGAGCATTGTATATATGGCCGCCGGCATTGGCGATCTGCACCAGCGGACTGTAGAAGCCGTCGCTGCTTGTGCCATCGCTGCCGACCGAGCCCGGCTGAAAACTCAGCGAATCAAGCAGATTGCTGGTACCGTTGACATCTGTGCTACCTGGAGTCACGACTTGCTCGGGGGAAAAGTCTACGCTGCCACCGCTGTACACCAGCGTCCCCGCACTGTCGTAGAAGGCGTGGCGCACCGCGGTCTGCATCAGCATCGTGGACATCGCCGGCGGTGCGTCACTGAAGTTGAGCTTGGCGCTGAAGTTCAGCCCGAGTGCCGCAGCGTTCTGTTCGTCCGAGGTATCCGTGACCACATACCAGATCTTTTCACCGTCATGCGCTGCACCCGGTCGTGACAGAATGCCCTCATAAAGTGGCAGTGTGATGGTTGCCGGGTCTGGATAGAGGTCGAGGGTGCCGGCGGTGAGCAGCTGCAGCGGACCGATCAGGTTGCGGTTGACGGACGTTGGCGCCGGACCGAAGTAGGTGATCGGAACATCTGCCCCGACGGAGGCCGGCGGGGGTTGGAGCAGTTCCTCGTCAGGCTCCGGTGACACGACTGGCAACGGAAAACCCGGGATGACTCCGCTGTTGGCGACAGTACAGGAGCTGGTCTCACGAGCGAAATCCCGCGCCAGACGGCCGCCCGGTAGTCGATTATCCCTTCGCGGCTCGCTTCGATCCTCTCGCTCATCTCTCGTCTCATCAGGCTCCTGCGTGGGTTCGTTTCCGGATACCGATGTCCCTGTATCCGGGGTCACGGCGTTGTTGCCGTCTCCGCCCCCGCAGGCTGACAGTGTCACGAGTAGCGCAGCTGTGACCAGTGATCTTTCAGTGTGTCGTTTCATGACGATCTCTCCTCCTAATGGCTATGCGCGACTTACAGAAAACGGTGAACGATCGGGCAGTTCACGATGAAGCCTGTAGAGCCATAGGGTGTTCCACCAGGGCCGGTGATAAATCCGCGAGAGACGAAGCCGAGGATCTGGAATTCTTCTGTTAAGCGTGAACGGTAGCCCTTCTGAATGGCATCAGCCGTCCACTCACCAACGTTGAGGTCCCACAAAGGGCTGTAGTCTGTGGCGACGGTCGGTATGCCGCCGATTACATTGAGTGCGTCGCCTTCGCCAAGTATTGCGCTGGTAAGACCCTGGCGCTGCGGGTTCACCTGGCCGGCAACCGTGTTGGTTGGACCATTGATAAATGTGAACAGCCGCTCAACGGCGCTGAACAGCGAGTCGTCTCGACCGACGGCGATATCTCTGAGGGCCGGTGAGAAGGTCGCACCTTCCAGTGCAGCGGGTAACGGATCGTCTGCCTCCGTGCTCAGGTACAGTACCGGCTTGGCGAAGCTGAATCCCGGCGTGAGCTGAAGCGTGACAGTCCCTTCAGATGGGCAGATTTTGGTCACTTTGTCGTGGACAAGATCATAATCAACGTCACCGTCACAAAAATCCAGATCATCCTCGGCGACGTCGAATGCGATCATGGGCGCATTATAGATATGATTACCTGCGTTTCTGATCCTGACCAGGGGCGTGTATAGTTCATCACCGATTGATCCGGGCTGGAAGTCTGACGGAGGGAAGACCGGGGCTGTTGCAACTTCTGCGTTACCCGGGACGACAATGCGGTCTGGACTGAAGTCTACCGAACCGAAATCGAACAACAGAGTTGCGTCACGATCGTACTCAGCCGTTCTGACACCCCGGCAGCTCTCGGCAAATGCGAGCTTGGCCGAATGGTTTATGCCCAGCGCCGCGGCGTTCGCCTGGTCGGTGGTATCCGTTACGATGTACCAGACATTTTCGCCCGTTTGACGCAGTTCCCCGCGATACAGGGGCAGCGTGATGGTGCCGGCTTCGGTATCGAGTTGACCCGCAGTCAAAAGCTGCAGGGGACCAATCAGCTCTGGCTCCACGGTCGATGGTGGTGGACCGAAATAGGTGGTCGGAATGTCGGTCCCGATTGAAGCCGGCGCGGGCTCAATTTCCTCAACCACATCTTCCGCCGCGACGGGCAGCAGCCAGCAACAGGCCAACAACCGGAGGATTCTACCAGTCATAATGAGCGCTCCTTTGCACGGTGAGGGGGGAACGATCAGTCACTGACACCCCAACTGCCAGCATTCACCAGGGGGGTGGAGAAACCTGATCCAGGGTTGTTTCTTTGGCGAGACTGCACATCGTTGTCTGCGCCTCTGAAACGATTCCCCACTGAAACTATGGGGCGAAGCACACGCACATTCCTCACGGATCGATCACTTTTTATTCACGTTTATGTGCGGCGACCGCGTCGCGGAGTCGTGCAGTGAATCGGTTTCGTGGTTAATCAACGCGACCTCCTTCGCCCGCCGGTCCCTGGTATGGCCGCCCCTTCTTCGGGTTCGTCCTAAAACGCCCCGCGGCAGCCGGCTGGGCGACCGGCCGGTCAGTTCCCCAGCACCAGCCGTCAGGCCACGCACGGGCGACCAAAAGGATGTACTTCAACTTGCTGTTTTTAATCAGGTCTATATCGCTCTTCCGACTGGCTGAGCGGGCCCGTTCGAACCGCAATCCATCGGCGGTGGCGCACGCTATTTGGAAATGGGTGAACTTTGCGCGCCCTGTAGACACTAATTTCGGGAGAGGGGCGACCGTATAACCATAAGAACTTCTGATCGGACGCAATCGCCAATTGGGGGAAAAACCTATGCAGCGCCGTGTTCTCGTGGTCGAAGACGATGCGGATATTGCCGCACTGGTGACTCTGCACCTGGGCGATGCCGGTTACCAGACCAGTCACTACGCGAACGGTAATCAGGCACTGGAGGCGCTTCGCCGGCAACCACCTGACCTGGTGGTGCTCGACCTCATGCTCCCGGGGCTCGGAGGACTGGATCTGTGCCGGCTATTGCGCGCCGAACCAAACTATATCCCGGTAATCATGCTGACAGCGAAGTCATCGGAGATTGACCGGGTGCTGGGTCTCGAGCTGGGTGCCGACGACTATATCGCCAAGCCGTTCAGCGTCCCCGAGCTGGTAGCGCGCGTGAAGGCCTTGTTCCGCCGCATCGACGCACTGCATTCAGAAGCTGGTCAAGAAATGACGCGGTTGCGCTGTGACAGTCTGGAGATCGACCGGGAACGACGCCAAGTCCTGCTCAACGGTAAGCCGGTGCAGCTTACGACCAGGGAATTCGATCTCCTGTGGGAGTTCGCCCGCCACCCGGGACGGGTCTACACGCGCGCGCAATTGTTGGACAGTGTGTGGGGATACGGGCACGCGGGTTATGAACACACTGTCAACTCGCACATCAACCGACTGCGCGCCAAGATCGAGCCCGACGCGGCCAACCCGCACTATGTCCTCACTGTGTGGGGCACGGGTTACAAATTCCGGGACGATCGGCGTGTTTAAAACGCTCTATGGCAGGCTGGCCCTGGTGCTGATTGTGCTGGTGGTTGGTCTGAGCGGCAGTTATCTGTGGATCACGCTGCGCGCTGCCGAGGCATTCTATCAGGAAACGCTGCAGCTACTGAACAGGCGACTGGCAGGCGACCTGACGCAGGTAGCGAGCAACCTGATTGATGAGACCGGCCTCAACATCGCGGATGAGAGGTACGACGAAGCAGCGCTGGATCACGTGTTTCATACCTATATGGTGGTCAACCCCAGCATCGAGGTATACCTGCTCGATCCCGCCGGCCGTATACTGGCGTACCACGCGCCGCCCGGAACGGTGAAGCAGGAACGCATCGACCTGGCGCCGGTACGAACCTTTATACGTGACGAACAACAATTCCCGATCTTCGGCGATGACCCGCGCCACCCAGGGCGAAAGGATGTGTTTTCGGCTGCACCCATTGGCCCCGCCGATGAGCCCGAAGGCTATCTCTACGTGGTACTGGCCGGAGAGCAGATGCAGGCTGTCGTCGATGAGTTGCAGGCCAGCCGCATACCGCGTTTGACGGTGAGCGCAGTGGTCATCGCCACGCTTTTCGCGCTGGCCGCAGGCCTGTTGCTCTTGCGCTACCTCACCCGCCGCCTACACCAGCTAACCCGTGATATGCAGGCCTTCGAGGCAAGCGGCTTCAGCGCGCCGGTGCCGGACATGGGGGAGCCCGTGACCTCGGATCAAATCGGGCACCTGCAGCGCACGTTTGCCGCAATGGCACAACGGATCCAGGCCCAGATCCGTCTTTTGCAGAAGACCGACGACCTGCGTCGCGAATTGGTCGCGAATGTCTCGCACGATCTGCGGACGCCGCTCGCGGCTCTGCAGGCCATTACTGAAACGCTGCTTATCAAGGATGCGACTCTCTCCGACACGGAACGGCGGGATTACCTCAAGCGCTCGCTGCGCCAGTGGCAGTCGCTCAGCAAACTGGTGGATTCGTTGTTCGAGCTCGCCAAGCTGGATGCCGGCCAGGTCAAGGTGAAGAAAGAGCGGTTTGCGTTGTCCGAACTGGTACAGGATGTTACGCACAAGCACGCACTGACGGCGCAACGAAAACGCATTCGCCTTGCCACTCACCTGCCCCAGCAGCTGCCGCTGGTGGACGCCGACATCGGCCTGATTGAGCGCGTGCTGGACAATCTCATGGACAATGCCTTGCGCAATACGCCGCAGGGCGGCCTCATTGATCTGCGTTTGTCGTTGAGAGACAGCGCGGTCGACATTACCGTTACCGACACCGGTCCTGGCATCGCCGCCCAGGATCTCCCGTATGTCTTCGACCGGTATTACCAGTCCCGCGACGGTGCCGCCAGCACCAGCGGCAGCGCGGGCCTGGGGTTGGCTATCTCCAGGCGCATCCTGGAGCTGCATCAAAGCCGCTTGCGGGTGGACAATGCCCCCGGTGCGGGCGCACAGGTGCAGTTCAGTCTGCCCGTCTCGGGTCCGCCATCATCGGACAGCCGCGCCGCCTGAGCACACCTGGATCGAGACCGTAAAAGAGTAACCGGCCAGTTCCGCATCGATGCTGGCCTGCGTCGTCCCGCCGGCAGTATCAACACTAAGGGTAACACGCCGCTGGAGGGGCACGAACCTCGACGTGTCACGTAAGCAGGGCATCAGCGCCCGTGAAGGCTTCGAAGCAGACCCTGTTAACGCCAGTGTCCGGAGTACTCCCCAACGCTTTCTCGTGCTCGCAAAACGCCCCACAGGCCGGGCTTCCGTGATAGAAATGTGAAACTTTCGCGACCAGGGCGTGAACAATTTGCTTTTTAATCGGTTCCGTAACTGTGAATGTCCCTGCACCAACAGGCGAGCAGCGGTGCACCGCGTTTTTTTCGGGAGGAGTAATCATGTTGAGAAAATCACTGCGAGGCGGTATGGCGGCGGCGATTATGACAGGCATGGTTCTGGCCGCCCCGGCGCATGCCGACCACAACTATGCTGTAACCGTTACCAACCTGACAAATGGGATGACGTTTACGCCGATCCTGGTTGCGAGCCACCGGTTCGAGCCTCACCTTCTGTTCAACGCCGGGGACGCCGCCAGCGCAGAGCTGGCTACAGTCGCAGAGGCGGGCGATGTCGCACCGCTGACCGCGTCGCTCGAAGCCCAGAGCGGCGTGGGCGGGGTTACCAGTTCGGCTGCCCTGCTTCCGAATGGCCTGCTGTTGCCGGGTGAATCCGTGACGGTCGAAATCAAGGCCCGTCCCGGCCGCGACCGGTTGAGCCTCGTCGCCATGCTCATTCCAACCAACGATGGCTTTTTCGCGTTCCAGAACCTGCCCTTGCCGCGGGGTCGCCATGCCAGCGTGGTCGAGTACAGTCCGGCCTATGACGCCGGCAGCGAGCCGAACGACGAGCTGTGCATGAGCATTCCCGGCCCGACGTGCGGCGGTCAGGGTAGCTCTCCGGGTGTGGACGGAGAAGGTTATGTGCACATCCACCGGGGTATCCACGGGATCGGCGATCTTCAGCCGGCGGTGCGCGACTGGCGCAACCCCGTGACGCGCGTGATCATCAGTCGCACGAAATAAGGCGTTCCCTCAGTCGACCCCGCGTCATGAGACGCGGGGCGGCTCATGGCAGGGGAGTTCCAGGCAGCCCGAGTGGTTAATGCCGGACCAATGGATTGGTATACCTGCCAGGCCGTTCCTACCGGAGCCAGCCCAGCATCTTCGACTCCAAATACCGGTCATCTGGCCCGCAGGCGGTGGATATTCAGTCGATACCGATGTGTTTCAGGTTGTAGTGAACGATTTAGATTTTGAAAGAAGGAGGATTTTTAGTATGTGGTTTTCTCGCCCAGTAGGTATTGCGCTTACGTTGACGGCCTCGGCGATCGCTTTCCCAGCCCTTTCTGCGCCGAAATCTCCAGGTGATCACCCTAACGACCAGACAACCGCCTTTTCGAATTACGTATCGGACGACGGCGAGATTCGGCTTCCGAAAGATTTCCGCACCCGGTTCGTTCATCTCGGGTCGTTCTTCGTCCCCGAAGAGCCAGGGGCAGCAGGCCCCGGCTTGCATGATGTATATACCCAGCGAGCCACCGTGAAGGCCTATCGAGAGACGGGGCAATTCCCAGACGGGGCGGTCCTGGTGAAGGAGGTGCGACACACCGATTCAGAACCCTTGGCCACGGGTACGGCGCACTGGGGAACGGACGTGGGCGTGTGGTTCGTCATGGTACGCGACAGGAAAGACCGATTCCCCGATCATCCAAATTTCGGCGGCGGCTGGGCCTGGGGCCTGTTCAAACCCGATGCGCCGGACACGAACGTTGCCACCAGCTGGAAAGGCGAAGGTTTCTCTAATTGCTACGGTTGTCACCTTCCTGCCAAAAAGACCGACTGGGTCTATGTTCAGGGGTACCCCACGCTCAAGTGAGGAGGGATCAAAGGGAGAGACGGGTTTCGGGGAGTAACGACGTCGCGAATGCGTTTGCAAGGGCGCGACACTCACTCACGGAACCGGGGTTTCTTACGCCAGCGCCAGAATGTGGCACGGTTAACAGCCAACTCCCCAGCGACGGCCTCCGTGGGAAGATGTGCCCAAGATGGGCAAGCGCGGGGAACGGCGGCGAGATCATAAGAATCAGAGAGTGAACCATTTCTGAAGCCCATACGCACGCCCCCTGCCCCTGCGACAGTGACAGGGAGTACAAGAAGCGCTGCCTGCGGGTCCCGCGTGCACGATAGTTTCGAGCCGGGTATAGAAGATATAGACGCCCCTCCTACCCTGAGGGTTACCTTCGGTGATGGATATCTCATGGGGTTGAGAGCATCAGAGCGAACAGGAGGCGTCTATGAGTCAGAACATGGTCTAGGTTGGGATCGATGTCGATGACGAACGCTATCACGGTTGTGGATTGAATCAGCACACGGGCGAGGTGCTGGACTTCCGCTGTCGCCTAACACTGAAGGGCTTGGCGGACCCACTCAAAACGTTGCGTGACTATTCCGGCGCGGTGAAGATGAAACTCCGCTACGAAGCGTCATACGTTGGCTTCTCGCTGCAGCGTGGCCTGAACGACCGGGGCTATGTTGGTCTGAATACGAAGTGCTGGGGTGCGCGCGGCCGGACAAAGCACGGTTCGCGTGAGATGTTCCGCCTCCTTGTGGTCTATGCACCTTAATTAACCGGGTTTTGAACCGGTACATCAGCAGAAACTGTGTTCTGACCCGACCCCAGTTTCCGGTCTTCAGTGTCGATTTTGCACAGGGCTGCGACATCGAGCGACCACAGCCACTGGACTGCTTAGCCCGAGAATGTTGCGCTATCGCGCCTGTGGATCCCATATGCGCGCCCACACCCACTGGAGACGCTCAAAACTACGAATGCCCGGCACCCGCTCGACGGGCGCCGGGTGTGGGTGGGGATTGCCCATTTCCCCGACCTTGAAACGAAATACATACTCGGACTCAAATCCCATGCGCAGATCGGTCATGACGACGTCGCCGTCTATTGAATCAGCGGCGTAAAACTCTTTGGTGAACCACTGCAACCGCTGCACCGCCCAACTGTCACGCAGAGGCTCCAACAGCTCCAGTTTGCGCGGCCGGGACGCATACTCAACCGGGTCGGCGCCGTCGAGCAGCGAATAGAAACCTTCGTAGTAGCGGTCGTAGTAGCGGTTGTCATCGACCGCCAGAATTCGCCACAACAAGCTGTTGAACGGCATCGGGGTGGTCAGCACCCGAGTCGTGGCCATGTCCTGGTTTATCAGAGAGTTCCGCGCGACATGCTCAACGTGCAGTTTCGCACCCAGCGTCCACGCCAAATAGCCAGTACTCAGCACCAGTCCGACGGTGTTGGCCGTGTGCCCCCACGACCAACGCCGCGCAGCAATCAAAGCCGCCAGGACGCCGACCAGCAACGGTACGGTGTACAGCGGGTCTATGATGAAGATGGTCGACCACGCCATAGGCGTCGTAACGAAAGGCCATAAGATCTGGGTGCCGTACACCGTAAAGCTGTCCAGCAGTACGTGGGTCGCAAACACCAGATAGACGAGCGCGAACCAGCGTCGCCGATGCGCAACCGTTTCGGGGTGTATCCTGACAATCATCCAGGCGACCAGCGGGGTCAACGCCGCCAACACGAACAATGAATGGCTCGCGCTGCGGTGGTAGGTAAAATCGCGTACCGCGTCACCGAGGGGCACGAACACGTCAAGATCGGGCAACGTTCCGCAGATAGCACCCCAGAGTACCGCACGGCGGCCAAGCTGACGCCCGGCAGTGGCTTCACCAACTGCCGCGCCTAATGCAAGTTGTGTGAGCGAATCCATGACTGGCCGTCAGAAAGGTTTGTTCCCAAAATACCGGCGTACTCGTGAGTTCACACGGGAAGTTTTTGCAGTGAATGATACTTGGTCACACCCGCCGGCAGCTTCCGCAGGCGGCGTACGCCCTCCCCGCCGACCCAGATTTCCACATGCGCGGGTAGCAACTGCCGCAACTCGATCAAGTGCGGCCGGATATTGGTGTACTGATATGAACCGCTGAAAGTAACGCCAACAACATCGGCGCGGAACTGTTGCACCGCCTGGGCAATCTGATCCATCGGGACTTCGCCACCGAGGTTGACCGCGGAAACACCGTGTGACGAAAGCATGGCAGACACCATCAGCAGGCCCAGCGTATGTCCTTCACCGGGGAGCGTAGCCAAGAGCACCAGCGGTTTCCCGCCCGTTTTCTGCAACTTGGCAATCTGGGTATTCAGAAAACGAATCAGTTGGTCGGACAGAAAGTGCTCTTGAAAAATCTGCAGCCTCCCGCCGGCCCAGAGTTCACCCACGGTGCTCAGCAAGGGAGTGACGGTCTCTACAACGAAGCGCTGCATCCCCAGATTCTGGTACTGGGTTTGCAGCAGCGACTTGACTTTGCCGGTATCGGCGCAACGAACCGCGTCAACCATCTCCTGGATGGCCGCGTCCGCTTGTTGCGGTGCCTGGGGTAACAGGCCGGCTTCGAGTTGATGCAGGGCGTCTTCGCCAAGTGGTAGCACTTTACCCGGGCGCAGACCCTGGTCCAGCAAGCGCCGCACCCGTTGCAGGCGTCGCACCTGGTTATCTGAATACACACGCTCGCCCTTTTCGTTGCGCACCGGCTCGGGAAAACCGTAACGGCGTTCCCAGATCCGCAGCGTGTCGCGTCCGATGCCCGTATCGCGCTCAACGATACCGATCGAGTAATTGCCCCGATTTGTCGGCGTGTTCTCAGCCATGCGCCATCCCCCTGCGGTTGGTGGGTGTAATAATAACGCCTTTTGTCCTAGACAAACCAGCTTTTTTGTTTATACTTCTTTCCCAGAGCAGCGGTAATTGCTCTTAACCCATCCAAGCCAAGGAGATATGCCATGAGTAACTACGAA